>JBFHJA010000137.1:0-9535 GCA_041596165.1 Draconibacterium sp. | reverse complement strand
TGGTCTTTAAGTAAACTAAACTGCTCAACCTGAACCACTATTTCGCGGTTAAATTCGTCAATGTCTTTATTAACATCAAAAATTGTAAGTTCCCGCTCTGTTTCAGCGAGTTTTACGGTAGATGCCGATTTCCCCCAGTCGAGAATAGGAACACTTAACGAGACACGAAGGGTACGATCTTTTTGAGGATTATCATAAATGCCCAGAAACTCTTCGGCACTATTTGATAAACCAAAACTTCCGCGCAATGTAGCGCTTACTCCTGTTGTGCTTTTTGCCTGTGCCAGTTCACGGTCGGCATTTATTAGGCGACGTTGATAATAAGTGGTTTCTTTACGGTTTTCTTTTGCTTTTTCCAGGGCCAGTTCCGGATTAATGTCAAAAAGGGTCATGTTGAGGGGAATGATTAGCTCTAATTTATGGTTTTCCTTTAACCCAATATATGTGCGTAATTCGAAATCAGCATTTTTAAGTTGCATACTGGCCTGGTTCAGTGATTTTTGCGCATTCAGCACCGAAAGTTCGATTCGGGAAAAATCATTTTCCGAAATTTGGCCTAATTCTTTTTTAGTCTGAGAAATTCTTAAGTTGTCGAGACTATTTTTTAAATTGTTTTCTGCCAAATTAAAATTAGTTTGCACAGAAAGGTAAGTGAAATAACGGTAGGTTGCATTTAGCGATATCTGTTCAATATCCTCGATAAACCTTTTTTGTGCTTCATCATAAACCATCGGTTCGGTTTTTTTGTACCATTTCATCCAATTGTAACCAAAAAGAGGCTGGGTAAAACCAATAACAAAAGGAGAACCCGAGAAACTTGTTTCATTTAAGTTCAAATTTCGAATTCCGTAGGTAGAGGTACTGGCATAAATATATGTACCCAATGCCGGGATTGATTGGTTTAATGATAAGTTTGCCGATGCCGCTAAATTTGAAACCTGTTTAAACTGGATACTTCCATCGGGTTGTGTGATTGGTTGTGTGGTATTATTGTAATTTGGCAAATCACTGTTCAACACCAACTGAGGTCTAAATTGGGTTTTATAATTCCTGTATCGCCAATAATAGTTTACGTTTGTATTTTGAACATATTTTATAGCTGAAGATTGGGTAATTGCCATGTCAATTACGTCATCGAGACTCAAAGTATATTTAATAGAATCGTTTTGTGCTGATAATGTATTTGCCCAAATAATTAAGCTAAAAATAGAAAAAGCAAATTGTCTCATTCCAACTTTGTTATTTTAAATCAATTTCTTTTAAGTGACGAATTGAATTAGTTTCATCGGAGATAACAACGTCTCCTTGTTTCAGTCCCGATAATACTTCACAATATTCATCACCAATTATTCCCAACAAAATTTCCCTTTTGACGGCTTTGTTGTCTTCAACAACAAAAACCTTTTGTGTTTTCCCGTTTTCAAAATCAGGTAATTTCTTAATTCTCAAAGTATTTTCTTTTTTATTGTTGAAAATCTGAATCTTAACATTTTGGTTTGCGATCAGTTTCGGGTGACTGCTTTCGGTAAGGTGAACGTTAAATTGAACTTTATTGTTTTCAACCATCGGTGTAATATTTCCAATTAGTCCTTCCAGTTTTTCATTTTCAATAGTAACATAAACCAACGAACCAGTTTTTAACTGACGTGCATACTGTTCATCAATCGAACCTATTAATTTAAATGAACTCAAATCAGACATGGTTACAAGTGATTTATCGGCAGGGACTTTTTCTCCAACGTTTCCTGAAATATTAAGAATTATACCGGAAGAAGGAGCGCGAACACTCATTTTTGAAAGCAATAACTGTTTGTCTTCCAGTACTTTTTCGTCCATACGTATTTGCAGCAACAAGCCCCTGTCTTCTGCGCTTAGTTGTTTTAGCCTGATTGAATTTTTGCTGATCAACATTGCCAGATCTTTTTCTGCCAAAGTAATTTCCTGTTTTGTTTCTTCAACTCTTGCAGGTGAAATACCGCCCACTTCTAAAAGTTGTTCCTGATCGGATAATTGTGCTTTTAATGAAATTACTTTTAGTTTTTTTACCTCTTCGTTATAATCCAAATCAAGTTTAGTACTTTGTGCAGTCAGTTTATTTTTATCGAGGTTATTTCTTTTCACCTCCAATTGATCTTTCAATTTATCAATATCATCTAAAACAGGTTCGGTTTGCAGTTGCAAAATAATGTCACCCGTTTGAACGTGGTTGCCTGGTTCCTTTAAAATACTTTTTATGATGCTGGCAGCCGGGCTGAGCAATATAACTTCGTTTTCCGATTCAATAATTCCAGCTGCCTGTGTAGTTGAAATAACATCTCCGCGATCAACGGTAACTGTTTCAAAATTGCCTGATTTAATTGCTCCCGTAACAAAAGCACCCGAAAAATAAAGTGCAATGCCAACTGCAATAATTGAAATTGTTACTATAGCTGCTATGTATAAATTCTTGTTGGTTCCCATTGGAAATAGTAGGTTTATAAAAAGTTAAAAAGCTGATAGTTTGGTAACTATCGACTTTTAATGGGGCAAAGTTAATAAAAGCGAAAGAATTTTATGATGATTTCTTGCCAGAAACTCACCGAATTTTATCGGCATAAAGCTTTTTGATTTTTGACAAATACTCTACATCCATTTGGTCTGACCTTATCCGCACCGCTTCATGCAACACTCCTTTATTATAAAATGAGGCTGTGGCTGCGTCAAATTCATGCCCGTCCCAATTGTATTTCACGTCCATCGAAACTTTTACAAAAGCCGCATGATGAAGGTATTTTGGTATTTCAACGTAAGCAAAAGTAGGATCGTCGGCATTAACATAAATACCTTCTTCCAGCATTTCAAGATTTAGGAATTTTACAATTTTTACAGTTGCCTCTAATTTTCCTTTTAGTTTTTTATTCATTAAGAAATGAATTCCTTGTTTTACGTATGCTTCCTGGATTTTTGCAACCATATCCAGTTCTGGCAAATGGCGAACCCTTATAAAATTCAGAAAAACAGAGCCTATTGACATATATCCTTTACCGGCATCGAAATTCCAGTTATATTCTTTTTCAATATTTTGTGTTGCCCTGATAATTTCTTCCAGTGGGTATTGTTGCGACAATACCATATAAAGATAAATGGGTTTTGCACTTGTTGGTGTTTCGTGATAATAACCCGGAAATGGGTTAAGTGAATCAAAAACAAGGCTTCCAGGCAATACTTTTTCTTCGATGGCAACAACCGTGTCGCCTTTGGTGAGATTGACAAATACCTCCATTTTTTTGTTGTTTCCCATAATTAATATCTTTGATTTTTATTTAATAAACGTATGACTGCTAAAGTAGTTCAATTTAACCAAATCGGGGCGGTAACCTTTGTAAAAAACCGCCGGTCTAAAAATATAAAGATTAGTGTAAAACCCGATCGATCTGTGCGGGTTTCTTTTCCTTTTTATGTTTCTGTATCAGAAGCCTCTCAATTTGTAATGAAAAATATTGACTGGATTTCAGGACAAAAGCAAAAGTTTGACATTGAAAGCAGCAAAATTGAAGTAGGTCAGTTTCAAACAAAACTGCACACGGTACAAATAACTGAAGCTGCTGATAACAAAACCAAAATTAACAAAGATTTTATTGAAATCTTTTTGGAGGATTTGAATACAGAAAGTTCTAGAACATATTTGGAGAATGTAATCGCTGGAATTTACCGTTATGAGGCGAAGAAACTTTTGCCAACAAAAATAAGTGAATTGGCATTGAAACATGGTTTTCAATTCGATAAAATAACCATAAGAAACAACAAACGAAATTGGGGGAGCTGTTCATCAAGAAATAACATAAGCCTGAATTTACAAATGATGAAATTACCGGATGAACTGATTGATTACATACTTTTACACGAATTGGTACATACAAAAATCAAAAATCACGGTCCTGGTTTTTGGCAGAAATTAGATGAATTAACCAATTTCAGGGCACGCGAATTATCAAAACAGGTAAGAAAATATTCGACGTACACTTTGTGAAATTCCAAAAGGCAAATAAATTCCAATTCCAAAACTTATATATCTTGATTTCAATAATTGGATGTTATTTGAGATTTGTTGCTTGCTAATTGTTATTTATAAAATTTACCTTCGCCCAACAAAACAAAAATATGGATTGGAATAAATTACTTTCAACAACACGGCTGGGAATGGAGGACTGGTCATCATCCAATAAAAGTGAGGATCGCACACAGTTTCAGCGCGATTACGACCGCATTATTTTTTCATCGCCATTTCGCCGGATGCAAAATAAAACACAGGTTTTTCCGCTTCCCGAACATATTTTTGTGCACAACAGGCTTACCCACAGTTTGGAAGTGGCAAGCGTTGGTCGTTCACTTGGTAATTTACTTTCGGAAAAGCTAATGGCTGAATTGCCTGAAAATTCGCTTATTTCAGAAATTGGCACAATCGTTTCAACGGCTTGCCTGGCGCATGACATGGGGAATCCGCCCTTCGGACATTCGGGAGAAGCTGCCATTTCCAACTTTTTTGTTAAGGGTGCCGGGAGTGAATTTGAATCAAAATTAACAGAGGGTGAATGGAAAGATTTTACACATTTTGATGGAAATGCAAATGCCTTCAGGATACTAACCCACCAGTTTAACGGGAAACGCCCGGGAGGTTTTGCGCTCACTTATTCAACCTTGGCAAGTATTGTAAAATATCCCTATGAATCGGTTCTGGCAAAAAAACCTAAGTTTGGTTTTTTTCAGTCGGATAAAGAAGATTACAAAAAGATTGCAAATCAACTTTGTATCGAACCAAAACCCGAAAATCCGGATTCGTATTGCCGTCATCCGCTTGTATATCTGGTTGAAGCTGCCGATGATATTTGTTACCAGATTATGGATCTGGAAGATGCTTTTAAACTGGGAATTCTAAGTTACGACCAAACAAAAGATTTGTATCTAGGTTTTTACGATGCTGAAAAAAATAATAAACAGATTGAAAATATAGAAGCTACTTTGAAGCGTGTAACCGATAAGAATGAGCAAATTAGCTATTTGCGTGCAGGTGTAATTGGTAAACTTATTTACGAAAGTATCAGAATTTTTTCCGAAAATCAAAATGAAATTTTGCAAGGTGGTTTTTCAGGAAGTTTAATAGGTGCATTGCAAAACCAGCAGGCCGAAGCGATGAATACTGTAAAAGAAATCTCATTTAAGAAAGTTTATGCAAACCGCTCGGTTGTTGAAATTGAAATTGCAGGCTACAAAATTATTGGTACTTTGCTCGAAGAATTTGTAGGGGCAATAATGAATGCTAAAGATTTGTACAGCAGAAAAATTCTTTCGCTTTTACCCGATCAATACAAAACCGAAAGCGATTCAGAATACCTGAAAATACAGTCGATTGTTGATTTTGTATCGGGAATGACAGACGTTTTTGCCCTCGATTTGTACCGGAAAATAAAAGGAATCAGTTTGCCGGGAGTGGTCTAAAAGAGTTGGAAGCCGTTCATGGGGGTCGCGGTTTTCGAAACACGATTCCAGTAATTCATTATTGAATGAATCGATTATCTGTTAACCCAGAATAAATTGAATTGAGGGAAAATACGTGATTTGATTTAATTTTGCCACAAAATAAATTATCAGAATAAATGGAAGCACATTTGATAAAAATTATACAAACCATTGTAGTTATTGTTGCATTAATTGTAACACACATATTTACACGGAGAAGTATCAACGGGATGCTCAAAAAAATCCACTTCACATTGCAACGCCGCAAACTTACCTTACGAATGATAAATTTGTTGCTGACAATTGCTGCAATAGTTTTTATTTCTGCAATTTGGGGTGTAAATCAAAGCGATATTGTTGTTTTTATATCATCGGTAATGGCAATTCTGGGTATAGCATTTGTTGCACAATGGTCGTTGCTTTCGAATATTACTGCCGGTTTAATCCTCTTTTTTAATCACCCGCTAAGAATCGGGGATCACATTAAAATTCTTGAAAAAGACTTTGTTATTGAAGGAACTGTAAATGACATTACTTTCTTTTTTATCCATATAAAAACTGAAAACAAAGAAAAAATTACATTGTCAAATACAATCGTCCTTCAAAAAACCATCTCAATTGTACCTTCCGAAGTATTAGAAATTCAAAAATAAATATGGATAAACTCATTAACTGAAGATTCATCAGAACGTTTTGCAGTCAGTATTTTAAGTTGTTGTGGACTAAAATATCCTGTTGGCCGTTGAGTTTTGAGTTTGAAAATTGGCGACTAGAAAAACCAAATTCTATTTCTGCTTTGTAAAGTTTTATGAAAATTATTTTTGCCACTAAAAATCATTTGTTGCAATCAAATCGTCAATAAAAAACAAAAGCGACAGGGTAATTCCGTGTCGCTTTTTGCTGTATTCGAAAAGTTTTACTTTTCTTTTTTAATTGTAGAAATCTTAAATGGAAAATAAAGCGGACAAAAACTGAATAATCCGGTCGCAAGCGGTATAAGACCAATCAGCCCCCACCAACTATCGAAAACAACGCCAAGAATGGCAATTAGTAATCCAAGAATAATCCTTAACAAACGATCTACTGATCCTACGTTACAATTCATGATATTTCTGTTTTAAATGTTATTTCTGAAAGTTAAACAATAATATTATCAAAATAGTTTAAAACTGGGTTTCAAGTATATTGCAGGCCGTTTCTAAAAAAGCAGGGCATTTGGTTCTGAATACATTTGCATTGCTTGCGGCAGCAGCTCCTTCCGGTGTTGAAATGTCGAATCCGGTAAGGTTTTTACAGATTAAACTGCCATGTGCGTTTTTAAATTCAGTGTTGAACTTTTTGATCAGATTTTTTGTGTATGCTTTGTCTTCAGGATTTGAAGTTGAATGCCCATGTTTTATGCCTATAACCATGTAGGAGCCGGTAACTGCACCACAAGTTTCAGCACAAGCCATTCCGCCACCAAAACCGCTGGCAATTTTTAAGGCCATATTTTCATCAATTCCAATATCGCTGGCAAAAAGACTAAATACAGTTTGGGCACAATTGAATTTTGAGAATTGCTTTTCAACAAGATCGGCTTTCATTTTTTACTTTTAAAATTAATCGAATTTTGTGGAATAAAAAACCCGATCCATCGTCTGACGGACCGGGTTTTAAAATATTTCAGAATTTTTTATACTTTATTCTCTCCCCGCGGAGAAGGATTAGATTGGGGCTTTATTCTCCCCTAACCGCTGCGATACCTGGAAGTACTTTACCCTCCAATGTTTCGAGCATTGCACCACCTGCTGTTGAGATGTATGAAACACCATCAGCAATCCCAAATTTGTTAACAGCTGCAACGGAGTCACCACCGCCTACAAGCGAGAAAGCACCTTTGTTTGTTGCTGTTACGATGGCGCTGCCCACGGCCTTTGTACCCACGGCAAATTTCTCCATTTCGAAAACACCTACAGGTCCGTTCCATAAAATAGTTCCCGAGTTTTCAATCACTTCTTTGAATTTTTTAATGCTTTCAGGACCGGCATCTAAACCCATCCATCCATCAGGAATAGCATTTGCTGGAACCACCTGCGTATTGGCTTCTTCACTAAATGCATCGGCCGCAACAACATCAGTCGCCATTACAAGGTTCACACCTTTTTCTTCTGCAATTTTCTGAATTTTCAATGCCATTTCAAGAAAATCGTCTTCTACCAGTGAATTACCTATTTTACCACCGTTGGCTTTTATAAAAGTAAAAGTCATTCCACCACCCAGTATCAGGTTATCTACCTTGCTGAGCATATTTTCGATGATGGTGATTTTAGTGGAAACTTTCGCACCGCCCATGATTGCTGTCATTGGTCGAACTGGTTTTGAAACTACTTTATCCAGACTTTCAACTTCGCTTTCAACCAGAAAGCCAAACATTTTATCATTTGGGAAAAATTTCGCTATTACCGCTGTTGATGCGTGTGCACGATGTGCTGTCCCAAAGGCGTCGTTTACCCAACAGTCGCCGTTTGCAGCCAGTTGTTTGGCAAACTCTTCATCGCCTTTTTCTTCGCCTTTGTGGAAACGGAGGTTTTCAAGCATCAAAACTTCACCCGGTTTCAAAGCTTTTGCCATTGCCTGCACTTCTGCACCGATACAATCAGGAGCAAGTTTTACTTCAACACCTAGTAATTCGCTTAAGTGGCCTACTAAATGACGCATCGAATATTTATCGGTTGGTCCTTCTTTGGGTCTGCCAAAATGCGACATGATGATTGGCGAACCACCATCTTCCATTATTTTTTTGATTGTTGGAACTGCCGCCGTCATGCGGGTATCATCTGTAATCTCAAAATTTTCATTCAGTGGCACATTAAAATCCACGCGAATCAATGCTTTTTTTCCTTTAAAATTGTAAGTGCTAATCGTTTGCATGTTATTGTTTTTTTAGAATTTCAGAAAATCAACCAAAGATAAAAAATAAATTCCGTTGCTGACTTGTGTAAATTTGGGCTGAAAGTAATTTAATGTTGGGGTAAACTTCAAATTCCTAAACAACAAGCATCAAACTTCAAATAACTTTCAATTTCAAAAATTTCAAAACCATGGCATTAATTGCTGTATTTCCAATAATGGGTGTTCATTTGTTATTTGGTTATTGATAATTGGTTATTTTTACCGAATGTTTTTTAAAGATGTAGTTGGACAGGAAGCCCTGAAAAAGCGGTTAATTCAATCGGTGCAGGATGAACGGATTAGCCATGCGCAACTTTTTTCGGGACCCGAAGGCACCGGGAAAGTAGCTATGGCAATTGCGTATGCACAATACATTTCGTGCCGAAACCGCACCGAAACAGATTCATGTGGGGTTTGCCCGTCGTGCCACAAATACAACAAACTGGCACACCCCGATTTACATTTTGTATTTCCAATTTATAATCCCAAAGGCCAGAAACCCACCAGCGATGATTTTATTGGTCAGTGGCGCGAAATGGTGTTAAAAGATCCCTACTTCGATTTGGGGTATTGGCTCACTTTTATTGAGGCCGACAACGCACAGGGTTTGATTTATGAACGTGAAAGCGATTCGATTTATAAGAAACTCAACCTGAAATCATTTGAATCCGAATTCAAGGTAATGATTATCTGGTTGCCCGAGAAAATGCACGTTGCCTGTGCTAATAAATTGCTTAAATTAATTGAAGAACCGCCAAACAAAACACTATTTATTTTAATTACCGAAGACGAAGAAGATGTCATAGGAACAATCCGCTCGCGGGCACAATTGGTAAAATTCCCGTTTATAAGCAAAGATTCGATAAAGGATGCTTTGCTTGAAATGGAAAATGTTGACAAGGATTTAATTCCAGATGCCGTTCATTTGGCCAACGGAAATTTTATCAAAGCCAAAGCCTATCTTAATCCGGGCGATGATGAACAGTTTTATTTTCAGAAGTTTCAGGAAATGATGCGCCAGGCTTACAAAAGGGAGGTTTTGGAGCAAATTCAATGGGCAGAAGAAATGGCAAAAATTGGCCGCGACAAGCAAAAAGCGTTTTTC
>JBFHJA010000136.1:0-9537 GCA_041596165.1 Draconibacterium sp. | reverse complement strand
TAGCGGCGGGGCACCACCTCTTCCCATACCGAACAGAGAAGTTAAGCCCGCCAGCGCCGATGGTACTGCGTAACAGTGGGAGAGTAGGTCGCTGCCAACTTACCAAGGCCCGTGTTCTTCTGAGCACGGGCCTTTTTTATTGGGCTAATAGTTAATTATCATAAAAAGTTATAAAGTTCTATCTTTCCCTTGAATGCTTTTTTTAGTTTTGTGTAGTCACAGTTTTAATGGAAGACAAAACAAAAAATGAATAGAGGAAATTTACAATGGTTTTAATGGGTACACATATTATTACTGATAACTATTTAAGTACGTGTGATTTAACTGATCGATTAATTTAAATTGCAATGAAACTAAAAAAGATAATAATCTTAATTTTTCTTTTTTTTGCATTGTTTGTTCCATATTCCGGAATTTCACAGATTTTCGAGGAATTTGAGGTAGATAAGGAAGGGGCAGAAGAAGGTATAAAAAAGCCAGTGAATATTGATCCTAGTATCAAGTTATGGCATATTTCAGATTATGGTGCATTTCAGGATTCGCTTAAGTTAGATACACTTCTTGATAATTATCAACTTTACAACCCTGCACTAAAAAACTTTGTAACTTCTACATATGTAGGTAATTATGGAACACCTGTATTAAATAACGATTTTTTTGGTCGAAATTCAAATGTGGATTTCTTGTTTTTCAAATCGAGGGAAGTTTATTTGTTAACTCCAGCAGCTGTAAAGTATTATAATACAAAAACTCCATATACAAGACTCGATTTCGGTCAAAACGGTAATAAGTCGGTTAAAAACGAAATCAGGTTTAATTTTCTTCATACGCAAAATGTAAACCCATACTTTAACTTTACGCTGCAAATAGACATTGCAAAATCTGCCGGACAGTATATTGCCCAGGAAAGTAAAAATAATTTTATAACGTTCTATTCCAGTTACAATCGTAATAATTGGAATATCTACACGGGTTTTATTACAAACACTGTAAAAAACAATGAAAACGGTGGGATTACAACCGATAGTTTGCTTTTTGAAGTGGCTGATTCTGAATTAATAAATACAAATCTTGAGGCAAGTACTTCGAATTTGAAAGGCACATATTACTTTGTAAATGGTGAATATAGATTTGGAAAAATAATTGAAACTGAAAAAGATTCAGGATTGTTCAGGCCAATTTTTGGGTTTTCTGTTGGATCGCAATATGAAAGGCATCAGCAGCAGTTCACAGATGAAGAAGAAACAGGAAATACCTTTTTTCAGAATACTTATTATGACAGTGATTATATAACTGATTCAATAAGGTTTAATAAACTTGACAATGTAATTCAACTGAAGCAATATGAAAATGCTGAACGTAAAACAAGTTTTGGAAAAAGAGCTTATCTGGGACTCGATTTTATAAATACCACCACACCAGGTAGCGATTCAACAATATATGAGGGATTGGATACAAGCAGGTATGAAAGTATTGTGAAAAACTATTCAAATTTGTATGTTGGAGGAGGTATTTTTCGGGAAAAAGGAAAATTCTGGACATGGAATTTTGATGGAAAAATATATTTAATTGGTCAAAAGGCTGGACAAACAGAACTTTCCGGAACTATTTCAAAACCATTCAAGGTATTGAAAGATTCGTTAGCTTCGCTTGTCTTGGGTGGATTTATCAAAAATACAGCTGCCGATTATTTTCAGGATGAATTTTATTCGAACCATTATCGATGGAATAATAACTTTAACATGGAGCAACGGATGGATTTAAACGGAAGTATCATTTCCCCCCGCTTCAAACTAAAACTTACGGGTAATTATGCCATTATAAATAACTTTATATATAACAATTACGAAGGAATTCCATCCCAAACTGATAAGGAATTGCTCGTATTATCAGCATTTGCCGATAAAGATTTTAACTATCGCAACCTTCATTTTCGTGTGCGGGCATTGTGGCAAAAAGCTTCCAATGAGGAGTTTATCCACCTTCCTGATTTTTCCGGATTTGTTTCGGCATATTATAAATTTGTGATTTCAAAAGTAATGTTTAGTCAAATTGGTTTTGATACACGTTATAACACAAAATATTTTGCCGATGCCTATGCGCCATCAACGGGATTATTTTATCTTCAAAATGAAAAAAAATACGGAAACTACCCTTATATTGATGTTTATGCTAATTTGCGACTTAAACGAACAATTGTATTTTTCAAAATGATGAATATTGGTACGAGTTTTTTAGATGGAGAATACATGACAACTGCGCACTATCCAATGCCCCGGGCAACATTTAGATTTGGGCTTTCGTGGTTGTTTTATGATTAATGAAATTTAACTTAACATACAAAAAAGGAGCTGCTATTTTTCTATTCTTGTTTTTTGCTTTTGTTGTTATTTTTTTGTGGAAGGAAATAGAGGATTCATCGGAAGAGGAACGAATTGAAACGGCAAATAAACGAAATGATTTTGCCCGGATTAAGAAAACCGGAATATTAAGAGCTGCTGTTGATTACAATTCAACTAATTATTTTATTTACCGCGGAAAACCGATGGGTTTTCAATATGAATTGTTGCAAGACTTGAGTGAAGATCTCGGGGTAAACCTGGAAATTGTTGTTCATAACAACATAAGCGAATCATTTAACGGGTTGCTCGAGAGCAGGTATGATTTAATCGCCCAAAACCTTACAGTAACCGGAAGACGGAACAAACAAGTCGATTTTACTGTGCCATTACAGCAAACCCAACAGATATTAGTGCAACGTTCGAAATCAAGCAAGATAGGAGAAGCAAGTTATATTAATTCGGTATTAGAACTTGAGAATAAAAGAGTGTATGTTCAGAAAAATTCTGCTTATCATCAGCGTTTGCTTAATTTGTCGGAAGAAATTGGAGGGCATATTGCGATAATTACTGACTCGGTTTACAGCACCGAAGAATTAATTTCGAGAGTTGCAAAAGGTGAAATTGATTACACCATTTGCGACGAAAATATTGGGATTCTGAACAGATTTTATTATCCAAATCTGGATATTTCCTTAAAGGTAAGTTTACCACAAAATATTGCCTGGGCAGTTCGAAAAGGCTCAGTGGAGTTGAAAGCATCTTTAGATAAGTGGTTAACAGAAATGAAAGAAACCCGCAAGTTTAATTTCCTTTATTTTAAATATTTTGAAAGCCCAAGGGTTGCCGACCGAATGAACAGTGAATTTAACAGTATTTCGGGGAGCAGGATTTCGAAATATGACGGCATAGTAAAGGAGATCGCAAAAGAATACAACTGGGACTGGCGGCTTATTTCAGCCATTATTTATCATGAATCGAGGTTTAACGAAGATGCAGGATCGTGGATAGGAGCCTATGGATTAATGCAATTGATGCCTGCTACTGCCGAAGCTTTTGGCGTTATTAATATCGAAGATCCAAAACAAAATGTAAAAGGAGGTGTTCTGCTTTTGAACTCATTAAACAACCAGTTTATAAAAAGTATTCCCGACTCAACCCAGCGGATTAAATTTGTACTTGCGTCGTATAATATAGGGTTGGGGCATGTTAATGATGCACAACGGCTGGCAAAAAAATATGGAAAAGATCCAAATGTATGGGAAGGTAATGTTGATTTTTATCTTGAAAATAAATCGGAAGAACAATATTTTAAAGATGAAGTAGTGCGCTTTGGTTATTGCCGCGGAGAAGAGGCTACAAATTTTGTGAGGAATGTAACCAACAATTACAAGCAGTATAAAAATGTTATCGATTATTAGTCTCAAATAAGTTCAGTAAATCGTAAAATTCCGATAAAATCATTGCTGTTGCACCCCAGATAATTTCGCCTTCAAACTGTATGCAAGGCACTTTAATATTACCTGTAACGGTATTAAGTTCAACTTCTTCAAAAGCATTATGCATATTTTTCAGCGGGAATAGAATTGTTTTTTCCACCTCGTTTTTGCAAATGAGAAACTTCGGTTTATTTTTGAGCCAACCCACAAACGGGTGTATCTGAAACCGGCTCACCTGAACGTAAAGCTCTGAAAGCGTGCCAAGTATTTCTATTTGTTCCGAAGTAATTCCTATTTCCTCCCAGGTTTCGCGGAGAGCTGTTTCCAGCGCAGTTTCGCCCTTTTCAATCCGTCCGCCAGGAAATGCAATTTGCCCGGCGTGGTGTTTCATGTGTGCCGGACGTTTGATCAAACATACTTGTAATTCATTGTTCTCGGGATAAAGCAAAAGCAAAACGCTGCTGTGTTTCAGTCGCGTTTGTTCGGCACTACCCGACACAAGTTCCCGGTTAACGGGTAGCATCTTTCGGTGCGAAGTTGAACCCGGCAACGTTTGAGACAGCACTTTTTTGATATTTTCAGCGTCAAGCAACATGCTGTAAAATTAAAAAAAAGAGTTTGTAACAAAAGATAAAATACAGTTATTAGAACTTTGCAATTAATGCAATGGAACACAGAAGATACAGATTTTAATGATTTTCGCTGAAGCCCATCAGTGAATATCTGTTTTATCTGTGTCATCAGTGTTCTATTTAATTAAGAATCTTACAATTTGTATTGGTTCGTTGGTTGCATACCCTTTTAATACAGGTGTTTACTTATGCTACTGAAATATTGAAACTCAAAAATAAAATTATATGTTCAACCCAACACCAAAAAAGAAGGTCCTTCCGGGTGTTCCGGTATTGTAACCACCTTTGGGATCCAGGTAATCCAGAATATTGTCAATCCCAAATTTGAAATAGTAACGTGTATTGATTGTGTGCGTTGTGGTAAGTTTCCACAACGAAAAAGTTCCAAGTTCAATAGCTTCAATTTTATGTGTAGTTTCGTCCATCAAATTTATGGTTTTCCCGCCATAAACATTACTTTGGATATTTGCATCTAACCTGTAATTTCCAGAAGTGAGATTGTAATCGAGGTTAAATTTTCCCGAGAAATTGCGCACATTTTCAAATTCTTTATCTTCAATTTGGTCATATTTTTTTGAAAAAGTAACCGCCCCGTTAAAGTAGATACTGTTAACAATTTTTGTTCTCAATATGACGTCGATTCCTTTTAACATTACCTCAGAGTAGTTTTGGTAAGCGTATTCAATAATCCCACCAGGTTTAACTGTGTATTCATCAAGGTTTTCCGAAATCATATTACTGATATTATTTCTGTATGCCGAAACCGAAAACGACACGCCCTGTCTTGTGTATTCGGCTGAAAGTGAGGTGTAATTTGAAGTTTCGGGTTCAAGATCGGGGTTGCCAACAAGAAACATTGGAGGACCCGGAGCTGGAATTTTAAACGACATGTATTTTTCCTTTAAAGTTGGCGTTTTATACCCCATGCTGTAGTTTGCGCGGAGATTGAAATGCCATATTTTATACATAGCCGAAACCTGTGGCGTAAAATGCCAGCCGTATAGTGAATTATTAAGTGCCCTGGCTCCGCCAATAATATCAAGCTTTTCACCCAATTGAATATCTTCCTGTGCATACACAATGTAATCGGTATTGGTTTCATCTTCAATATTGTTGCGCGATGCGGTCAGGTTTTCCGCATTGTATTCAGTACCAACAGTTAGCTGGTTCCAGTCGGCAAGTTTAAAACCACCCAGCAAGCGGGCAGTGTTGTATCTGTTGTCATAAACTGTTTGTAAATTGCCGGGCGCTATTTTATCAATTATTTTGTAATTGTCAGAGTTCCAGCTCAAATTCAAATTATTTCTTGTGTTGATGAAATAAGTTCCTTTTACACCATATGTAAAATCTTTGTTCCGGCGATCGTACAAATCCTCCGAGGTATTGTCACGATTTTTCGACATGAATGATGCATTTCCTTCTAAAATAAAACTTTCGGAAGGTGTAAATTTCAGGTGTTCATTTACTACAACTGCATCTTCTTTTTCCTGCGTTCGGTACGAGTCTCCCTCAATTAAATCATAACCACCGGTTTTGTCCAGCACTACCGAAGTTTGATTTGAAAATTTCCCTTTTTTCGTGCCAAAGCTCCACATTTGGTTTTGTGTGTTGTATTCCGAAAAACGTGCTGACGCCGCAACGCTCAAATCCTTCACCGGATTTTTTGTGATGATATTTACAACACCCCCCAAAGCGTTGGAGCCATACAATGTGGAGCCTGCACCTTTAACAACTTCAATGCGTTCAACATCGGCCATGTTAATGCGGGAGTAATCAACATCACCATAAGTTTCGCCCGCAAGTCGTTCTCCATCTACCAAAATCAGCATATATTGTGCGTCAATCCCTTGTAAGGTCAATGATTTACCTTGTGCCTGGCTTGTAAATTCAAGTCCCGGAACAGTAAATTCAAGAGCATCCAAAATGTTTGTAATATCCTTTTTTTGCAGTTCCTGAATGCTGATTGACTGTGTGAGGACAGGAGTGTTTGCAAGGCTTTTTTCGGTTCGTGTGCCGGTTACAACAACTGCGTTCAAGTCAATAGAAGTTTGTGTTAATGCAAAGTCAACAGTTAAATCATTGTCGCTAATAACCAGTGGTTTTTCCTGGGTTTCATATCCAAAAAAGCTTACCCTGATTACATAGTTACCATTTTTTAATTTTGGGAGCGAGTATTTTCCATCGCCATTGGAAGCGGTTCCAATAGTTGTGTTTTTAACAATTATATTTGCTCCGGTCAGTGCTTCTCCGTCTTGTGAAAGTACTTTTCCGGAAATTATATTTTGTGCTAAAATTGTTTGAGAAGTTAACAACAGAGCCATTGCAATGGCAGAGAAATAAATGAATCGTAACATTTTCATAATTGTTGAGTTAATAATTCAGTTGTTTTTAAAATGAGTCACCATTATGTGAAACAGGAACAATTGAAAACGATAATAAATTTTGAAATATTTTGATTTAATAACCTGGTTTTAACTCGGTTATTTTAACAACTAAAACAAGTAAATTTTGGAGGTGCTTTGTTTCCCGAGCTTTCAGCACAAAATGATTTCCACCTTATAAGATCCTTTATAATTGGTGTTTTTTGAATGAAAGTATCCTCAAAACCAATTTTTGTGTCATCAACATTTTCAACTGAATCTATATGAATTTGAAATGAATTGTTTTCAAAAGAAAAAGTTTCGTGTTGGATTTGAATATTTTCAAAAAGCAATGTTTCTTTTAACAGTTCAGCTTTTGGTTCAGCTGAAAACAAAAATACAAACGGCAAACATACCGTAAGTATCAGGGTTAAAATCTGGCCAGTTGCTCCAACAAAAAACATTCTCGAATAATTTTTAGAGGTGTCAAAGATAGGTTTTTTATGAAAAGAATGTGAATAATAGTATTGATATGTGATAAATTGGTTTGTTATGCAAATCATATATAGTTCATGTCATGAAAAAAATTGAAACAGACATTTATTAGCTATTATGCAATCTTAAATATTTGATTTGAAGAATTATATCATTAACTTGTATAGCTTAAAGCGTAGTAATCCAGTTAATTAAAAATCAAATTAAAAAAACTGTAAAATGAAAAAACTAATCTTTTTATTCGTCGTTGTAATTGGTTTTGCATCATGCAAAATGACTTCGGTTGAGAAAGCGCCTGTTATTCCTTTGGAGGACTTTTTTCGAAATCCTGAAAAAACTGCTTTTATGCTATCGCCCAATGGCGAGTATTATTCTTATATGGCACCATTTGAATCGCGGCTAAATGTTTTTATCCAGAAAATTGGCGAAAAAGAAGCCACCCGGATTACAAGCGAAACCGAACGTGATATTGCCGGTTATATCTGGGCAAATAACAATCGGATTTTATTTCTTAAAGATACCGGGGGTGATGAAAATTTTCAGGGTTATGGTGTAAATATTGATGGTTCGGATTTAAAAGGGCTCACTGTATTTGAAAAAGTAAGAACGGAGTTGATAGACGAACTTGAAGATATTGAAGAAGAAGTAATCGTTGGCCTTAATAAACGCAATCCAACTGTTTTCGATCCATATCGTTTAAACATTGTTACCGGAGAATTAACCCTGCTTGCCGAAAATCCTGGCAATATCATGGGCTGGATGACCGACCATGAAGGTAAACTTCGTGTAGCTATTGCATCCGATGGGGTAAATACTACCTATTTATACCGAAATACCGAAGATGATGAATTTGCCCCAGTGTTAACCACAAATTTTAAGGAAACTGTTAACCCGGTAATCTTTACTTTCGATAATAAAATGGTTTATGCCCTTTCAAACCTCGAACGCGATAAACTGGCACTGGTAAAGTTTGATATTGCCAATGGAAAAGAAAGTGAAATGCTGTATGAAACGGAAGAAGCCGATCTTTCTGGAATAGTTTATTCAAAAAAGGATAAAAAATTGTTGGCTGTAAATTGGTACACAGATAAAAGAAAGGAGAGTTGTTTTGATTCGGAGTATGAAACGATGATAAATCAATTAAAAGAAAAACTGCCTGGAGTGGAAGTTCGCGTGGCCAGTGAAAATAAAGCAGAGGACAAATTTATGATACGTACTTTCAGCGATAAAACACGGGGCGAATACTATTTCTACAACAAGGAAACCGATGAATTGACTTTGCTGGCAGAACTGAGTCCATGGATTAAAGCAGAAAATATGTGCGAAATGAAAACCGTGAATTACACTTCGCGTGATGGGCTGAATATTCAAGGCTATCTTACGTTACCCTTGGGTTACAAAGCTGAAAAATTACCGGTGGTTATTAATCCTCATGGAGGACCCTGGGCACGTGATAATTGGGGATTTAATCCCGAAGTACAGTTTTTAGCCAATAATGGTTATGCAGTTTTACAAATGAATTTTCGAGGTTCAACTGGTTTTGGTAAAGCTTTTTGGGAAGCCTCATTCAAACAATGGGGAAAAACAATGCAGGACGATATTTCGGATGGGGTAAAATGGTTAATTGACGAAGGAATTGCTGACCCCGAAAAAATTGCCATTTACGGTGGAAGTTACGGTGGATACGCAACATTGGCAGGGCTTTGTTTTTCTCCCGATTTGTATGCAGCAGGAGTCGATTATGTTGGCGTTTCAAACATGTTTACTTTTATGAAAACAATTCCTCCATACTGGAAACCAATGTTGGACATGTTGTACGAAATGGTTGGAAATCCAGTGTCAGATAGTTTGCAGTTAGCTGCGGTTTCTCCGGTTTATCATGTCGATAAAATTAAAGCTCCTTTGTTTGTAGCTCAGGGAGCAAACGACCCGCGGGTTAATATTAACGAATCAGACCAGATAGTAAATGCACTGAAGGAGCGGGGAATTGATGTTGAATATATGGTGAAAGACAACGAAGGTCATGGATTTCATAATGAAGAAAATCGTTTCGATTTTTATCGGGGCATGCTTGTTTTTCTTGACAAGCATTTAAAACCGGCACCAACAAAATAAAATATTGCAAAAAAGCTCTTGCTGATTTATTCACAAGAGTTTTTTTCTTGATATCGCTAAACTTGAATTAGTCAAACCTGATGGATTTGTCGGGCGAAATTTTACTGACTAAATAACTCGTGATAATGAGCATGAAAGTTGTAATTATCAGACAGCC
>JBFHJA010000135.1:0-9578 GCA_041596165.1 Draconibacterium sp. | reverse complement strand
TTTCTGTAATTCCTGTTTAATATACATTGCAATTTTCCACCTATCATCTGGTGTAATCATCGAGCCATGTTCGCTCATAATTCCCCAGCCAACTGTAATTACATGATAAATATCGGCTTCGGGATTTGCCATCATTTTTTCATTCAACAAATTCCCCGGAGGATATATAAATTTTTTATTTACATACAAAGCGCCCTGTCCATCGCCCTTTCCACCATGACATTGCATACAATATATTCCATAGGCAACTTTACCTCTTTCGAGGTTCGCCTGAGTAATTTCCAGTTCGTTAACAAGTGTTTGTGCAGCCAAAGCCCTGTCTTCATCCGTTTTTTGATATATATAGGGCATAAAACCTCTCGGAATTGTTCCGGCCACCGGTGGCTGCATTGTTCTCCCGTTTTTAAAATTTGGATTTTCAGAATATGTCTCGTAAGCATTTGAGTTTATCAAATCGCCTGCATAATCCCAGCCTGTGGTGCGGCGGTTATAATCGCATGATGACATTAACACTGCCGCAATACCAATCAATGCGACAGTTTTCAGCGTTCTTTTTATGCTCGTTAAATAATTCATTTCACTACTTATTTCATTAGTTCTAAAAAAGTCAGATTTATTCAATTTCACCATATTCAGTTATTATTGAATTGATTTCATCAACCTTACTTCCCATACTTTTTTTGTCGATTACCATTACAAACCTGTCATCGGTTGCACGTTCATGATAAATTTCGGGAACCTTTCCCGGGAATAATTTTGCCCGCGCCGAAAAAGTTAAAAGGGTTAAAATTGTTATGGCAAGTATTGTAGCCACAATGGTTACAACAATAAATGAAGGGAACGAATTAAATGGTTTCCCACCATAATTTAAAGGCCAGCTGATTGAGGCGGCATACGTTAAAAAGGAAAGGATTCCGATTGCGGCAAACAATCCATAAAAAAACGCAGCGTAAGTAATTCGTGTTTTATTTCCCATTCCTTCCAAAATTTCGTGAACAGGATACGGTGTATAAACTTCGAGAGGTAATACTCCTTTTTCCTTAACCTTGTCGAAAGCTGAAACCAAACTTTCTTCGTCTTTAAAAACACCGAGAATATATTCTTTATTCATGATTACTGTGTTTTAATTGTTCATTGTTTGGTTTGTCGAATTTAGCCACACTCTTCAATTCTGAAATTGCAATCATTGGGATATAACGGAAGAACAACAAAACTCCTACGATAAACATGCCGAGTGTACCGGCAAAGAAACCAATTTCGACCAAAGAGGGAGAGTATGATGCCCAGGTTGAGGGCAGATAGTCGCGGCTTAAGGAAGTTACAACGATATTAAATCGTTCGAACCACATGCCAATATTTATAATGATTGAGATGGTAAAAACGACCCACATTCTGCGGCGCATTCCTTTAAACCAAAATAATTGCGGGATTACAGCATTTGAAACAAACATTGCCCAAAACTGAAACGCATACTCGCCGGTAAGCCGATTATGGAAGAACATAAAAATTTCGTATTCCGATCCTGAATACCAGGCCATGAAAATCTCGGTAAGGTAGGCAGTTCCCATAATTAGCGAAATAAAAATCAAAACCCGGCAAACCGCATCAATGTGCGAATCGGTAATAAAATCGTTCATTTTGTACAAAGCACGCATGGTAACAACCAACGTGAGTACCATTGCAAAACCCGAGAAAATAGCACCGACAACAAAATATGGCGGGAAAATGGTTGTGTGCCAACCCACTTCAACAGAAACGGCAAAGTCGGTAGATACAATTGAGTGAACCGAAACCACAAGTACAGCAGCAATTCCGCCAAGTACAAAACTTAATCCTTCGAAACGCAACCATTCGCGGCTCGAACCTGTCCAACCAAAAGCGAATACGCCGTAAACAGCTTTTTTAATTTTCGATTTGGCAGTATCGCGGATTGTTGCAAAATCGGGCAACATTCCAAAATACCAGAAACTTGCTGATATCAATAAGTAAGCAGAAATAGCCACAAAATCCCAGAATAGCGGCGAGTTAAAATTTACCCAAAGCGGGCCTCTTGTATTTGGATAAGGGAAAATATAGAAAAACAACCATGGCCGCCCCATGTGCATTAGCGGGAACAAACTTGCGCAAAATACTGCAACCACTGTCATTGCTTCGGCTGCACGATTGATTGCTGTACGCCATTTTTGCCGCAATATTAACAGGAAGATTGAAAAAGCTGTTCCAGCGTGGCCAATCCCGATCCACCAGACAAAGTTGATAATTGCCCAACCCCATGCCACTGTATTGTTTACGCCCCACATTCCGATTCCCTTTGTTAACGTCAGGAAAATTGAATAACCTCCAATTCCAAACATTATCAATCCTACAAGAACCGCAAAGTACCACCACACCGGTGTTTTTGCATGGATTGGTGCAATAATTTCCCTCGAAATCTGCCCTAAGCTTTTATCTCCGGTTATTAATCTTCCCCTTACCTCTGAATTATACATAGGCTTTTATGCTTTTTTATTTCTTACTTTAGTTAAATATCCAACCGATGGCAAAGTATGCAACTCCTCTAAAAGATGATAGTTGCGTTCGTTTTTCATATATTTCGATATTTTGCTTTCCGGGTTATTCATGTCGCCAAAAACAAGTGCATTTGCCGGACATGACTGAACACAAGCAGTTTGGATTTCTCCGTCTTCGATTTTACGACCAGCAACTTTTGCTTCTGTCTTTTTCTCCTGAATACGTTGAACACAAAACGAACATTTTTCAACTACACCGCGCGAACGGACTGTAACGTCAGGATTCAGTACCATCCGTCCCAAATCGCTGTTCGATGCAAAATCGAATTCATCGTTTTTTACATACTGAAACCAGTTAAAACGGCGAACTTTGTACGGACAGTTATTTACACAATATTTTGTTCCAACGCAACGGTTATAAGCCATTTGGTTCAGTCCTTCTTCGCTGTGCGGCGTTGCCGATACAGGGCAAACATTTTCGCAAGGTGCATTGTCACAATGTTGGCACATTACCGGCTGATGAAATACGTCGGGGTTCTCTGCATCGCTCGAAAAATAACGATCGATGCGAATCCAGTGCATAATCCGTCGGTTCCGAACCTGTTCTTTGCCAATTACCTGTATATTATTTTCAGCCTGACAAGAAACTGAACAGTTGCCACAACCTGTGCACGACGACAAATCAACTGCCATTCCCCAATGGTGTCCTTTAAATTCCATTTCAGGATATAAAGAAACAGCGTGTTTTTCGTGTTCTTCCTTTAACTGATTTCCTGCAGCCGGGTTCTGTATCCATTCGTTGAAATTAGTTTCACGCACAATCGGGCGACCTTCCATTGAATGGTGTGTTTGCGAAATAGCTAATTTAAAAGTCTTTTCAGTTTTTTGAACTGTTGCACCTGCAACCCACAATTTTTTCGCTCCATTTTCGATAATTGCCATTGGAAACATATTTTTTCCAACTCCATCGCCAACTTTCCCTGAAATTTCCCTACCATAACCAAGTGCAACTGAAATTGTGTTGGCGGCTTGTCCGGGTTGAACAATTACAGGTAATTCTAATCCATTAACAGTTATTACCGACTCATTTTGAATGCCGTTTTCTTCGGCCCATTTTACCGGAACGGCAGCAAAATTGTCCCAGCTAACTTTTGCAATGGGATCGGGCAATTCCTGTAACCACGGGTTATTTGCAGCAAAGCCGTTACTTAAAGCAACACTTTCATACAAGGCAATTTCCCATCCTTCGGTGGCAGGTTTTATTTGTGAGATTGAACCAGACAAGCCGTTTTCAGTATAAATCAATTCTCCGGAACCTGAATTTGGAGTTTCAAAAACACCAATTTGCAAGGTGCTGTTCCAAAACATTCGGTCATCAGAAAATTCTGATTGCTGGCTTTTGAAATTATCAATCCAATATTTTTTTATGAATGAATAGAAATCAGATTCTTCCAAACCTCCCCATTTCATAAGCGATTCCTGAACCTGACGGCTATCAAAAAGTTTCGAAATTGTTGGTTGTGCCAAACTAAAACTACCGGTTTTTGGTTCAGCGTCATCCCATGCCTCCAAATAATTTGGTGCCGGGCAAACCCAGTGACAGGTTGAAGTTGTTTCGTCATCTTTTTCGGCAAAAGAAACAGAAAGTTCCAGACCTTCCAGAGCTTGTTTAATTTCTATTCCGGCCGGATGGTTATAAACCGGGTTAACTCCCCAGCACATTACTCCGGCAACGGTTTTGCTTTTTAATTCTGAAATAAAAGTTTCAAATTCCGAATCAATTCCCTGATGCGTATTTAATGTTTTGCCTGTTAAAACGGTATTTCCGTAATTCCCCAGCAAATTGTTTATTCCATTAATTATAAGTTGAATATTAAAGTCGTTGCTTCCTGAAACCACAATCGATTTTCCTGCGTTTTCCATAAGATCAGCAACCAAACCGCTTAAATCGTATGAAGAATTTGGAACATTTGCCGAAGTTAAACCTTTCTTTTTCAAAAGTTCATTGTAAAGATTCGCAATTAACAAACCTTCTTCAGAAGGTTTAACTGGAATTCGCACGTCGGCATTTGAACCGGTAATTGACATTCCGCTTTCAAACTGGTAGTGGCGGCTCATTTCATCGCCGGCTTCCAATAATTTTCTTCCGGCAGAGTACGCTTTTGTATATTCAACATTCGAAAGCCAGGTACCCAGAAAATCGGCACCAAAACTTACAATAACTTTTGCTTTTTCGAAATGATAATCAGGTACAAAAGCTTTCCCGAAACTCAACTCATTCGCTTTTAAAATCCCAGTAGCCGAAACAGCATCATATTGCAGCCACTGTGCATTTGGATTTTCGGCTAAAAATTTATTGATAACAGCTTTTGTGGAAGGTGAAATGATTGTTGAAGTGAGCAAAACCAGCTTTTTATTGTCGCGTTTTAACTGACCAACTTTATTTTTAATATAATCGTCGACTTCGCCCCAGGTTGTTGCCTCGCCTCTTTTCATGGGAGTTTTAAAACGGGCGTCATCATATAAATTCAAAATAGATGCCTGTACACGTGCAGAAGTTCCTTGCTGCGAAACCGGAGAAAGACTGTTCCCTTCGATTTTTATGGGTCGCCCATCGCGAACTTTAACCAAAACACTGCAATATTCATTTCCTTCGAAATAGGAAGAAGCGTAATAGTTGGCCATTCCGGGTGTAACTTCTTCGGGTTTGATAAGGAACGGAATTGCCTTGTTTACCGGTTTTGTACAACTGGCAACCAAACTTGCGGCAGCAACGCTAAAACCAAATGTTTTGAGAAAATCGCGTCGTGATGCCGGCTGATTATGAATTCCTGCGCGTTTTGCATCAACTTCCAACCGCATCTCGGCTTTTTTGA
Organism: Draconibacterium sp.; assembly: GCA_041596165.1. Classification (GTDB taxonomy): domain Bacteria; phylum Bacteroidota; class Bacteroidia; order Bacteroidales; family Prolixibacteraceae; genus Draconibacterium. Next base: position 4,192 of record JBFHJA010000135.1, on the reverse strand, counting down.
AACTCACCGGATCATTTAATTCTTCTATACTTCTCCAATATTTTGTCATAACCTGATTTTCAATCCTACTTTAAACTTTTCAACTTGCCTATAAACAGCCTTTCTTCAAACTTTCAACTTTGAACTCGAAACTAATAGTGACACTTCATACAATCGTTTGCCCCAATCTTATCTGCGGTAATTGAGTCAATTTTACCCGTCCTCAAATCTTCATGAAGTTTTATATATTGATCGTAATACGCGTTTTCGGCAAATTGAACCTTTGTGTCGCGGTGGCAATTTACACACCAGCCCATCGAGAGGTCGTTTTGCTGTTTCATAATATCCATTTCCTGAACTTGACCGTGACATTGGGCGCAATCGAGTTTTCCTGACCCCACATGAACTGCATGGCTAAAGAAAACATGTTCGGGTAAATTATGTATTCGAACCCATTCAACAGGTTTGCCTTTTTCAACGGCATCAACAATTTTTGCAATTTCAAATTTGCCGCTGTTTGTTCCTTCACGAATAATAACATGGCAGTTCATGCACAGATTTGTTGCCGGAATTCCTGCCGATTTACCCTGTTCAACCGTTGTGTGGCAATATTTGCAATCAATTCCGTTTTCGCCAACATGCACTTTATGTGAAAATTTCACGGGCTGGTCGGGGGCATAATCCTGTTGCCTTCCCAGGCGCATTGCATCTGAAGAAATCATTTTAACCTGCCAGCCAAAAGCTCCGAGTAATATAACAACCGGGATTATTTTCAATTTAATTTTTCTGAAAAATATGAGTTCCAACAACGCCCAGGTAAGCAATAAACCGAGAAATAGAAACAATATCAGATTGTTGAAGCTGGGTTTCACGGGTTTTGTGCCAGTTTGCGCCAAATTATCGAGATATGCTTTTACTTGTTTTAAATTCTCCTCTTCGATTTTAAAACCTACATGGGAGGCCTCCATTTTTTTCCCGGAAGGTTGCATGACCACTTGTTGAAAAGATGCAAAATCTTTGTCGGCATATTTCAATGCAATATCGAGCGCACTTGGATTCCAGTTTAAAGTATCAACCTGATTTAAAATGTGGCATGAAACGCACGATTCATAGTTTCTCTCAAACGGGATCAAACCCATAAAAATACGTTCACCACGTTTTATTTCATCATGCGAATGACCGCCTGAAACAACAGAATGTTCTTCATGTTTTTCCATAGAACTACTGTCATCCGCAGTTTCTTTTTGCGTATCATTCAATACTTCTTGTGTGCTTTTTCCCGAATCGACAGGAATTGTATCTTGCGCCAATAAATTTGGGGCAAATGTAAAACAGGAAATAAAAATTAGAAGGAAAATAAAGTTCGACTTGTATTTAACAATTACTTTCCCCGGGAAAAATTCTCTCATTCTGTTCAGATTAGTATTAAAACATAGGTTTTTCTAAAAAACAATCCTTTAACAAATTGTGGTTGTAAAAGGTTTCTCAATTTAGGTAAAAAAAAGCAGAAATTTTAGCAGAGCCTGAATTGTAATACATTCATACAAAAATATTTATCAAATAATTACAGACAAATGTTTATATAATACTACGGGTTAAGATAAAGTAACAATTTGATATTAAGAAAAAAGGGGTTCTGCAAACAGTATTTAAAACCTTTCATTGCAACATATTCATTTCCATCATAACTGGAGAATCAAAACAAAAAGGTACGTGAAGAACTTAATAAAAATGAAAGCAGATTCGCATAATCCGGATTAAATTTTACCAAAATACATACGAACTAATCGAAAATGATGAAATCGACAACAACAAAAGTTAGAATAAAAACAAGACTATAAATTACAAACCAGTACAGTGGGATATATTCCGTTAATTTCGTTTTGTATTTCTTCTTTACAACAATTAATAAAACGATACGTTCCAAAACATTCGCGACTACCGTACCATAAGCGATTCCGAGCAATCCCCACCAATGTGCAAAAACAATGCTTAAGAAAATATTTGCTGTGATTTCCATAAGCGAAACGGATAAAAAAACTGAGGTATATTTTTTCCCTATTAGTATCGTTTCGGGGAAAATTAACCTCAAAACTATTAACAGGGAATAAACATTAAAGATTTTTGCACTGAAACTGAAGTTCTGAGTGAACACAAGTGGAAACAATAAATTGCTGCTAATTAAAAGCACCAAAGTAATTGGAAAAAGCAGATGCATTAATTTGAGACTACTACTTTTCAATTTTTCGAGAGCAGACGAGTAAGATAATTTTGTAAATTCAGGTATCATGGCATGGCTTAGGGCATTTGCCATAATTACAACCAACGGAAATTCACGGGCGCCATACCTAAATACAGCAAAATCAGCAGCATCGAACAATTTTGTAATAATAAATCCATCAACATACTGTCCAGAACCGCTCAGGAGTGAGCTACCGATAAGTGGATATGCCAATTTTAAATGCTTCTTTATAAAGGGAAATGAAAAAGTAAATTCAGCGTATTTGTAAAGTATGTTAACAAGGAAGATGAAACGTCCGAAACTTACAATTACCAATCCAATCAATGCTATTTCGATGGAGTAGCCAAGTAAAGTGGAAACTGTTAGTATAATAAACTGAAATCCGTACGAAATCAAGCCATAAACTAAAATTGGTTTTGGCTTATCCTTTGCCAAATAAATGTATTCTATCAAAAAAGAAGGGGTGCTAAAAAATATGTAAACCACTAACCATTTAAAATAAGGAATTGGTTGGCTTTGAATTAAATGCGTTTCGATACTTCTCTTAAAAACAAACAAGAAAATTATGGTTAATAAGCTGAAAAACAAAAGCAGTACAAAAACATTGAAGTAAATATTCGATTTCTCTTCTCCTTTTTTGGAATTGAGAACCGACAAAAAAGTTTGTAAAATTCCCCGTAGCCAAAAAAAACTCACCGCACTTGCCACAAACAAAAGGGTTTCATATTCACCAATTTGTGATTTTGAATAATACCGTGTAAAAACAATACTTATTAAAAAAAGTACCGAAAACCTTAATAGCTGTACAAATTGCAGGGCCGAAATATTACTTATCCGATTGCTTATAAATTTCATATTAGCAAATAGTTACATGTTATATATTTTTTTCCATTGTGAAAAAAATACGAAACGCAGCAAACGACTCGATTCGTGCGACGTTGGATTTCCAATTATCGAATTAAGGTTCTTTCTTAATAATTCAGTATCAACAAAAGGGTTAATATTTGTTTCTATTAAGTTTGGTATTTCAGATTCCAATGATTTAAGCCATTCAAATTCAGGAGTCTGAAACCCAATTTTGTCTGTTCTTTGCAAGATTGTTGCAGGTAAAATATTTCTGACAGAATCGCGGAGAATCTGTTTCCGAACGCCATTTCTAATTTTGAAAGTAGCCGGCAAGTTCATGGCAAAATCCAGCAACGCCGTGTCGTCGGCAAATGGTGTGCGTGATTCTACCGAAAAATGCATCGACATTCTGTCTTCGAGGCGAAGCATCACCTGAAGCTTTTCACCAAAAGCATAGTTTTTAAGTGTGTTATTTAAGTTCGAGCCAAACGGAAAATTAAGTAGTCCAAACCGATACAAAAACTCCCTTTTAAATTCAGGTTTCAAATATTGAAGCTCTGTTATGGCAACTTCATAAAGTTTTTTCGAAAGAGGAGATGGCAGGCGTTTTAGCAACATTTGAATATCGGTATATACCCATTTCTTCAACTGCAACCAAAATTTGCCTGATTGTTTTAGTTCTTTTATCAAAAGAATCAGTTTAAACCGGGTCAAAAGTTCATTGTAAAAAACGGGATAAAATATATCATATCCTGCAAAAAGTTCATCGGCTCCCTGGCCATCTAGCAAAACTTTTGCACCCTGCTCCGAGGCGAGTTTCATTACCCTATACTGAGAGTAGGTACTTGTAGAAGAAATGGGGCTGCCGGCAGCATAAATTAAGTCGTTCAAATCAGAAATCAAATCTGTTCCCGTCGGGCCTGTTTTAAACCAACGTACCGAAGTTGCATCCACCACCTTCCTTGCCCACTGTTCTTCGTCTATTTTAGAATTAGGATAAACGGCAGTAAAAACTTTGGGAAAATAACTGTCTTTCCCCTCTTTAAAAAAGCGATCTAAAAGCATTACAATGATAGAACTATCAATCCCGCCGCTCAAACATGAACCAACCTCCACATCGGAGCG
>JBFHJA010000134.1:0-9776 GCA_041596165.1 Draconibacterium sp. | reverse complement strand
CCCCGGTTTCGTGCAACTTCTCATCCAGAATATTTCTTAATTCAAGTACTTTCTCCGGGTTTTCTTTTGAAATATCATTTCCTTCTTCCGGGTCATCCGCTAAATTGAATAATTCAGTTTGGTTATTTTCATAATATACAATGATTTTCCAGTTGCCTTTTCGTAAAGCTGAGCCCGGTTTCCATCCGCTGCCATGGTAATGTGGGTAATGCCAGAAAATCTCATCGCGGGCAATTTGTTTTCTCTCTGTTAAAACCGGCAGCAAATTTTCACCATCATTTTTTTCATGCTGAATTCCGGCAATGTTTAAAATCGTGGTGAAGAAATCCATACTAACAGCAGGTTGATTCTCAATTCTACCGGGTTCAATAATTCCCGGACCGGTAATAATTAGTGGCACACGAATTCCACCTTCATAACACCATCCTTTTCCGGCACGCAGCGGACTGTTGCTTGTAGGTGCATTTTTACGTCTTAAAGTGGAAAGTCCACCATTATCGCTTGTGAAAATAATCCATGTGTTTTTATCAAGACCTTGCTTTTTCAACTCATCGATTAACCGGCCCACATTTTCGTCCATGGCTGCTACCATCGAAGCATAATCAGCATTTTCCTGAACTAGTTTTGTCCAGCCTTCACCTTCCTGTTTGTGTGGTATTGTATCTAAATCGAGTTCCTGACGTTTGGCCTCATATTTTTCAATATGCTTTTTTGCAGCCTGAACAGGAGTGTGGACCGTATAAAATGCGAGATACAGGAAGAATGGATTTTCCCTGTTTTCAGTAATGAACTTAATGCTTTCATTTGTAAGCCGGTCAGTCAAATATTCGCCTTCGGGACCATCAGAAAGTTTCGGGTTTTTGTAAGGAGAATAATAACCACCTGGAGGGCTGCCTTTGTCGCAACCACCAATGTTTATATCGAACCCCTGGTTTTCAGGATAAAAACCCTCGCCTCCTAAATGCCATTTCCCGATAAAACCTGTTTTGTATCCTTTTTCTTTCAGCTTTTCGGCAATTGTAATTTCTTCCAAAGCAAGTCTGTCTGAATCTTGTGGTCCAAGTAGCGGGCGGTTTTTAGGATCATCGCCCGGTATCCAATCTGTAATATTTACACGATTGGGGTGTTTACCAGTCATGATTGCCGCGCGGGTGGGGCTGCAGACCGGGTTTGCTGAATAAGCATTTACAAACCGGACTCCCGATTCCGCCAGCTTGTCAATATTTGGAGTGTCATAAAAAGTTTCAGGAAAATTACATTTTACATCTGCCCAGCCTAAATCATCAACCAAAATAAAAACGAAATTAGGTTGCTTATTATTGGAACATGAGAAAAAGAGGATTGGTATAAGTATTAAAATTGCTATTATTTTTCTTTTCATGGTTTGTTATTTTAAAACCCACTACTTCCTTTTATTATTCTAAGTTTTTCAGAATCAATCGTAATTTTTGCCGGAACGGTTAATTTACCTGGTTCTCCATCGAAATGGTAAAAACCTGTATCGGCAAACTCCAGTTCAATTTGTTTTGCCTTGTAACAATCAACAAATGGAAGTTTTGGGATAAGGCGCGTAAACAAGCCGATACCAAAAACAGGTAAGCAGATTTTATTAAATGGATTTACAACAACTACGTCAATTAAACCATCAGTCATGCTTGCATTTGGAGCTATTCGGGCGTTGTTCCCAAACTGTGAAGCATTGGCAAAAGTGACAAGGAAAACCGACTTCTCAATTAAAATATCATCAACTTTCATTTTAATTTTAAATGGTTTAAAAGCAACACTTTCCTTGATAGTAAGCTGAATATAACGCAAAAAACCACGGGTCGTAGCTTTGCTCATTTTATCGGCAATTTGCGCATCAAATCCGATTCCTGAAGTGCATAAAAATCGTTGGTTATTTATTTTGCAAACATCAATTTGCTGAGTTTTTCCTTCAAGTAAAGTTTGGGCGCTTTTCATGATATTCATTGAAATTCCCAACTCGCGGGCAAGCCCGTTTCCCGAACCTAATGGTAAAATCCCCATAGTTGTTGAGGTTCCTATTAATCCTTGTGCAACCTCATTAACAGTTCCATCACCGCCAACGGCTACAACGATATCGAAATTGTCAGCAGCTTTTGTCGCCAGTTTGATTGCATGTCCCGGATATTGAGTGTATACAAATTCAACTCTTCCTGTTTTTTTCTCCAAAAAGGAAACTGCACATTCAATTGCGGCTTTTCTTTTCTTTCCATGACCTGCAAATTGATTGATAATAAGATATATATTCTGCTTCTTGTGTTGAGTCATTTTTAATTATCAGATTTTACTCTTGCAAATAAATTCTTTTTACACGTTGCGAAATACCTGTAAGAATTTCGTACGGAATTGTACCCACTTTTTCTGCAACTTCGGTAATAGGAATGTTTGGTCCGAAAATCTCCACTTTTTCACCGGGTTTAACGCCCAAACCGGTAACATTTATCATCAGCATGTCCATGCAAATATTACCAATAATTGGAACCCGTTTCCCAAGAATATAAACAGAACCGTTATTATTGCCCAGTTTACGGTCAATTCCATCAGCATAACCTAATGGAACAATTGCAATTTCACTTTCTTCAGAGATTTCCCCTTTTCTACTATACCCAATTGTTTCTGATGGATTTACTTTTTTAACCTGTGATATTGTACTTCGTAAAGTACCAATATTTTGCAATGGTAATCCTGTGTTGGAAATGCCGTATAAACCAATTCCCAACCTTACCATTTCAAATTGCTTTTCAGGAAAGCGTTCAATTCCGGCGGAGTTTAAAATGTGGCGTAGAACAGGATCTGAAAAGTTATTTCCAAGATCATTTGCAACCGATTCAAATTTCTTTATTTGTTCTTGGGTGAAATTATCAAAGTTACTGTCGTCACTTCCAGCAAGATGCGAAAAAACTGACTTTATTTTTACACAATCGTTTTCTTTTACAATATTGGTAACTTTATTCAATTCTTCGGTTGTTTTGAATCCCAACCTATTCATCCCGGTATCGATTTTTAAATGAATAGGAAAATTCCTTAATCCGCTTTGTGTAACTGATTTTATAAATGATTCAAGCAAATCGGTGCTGTAGATATTAGGCTCAAGCTGGTAATCAATAATTTGATGAAAACTGTGCTGTTCGGGATTCATCACAATTATGGGAGTTTGAATTCCGGCATTACGAAGCAAAACACCTTCGTCGGTAACCGCCACTGCAAGGTAGTCAACATTTTGATATTGAAGTAAACTTGCAATTTCAACATCTCCGCTGCCATACGAAAATGCTTTTACCATTACCATTATTTTTGTTTCGGGCCGAAGCAGTCCCTTAAAAACATTAAGGTTGTGTACGAGTGCATTTAGGTTGATTTCCAATTGTGTTTGATGCGCTTTTTGCTGTAAAAGCAACGAAATATTTTCGAAAGTAAACTGACGGGCACCTTTTATTAATATTGCGGAAGACTGAAATTTGGCCCGGTTAAAATGTTTTTCAAAATCATTTAATGAATCAAAAAATGATTTTTTCATCGAAAACAGTCCGGAAAATCGGGAAATTTCTGTGCCAATTCCTATTATCTCATCAATTTGCCAATCGTCTAACAGCTTGTTAATCTGAGTATATAATTCAGTTTTTGGCAGTCCTGTTTGTTGAATGTCAGATAATATTACCTGTTTGTAAAGATGCGCTTTGGCCGCTTGCTGGTGCAAAACCGATAAGGCAATGGTAAGCGAATTCAAATCAGAATTGTAATAATCGTTAACTAGCAAACAGTTATTGATTCCCTGTTTAATTTCCAGGCGCATTTCAATTGGGTACAAATTTTCAAATTCGGGGAGTAGTTTTAACAAATCAGAACTTAAAATACTTGCAGCCGCAAAACAATGACAGGCATTTTCAATAGCCGAATCATCGGTAAAGGGTATTTTAAAATTATATGTATTTCCATACAGTGTGGCGCGCAATTCAGTACAATCATTTGTTTTATTTGTTGAAAAATAAATTGTTGAATTGCTGTTTTTAAGTGACCAATCCACTTTTTCAATCGGATATTTTTTACAAAATTCTTCAACTGAGTTCTTTAGTAACTCAATATCTGAATTGTAAATTAATTTTTTACATGATTTAAAAAGCAGCAGTTTTTCGTCAATCTTTTGCTGAAGTGAAACAAATCCTTCCTGGTGTGCATCTCCAATATTTGTGAAAATACCGATTGTCGGTTTTATGATTTCAGCAAGGTTTTCCATTTCACCGGGCTGCGAAATTCCTGCTTCAAAAATCCCCAAATCATATCCTGGATCCATTAATAAAACTGATAGCGGAACACCAATCTGTGAGTTATAACTTTTCGGGTTTCGAACAATTTTGAATTCGCCCGATAAAATGTTGTGCAACCACTCCTTAACAATCGTTTTTCCGTTGCTTCCAGTAATTCCAACAATCGGGTAATTATGTTGCGAACGGTTGTATGCCGCCAGCTTTTGCAAAGCACTGGTTGTGTTTTCAACTAAAATAAACGAAGCTTTTGAACTGATAACTGATTTATCGGAAACAACAAATGCTGAAATTCCTTTCTCAATCAGGTTGGAGATGTAAGAATGACCGTTGTTTCGTGGTCCGTTCAATGCAAAAAAAACCGAGTCAGCATTTTTGAAATAAGTGCGGCTGTCGATAACAATTTGCTTGATTTTGTGGTCGGTAAAATTCGGGCTTTTCACCAATTCGGCATCTAAAACCGATGCAATTTCTGATAAAGTAAAATCGATCATTGATTTGGGTTTATTTCGCGGAAACAGCCCCTGCAGAGTGGCTCATAAACATCTTTTTCGCCAAGTAAAACAACTTGTTCTTTTTCTGATAAACGATGCGAAAATTGCGCAATGTTTCCGCATTTTACACAAATGGCGTGTACTTTGGTAATGTGGTCGGCAACCGCCATTAAATCAGGAATCGGACCAAAAGGTTTACCTTTAAAATCCATGTCCAATCCGGCAACAATTACCCTGATTCCCATGTTTGCAAGTTTTACAACAACTTCAACCAATCCTTTGTCAAAAAACTGTGCTTCGTCAATTCCAATTACATCAACATTTCCTGTTAGTAAAAGTATATTTGCTGAATTCCCGACAGGAGTGGATTGGATTGTATTTTCATCGTGGGAAACTACTTCGGTTTCTGAAAACCTTACATCGATAGCAGGCTTGAAAATCTCAACTTTTTGTTTCGCAATTTTTGCACGTTTTAATCTTCTGATAAGTTCTTCGGTCTTTCCCGAAAACATTGATCCTGCAATTACTTCTATCGAACCAACTTTAATTTTGCTATGTATGTTCCTCTCAATAAACATGGATTTTGTAAGAAATTAGTACTTTTACAAAAGTAAAATTTAAAACAGAGTCTGCGAAGAATGGAAAATAAAAAACTGCTGAATTATTTACTGAAAGATTTAAGTGAATTAGATGAATTGTTTGCAGAAAATGGCAAAAATAGTTTCGATGAGTTTGAGATGGAGTTTGTCCAGAACCGCATTTCGGGGTCGATTAGATTGATAAAACTGTTTATTGAAAAGGAAAATAACTTACCTGCCGACATCAATTCAGAAAATATATCATTTCAAAAACATGAACCGCCAATAACCGAACCATCAATCAATAAAGGAGAAGAAAAGGCGAAAGAGCATAAACAGGAAACAACTGCTGTTAAAACTCCGGGTGTTTGGATTGAAGAAAAAGCTCCTGAAGTTGTTGAACAGCCGTTAAATCAGCATCTGGAACCTGAAGTAATAGCTCCGGAAATTTTGATCGAAGAAGAAGTTAAGATTGTTGAAAACAGAACTGCCGCACCGGAAGTAGTTCAGGAAAAGGAGAAAGAAATCGAGCAAGAAGTTGTTGTTGAAACACAACAACAAAACGTTCAGGTTGGGAGTGAAGCAAAACAAAAAGAACTTGAACTGGAAGAAGATGAGCCGGTTGATATTCATAATAAACGGTTAGGCGATAGTTTTTTAAAAGAAAAATCAGTTAACGACATTCGGTCTGATGATATGTCGAAATTGGAACACAAGCTTTCGAACCGCCCCGTTTCAAGTATTCAGTCAGCAATAGGAATCAATGACAGATTTCAGTATATCAGAGAATTGTTTGAGGGGAGTACTGATAATTTTGTTAAAGCAGTCGCTGATCTTGATTCCATGAGCGATATGAAGGAAGCAGTTGGTTACTTACAGACACATTTTAAGTGGAAAAAAAATGAGGCAAGTCTGAAATTTGTGAATCTTATAAAACGACGGTTTCCCAATGAGTAATTTTGGAAAATTGATTCTCGTTCCAACTCCCATTGGAAACCTTGGCGATATAACTTTCAGGGCAGTTTCAGTTTTAAAAGAGGCAGATATCATATTAGCCGAAGATACGCGCGTTTCATCACGTTTGCTGCATCACCTCGAAATTGATAAAAAACTTTGGGTACACCATAAATTTAACGAACACAAAGCAATTGGTTCTTTAGTCTCAAAAATTCAGGAGGGAAACAAAATCGTATTAATATCGGATGCCGGAACGCCCGGTATTTCAGACCCGGGTTTTTTGCTGGTTCGTGCCTGTATTGAAAATAATATCGAGGTGGAGTGTTTGCCTGGTCCAACTGCATTGATTCCTGCACTTGCCGTTTCGGGTTTGCCCACCGACAGATTTGTTTTTGAAGGATTCTTGCCACAAAAAAAAGGTCGTCAAACCCGTTTAATACAATTATCTGAAGAACCACGTACCATGGTTTTTTATGAATCACCTTATCGTCTTGTAAAATGTTTGTTGCAGTTTGCTGAATTTTTTGGGACAGCCCGAAATGCCTGCGTTTGTCGCGAACTAAGTAAAATGTTCGAAGAAATAAAACGTGGAACGGTTGAAGAACTTGCACAATATTATACAGCAAATCCTCCTAAAGGTGAGATTGTTATAGTTGTTGAAGGGATCTCAAAAGAAGATAGAAAGGGGAGCAAATTATCTATTGATGAATAAAAAATACACTCATATATTTTTCGATCTTGACAATACACTTTGGAATTTTGAAATTAACTCACGAAATGCGATGTTCACCGTTTTTCATCATTTAAAACTTGAAAGTGCCACAAATTTTGATTTGTTTTTCGAGGTCTATTCAAAACATAACCATGCTCTTTGGGAAAGTTACCGCAAGAATGAGGTTGCAAAAAGAGATTTGACCCGCCTCCGATTCCAGAATACATTTACTGAACTTGAAATAAAAGGTGTTAATGCCGATGAAATGAATGGGTTGTATTTGAGTGAAATGCCAAAACAAAAAGCACTAAACGACGGCGTTATCGATGTTTTAAACTACCTGAAAAAGAAAAGATATCACCTCAACATTATAACAAATGGTTTTAGTGAAGTGCAGCACAATAAAATTGATTCTTCGGGATTGACCCCTTTTTTTGACAAAATTTTCATCTCCGAAGAAATAAAATCTCCTAAACCTGCCCGTGCCATTTTCGAATACGCTATTAAATCATCAAATGCTAAAAAAATTAACAGTATCATGATTGGAGATGATTGGGATGTAGATGTAATGGGAGCTGTTAATTATGGAATTGATGCAGTTCATTATAATAAAATCCCGCAAAATCACAACAAATTTAACTTAACATTAAAAAATTCCGGCAAAATATATGGGATTAGCCATATGAGTCTGTTGTGTAACTATTTATAACAAAATATTTCGTCAAAAAACAATGACTTTTTACCATAATAGTGAGGAGATGTTAGATTGGATTGTTTTTAAATAGTAAACTTTACTGCTGAATTTAAGTCATTTTTTTTCGACATTGGTTTCTTTTTTTAAATTTGCCATGCTTAACGAATTTTAACACTTTTTAGATAAAAAGATTAAAATTTATTAAATACATTATTGTTTCTGACCAAATCGTTTGTATGAGATGGTTTGAAATGACTGAAAGAAAATTTTTTATACGCTGTTTAATTTTAAATTTAAAACTATTTCTATGAAAAAAATTGCATTTTTTTTATCGATCATGCTTTTCATGGGAACTGTGTTTGTGCATGCTCAAACAAGGTTGATAACCGGTACGGTTACTTCTTCTGAGGATAATCAGGCAATTCCCGGAGTTTCGGTGTCTGTAAAGGGGACCACGCTCGGAACAATCACAAATCTTGATGGTGGTTTTGAACTTACTGTTCCACAAGATGCTAAAACATTGGTTTTTAGCTTTATTGGAATGAAAAATCAAGTAATTGAAATTGGAAATCAAACCAATTTTAGAGTTGAAATGGAAGCTGATTTGTTTGGCATTGATGAGGTGGTGGTAACTGCCTTAGGTATGTCTAGTGAGAAAAAATCACTTGGGTATTCTGCCCAGCAGGTTGACGCAAATGTGTTGGCAACGCAGCCGAATGCTGACATTGTTAATTCACTTGCAGGTAGAACCTCAGGAGTTCAGATAACAAGTTCAGCAGGTGATGCCGGAGCATCTACGTTTATCACAATTCGTGGCGCGGCTTCAATAACCGGTAATAACCAGCCTTTGTTTGTTGTTAATGGAATGCCTATTATCTCAGGTGGTGGTAGTGGTGACGTAAATGGTGTTACTACTTCAAGTCGTTCAATTGACCTTAACCCCGAAGATATTGAGTCTGTTACTGTGCTTAAAGGTGGTGCTGCCACTGCTTTATATGGTGTACGTGCAGCGAATGGGGTATTGATAATTACAACTAAAAGTGGAAAAAACTTAAACGCCAGGAAAATCGAATTCCATACTTCAGTTGGATTTGATCAGATTTCGCAGACCCAGGAACGCCAAACTAAGTATGCACAAGGAAATAACGGAGTCTGGATTGGCGGTAACGCAAACTCTTTCGGACCTAAAATTGCCGATCTTGAATATGACGGAGACACCGATTATAAATGGGATCCTAATGGTAGGTTGGTTGCAAAAGGTCAAGGCAACGGAATGGCTGCTCAATATTATGATCCTTATGAATTCTTCCAGACAGGTTTGACGACTAACAACCGCTTGAATATTAGTAATGGTAACGATCAGGGCAGTTATTATTTTTCTGTTTCAAATCTAAACCAGGAAGGTATTGTGCCAAATAATGAATACGGAAGAACAACCATGAGGTTGAATGCAACTACAAAGCTTGAAAAATGGTTGTCATTAGGCGCCGATTTTGCTTATACAAATTCAACTGCAACTCAAATCCAAAAAGGTTCAAACGTGTCGGGTATAATGTTGGGTTTGTTGCGTACAGCCACAACTTTCGATAATAGCGCAGGTTACATGTTCGCTGATGGAACACAGAGGAATTACAGAAACGGTGGAGGATATGATAATCCCTACTGGACGGCCAACCAGATTGCCTTTGACGAAAATGTAAACCGTTTTACTGGTAGTACCAATTTGAACATCAATTTTACTGACTATCTTGATTTGGTTTATAATGTAGGTATCGACTGGTATAACAGAAGGTATCAAAATAGATTTGCAATCTATTCAAGGGCTTATCCTACTGGTTACATGGATGAGTATATGAATTATAGTGGAATTTTCAACTCAGATCTTTTATTGAAATTCGATAAAGACTTGAATGAAAAAATTAATATTAAAGCTACAATAGGTAATAACTTTTATTCTACATTCAGCAAGTACATTTATGGTGATGCATCGATACTTGAAATTCAGGATTTCTATCAGTTGTCAAACTCTGCCAATAATACAGTGGAAACAGGAAT
>JBFHJA010000133.1:0-9777 GCA_041596165.1 Draconibacterium sp. | reverse complement strand
TTTTCCCTCCAGTAACTTGCCCCGAGCGAGCCAATTAACCTGCTATTTTGCGAAAAATTCCCCCTGATTTCCTGGTAAAACTGATCGGCACCTGAAGTTTCAGCCATATCAATAGCAGCTGAAGCTGTACCGTCGCCATCCCACCGGGCATTTGAATTGCCTTTGCGGAATGAAGTGATTGAAGACCATGAAGTGTTTTCGTTGATATAATATTTATAATTCAATGTGGCATCAAAAAAATCTTTTCCGGTGCCCAGGTTTTCGCCTTGTTCAAGTGAGGCTGTCCCGCTAAAAACATCGGTTTCGCCATTCATATTTGGGAACTGTTTACTCATAAATGCAATTCCGGGAGTTTCATCTTTTTGGTAATTCAAAACCAAATCGAATTTGTGATTCCATTGCGGAATAAATCGAGCGGAAAAACGTCCGGCTACAGTATTTTTTCCATTTAAGGTACCGCCAAAAGTGTTTTCAACATAGCCATCTCTGGCATTATAGATTCCAGCTGCACGAACAAACAGTTTATCTTCAACTAAAGGCACATTAACTGCTGCACGTAATTCTTTTTGGTTATAACTGCCATATCCGGCAGTTACTGTCCCTTCGGTTGTGTTTACAGGCATTTTACTAATAAAATGTACAGCTCCAGTTTGCGCCCCTCTTCCAAAAAGTGTGTTTTGCGGTCCTTTTAAAACTTCTATCCGTTCCATGTCAAATAGTTCGACAGATGCTCCATTTGCCCTGTTTATTGGAACATTGTTGCTGTAAACCGAAACCCGGGGTTGAGCGCTGGCACTAACTTCTTCGCTGGATAATCCGCGAATCACAAAACTTGGCCGGTTGGCACCCTGTTCCCGAATATATAACCCGGGTACAAATTCGCTGAGCTGGCCTAGTTCAGTAATGTTTGAGCGCTCAATCGTACCTGCAGTTACTGCCGAAATTGCTGATGGAACATCCAAAATTTGTTGTTCGCGTTTTTGGGCATTTACTGTAACCGGCTCAAGATGAATATTATCTTTTGTGAGCATAATATCCTTATAATTCTGACCATTTTGAATCTCAAGATCAGTTGTTTTAGTTTCATAACCAACAAATGAAACCCTGATTCGGGTTTTGCCTGTAACTAAATTTACAATTATGAATTCGCCAACTTCGTTTGTATTTACACCTTTTTTAGTGCCATCAATTGTAACAGTTGCTCCAACAACAGGATTTTCGTCCTCATCGTAAACCGAGCCACGTAAAAAAACCACAGGTAACTGTTGTGAAACCTGTTCCACATCGCGATACTTGCGTTTTACTTTGCCTTTGGTTTTGGCCTGACCGAAAGATGTGATTGTTACAATAATAAGTAGAGCAACGATAAAAATATGTTTCATTGTTTTAATATTCGTTATAGAAAATAAACGTGCGATTTAAATAAAATTGTTTTGAAACTAAGTGATTTTAATCCCAGAATTCAAAAAATGCAATATTTTGTGAAAATTGTTTAATGCTTTTTCACAGAATAAACCGGCATCTTCAACCAAATCGAAAACTCGTCCATGCTATCTTGTGCAGCCTGCAAGGTTTTACAACTCTTTAACGGAAACGCTGGTTTTTTTGATTTGTTAACCAGGTAAACCCTGTAATCGCTTTTAGCTGATAGATTTTTGCGGTTTGATCGGCTGAAAGTTCTATAAACTTTTCGCATTGGGACAAGCGTTAGTCCTTTGTATTTTTCCAGAGATTCCCAGTTTCCTCTTCTCAAAAATCCAAATACCATATAATACGGTTTTATCATCCGCCTTTCAGTGTCAATTTCAATTCCCGAATAGGTAAATAAAAGAAATGCTGCTATTACAAAGCATGCTGTCCCAAATATCCAGTGATAGGTGAGTGTTAAAATTACAGCTAATACAATAAAAGTAACACCCATAATAACCAGCGGACCGCTGAATGTCTTTTCAATTTTATTGTCGATTAGCATGTTGTTGTTTATTCAAGTTTTAAATTCCTCCTTTCAATGTAACTGTGCCATAAAATGTAGGTTGCAACCGATTGAAACGGACTGAACTTTTTCATAAAACTAATGATTTCTTCTTTAGAATAAGAGGATGGGACAAGTTCAAGTTCAAATACTGATTTTATAGTTGCCAAATCGCCCGGAGGAAAAATATCAGCAAAATGAAGGCTCATTAACAAATACATGTCAATTGTCCAGTTTCCAATTCCCTTTAATTTTATCAGTTTCGACCTGATTTCCATTTCCGTCAAATTATTTAACTCCGTTAAATCCAGTTTACCTGATGTGATTTCGCTGGCAAGATTTTTCGAATAAATAACTTTTTGCCGGCTAAAATAACAAGCTTTCAATTCCTCATCTTTCAGTTTTAACAGATTTTCAGGAGTTACCAAACCAATTTTTTCAACAAGTTTATTGTAGGAAGCTTTTGCCGAAGCCAGTGATACCTGCTGTTCTAATATGGTAAGTATCAAAGTGGCAAAATCAGGCTCGCGATGCCAAAATGGAGGATACGCAAAGCGTGAAATTACGGGTTGTAATTTTGGTTCGATATTGGCACACCAATCGCATTTTTCTTCAAAATGTTGCTTATTCTGAATTTTCAGCATTCTTCAAAAATAGGAATCAGAGAAATTGAAAGCAATTTTGTAACAAATTATAATATCAAAAAAAATAAGAAAGTATTCAGAAAAACTTTAATAGCTGAATACTTTCTTATACTTTGCATATCACCTGCAATCGTCATATAGCAAGGTGAAACTAAAATAAAACATTTTTAAATATCTGAATAATCAGTTGGATTACACATCCATTTATCAATGTGTGAAACTGTATTTTTATATTCTTCCATGCCGGAAAGTTTTTTCCAATCGGGATGATCGCGGAAGAGTTTCCAATGATCAAGATTTGATTGCATATTTTCGTAGCTTGTCATATACATCAAATTTGGCATTTGGCTTCCGGAAATCACTTCGCCGTAAAATATGGCATTTGCGCCAATACTTTTAAATATTCCGGTTTCTCCACCTTCATTAAACATCTCTACTTTTTTACGGTATATTTTCTCTGTAGCACTCTGGTAACTGCGTAACTCAAAAATTTGTTCGCTTTTTGGGGTTGAAAATTTAGGCACAAACAAATCGGGTTGTTCCGCAAAAGCTTTTAACAATATCGATTCAAACCGTTCGTATGGAGAATTATCAAAAGCTGCATTAATGTAATCAGCCGCACTGGTTTGATATACTTTATCCTTAGAAAGAGTATTTTCAATTTTTTCAATTTGAGCCATTTCTTTCAGTGGTACCAATACAAAAACCTTTGTACCAACAGCAGGGTCGTCAGCCTTGGGTTTAAAAACTCCAACGGTTTTAACGCCGGCACGGTGCATTGCCGGAATATACGCGTTTTTCAAGTAGTTGTCAATGCGCAATTCCTGATCGGCATTTTTTATTGTATAAACCTTTATCTGGTAATAATCGCGTGCCGAAAGTGTTAAGCTGATTGTTAAAACCAGAATAAAAACAGATAGAGTTAATATTCCTTTGAATGTTTTTGTTGTTGATTTCATAATAATTTGATTTAGATTTTATTGGTTTAAAACTGATGTGAAAGTAGTAAAAAATTAGAAAACATTTGTCAACGACTTGTTATTTCAGCACTTCAACTGATTTACAGATTTTAGAATTGAATTCGTATTACACAATTTATTGAATGACTATTACTTCTTTTGCAATATAAGCTTTCCCTTTAATTTAACATCGCTTATAAATCTGGAGATCTGCCGTTTATATTGAGGAATATAAAATTCGTTGTGGGATTCGGCCAGCATTTTCTTTAATGGTATGTTATCCGGAACTTTTTCAAAGTCAATTTTATCAAGATTTTCTTTAAAAGCCTGTTCTCCTGGCAACCAGTGGTTTCTGTCCTCGAAAGTTTTGTAGCGGTATTTTCCAAAATCATTCATATCATAACACTTCCACAATTTACGAAGTCTGAGAATTTCAGGAATATTGATTCCTGAAGGTTCGTTTTCAAGTTCAAATCCATCGTAACCTGAATATGGATCATCCTTCAAAAAACCATCTAATTTGAGTTTGATTTTTTGTTCCTTTTCTGTCCATCTTGAGGGGAAAATTCCTTTCATTTCTTCAAAATGGGATACTTCTGTTAACCCGAAAGTAAGGGTGTGAATTGACTCGTTTTGCAAATTGAACAGGGTATTCCACTGAATTGGTGTTAATGGTTTTACAGCATCTTTTACTTTCTTTGGCGCTTTAAAAAGTTGCCCGCCTTTGTCGTTTGGCGAAATAATAAAAACCCCCATATCACGTGCATTTGCCGCTGCAACAGCTTGTTCATTTCGCTGATTGAAATAATAATAATGGAGGTTTACAAATTCAAACAACCCTGTTTCAACCGCATTTATTATGGTGTGCAAAGGAGCGTGTGTACTAAATCCAACATGTTTTATAATGCCTTCTTCTTTCATTTTCAGTAACTCTTCAACCGGACCACCTGTTTTGCATGCCTGCTGTAAAATCTCATCATTATTTATTCCGTGCCAGCCATAAAAGTCAAGATAATCAGTTTGCAAATCCTTAAGCTGAAGTTCAACTTTTTTGCGAATTTCGTCCGCACTAAAAAAATGCCCTTTGGTCATTAAATGGTATGAATTGCGGGCAATTTTCAGTTCCTCGTTTAAAACCTTGCCGTAAACTGTTTCGCTTTTTTTATAACCCCAGGCAGTTTCAATGTGGTTGATTCCTGCATCAAACGCTAGTTTTACAACTTCGCGACATTGATCGAGTGTTTCATTTGGTATCTCATGGCGTGGATCGGCCCAAACTTGTTTAAAACGCATTCCACCCAAAGTAATTACGCTGAGGTGTTTTTCGGTTTTCCCAAAACGGCGGTATTCCATTCCGGGTTTTTTATTTAGAATATTTGACATTCAGTAATTTTTACAATAAAAACAGATCTCCAAAATTGAATTATTTGGACTAGTTAAACTAACACGTGGCATTGTAATTTGTTTGTTGTTAATAATAAGGTAACGCATTAGACCGCCAAAATGCGGTTTCAACCCGATAAAATACACCTTCACCACATTATAATTTCATGGATGGCAGGGCCAACTTACTTTTGACTCATAAATTAATAAGTTATTCATTATAAAAAAAAATTAAAAGCCATGAAAACAAAATTTTTAGTATTAACAGCAATTGTTTTATTTTTTCAGTTCAGCGGAAACGCACAGGAAAATGAAAAACGTTTTGGATTTGAATTAAGCACAGGAGCATCTGTTGCCACAAAAAAACTGGGAGGTTCAACATTAAATCCGGGAGTTGGGTTTGAAGGTATTTTTCATTACAGGTTTTTGCCTCACACAGGTGTTTATGGTGGATGGGGCTGGAACCGTTTTGGAGCAGACAATTCTTTTGCAGGAAACGATGTTTGTTTCGAAGAAACTGGTTATGTTTTTGGTCTTCAATTCAAACATCCGATTGGAGAAAGTTCAACTTCTTATTATTTGAGGGCAGGCGGATTGTACAACCACATTGAAATTGAAAATGCCGACGGGGATATTACCCACAACAGTGGTCATGGGTTGGGTTGGCAATTGGCCGGAGGTTTGGATTTTCAACTGGGGAAAAACTGGAGTTTGACACCCGGTGTAAAATTCAACTCACTGAACAGAGATATTGACAATGAAGCCGTTAACATACCGGTTGACTTGAATTATCTTCAGCTTAGAGTTGGAATTTTGAAAAAATTCTAAAACGATTATTAATTGTGGGAACATAATTATTTATGTTCCCATTTACTTTTTTTGATTATCAAATTTATGATTCTCGTTTTGAAAACAACTTTATAAAACAGAAAAAAATGAAACAAATTTTTCTCATATTAATTTTAGCTTTACATGGACTTTTAACAGTTTCCTGCATTGATGTTCCTGCTCAGAGACTGGGATTTAATTCAACTTTCGGCAAAAACTCGAATGGCTTAACAATTGCCAGAATCGGGAATTTTACCGATTATGTTTATCTGGAAGGAAATGTTAAAATTGAGGAAGGTATTGTTGAGATAATATTGTTGAATCCGGAAGAGGAAATTGTTTTTAGATGCTGTTTGGAAAATTCAGGGAACACACAAATCTTTCAAAGATTTCAAGCATCCACCGGATTCTGGAAGTTAAAATACATCAGTAAAGATGCCACTGGGTTAATCGATCTGCATGTTCGGTTTTAAGTTCGTTATGAATGTTTTGTATTATATTTATTGCATTAATCGTAAATTATGTTCTTTCAACAAATACATCGGTTGATTTCATTTAAAAAATTACTGTTTCTACTGCTTTCTCTGGCAATAGGAATTCAGGTCATCATTATTACTTACAATAATCTCAGTGGTTATTTTGTACTCGATGGCGTACAACATTTTTTTCAGCGATTGTTGCGAGGCACTTTGTTAAGTTTAATGGCCAGTTTTTTAATTTCTTACCCCGATTTATATGTCATTCAGTACCTGAACCGGATTTGCCCATGGAGTAAAAATATATTTAAAAGAATTCCAGTCCAGTTGGGTTTTACAGTTGTAATTGCAGCTGTTATTGCTGTTTTAATTACCGGGTTTGCCAACTGGATTAAGGCGTACACCGATGATGATATTGCCAGCGTATTTATCACTAACATTTTAATTTATGCGGTTATAAATATAATTGTAGTGGCGGTGTTCGAAGCTTGGATTTTTTTTATTGAAAGCGACCGGGCCAAACAAAAAGCCGACCATTTGCAGGAAGAACTTTCGCAAATTAAGTTTGAAGTGCTGAAAAGCCAGATTAATCCGCATTTTATGTTTAACAGTTTAAATGTACTTTCAGGATTAATCAATAAGGATGTAAAAAAAGCGCAGCAGTTTATCGATGAGTTTTCGCACATCTACAGGTATGTTCTTGAAACGATTGAACAGCCGGTAGCCACGGTAAATAAGGAACTCGATTTTACACGATCGTATCTGTTCCTTCAACAAATCCGATACGGAAAAGATTTGAGTTATACTATAAATATTCCTGCCAATTTACTCGATTTATTGCTACCTCCTCTTTCGCTTCAAGTAGTTCTGGAAAATGCAACAAAACATAATATTGTAAACGAAAAAAAACCATTGCACATCGAAATATTTAATGATGGATTTTACCTCGTGGTAAAAAACAACATTCAACCGAAAATATCAAAAGGAGTTTCAACTGGATTGGGACTGAAAAATCTGGTAAAAAGATATGCCATGATTTCGGACAAAGAACCCGCGTTTTTGGTTGAAACCAGTCATTACATTGCAAAACTACCACTTATTAAACCAGAAAACGATGAACGTTCTAATCATTGAAGACGAAAAATTTGCCGCAGAAAAGTTGGAAGACATGTTGCACGAAATCGACCCAAAAATCAAAGTGCTGGCAAAAACCGGATCTATTACCGAATCTGCAAAATGGTTAATGCAAAACACAGCGGATTTAATCTTTCTCGACATTCAGCTTTCCGACGGGATTAGTTTCAGCATTTTTGAGCAGGTTACAGTAAATACGCCGGTTATTTTTACAACTGCATACGACAAATATGCAATAAAAGCTTTTCAGTTAAACAGTATCGCTTATATGCTAAAACCAATCCGAATAAGCGATCTGGCGGAAGGACTCAAAAAATATGAATCCATTAAATCCGCATTTCATATCGATTTTGAAACACTTCTGTCCAATATCCAGGGAAAGGAACCTAGCTTTAAAAAACGATTTTTAATTCAGATTGGGGAAAAAATCAGAAAAGTGGAAATAGCGGAAACTGCCTATTTTTATGTTCTTGACAAGGGAGTTTATTTGAAAACTTTTGAGGGAAAATCGTATCCGGTAGAGTTTACGCTCGATAAACTGGAAACGCTTATAAACCCGGAATCCTTTTTCCGTATCAACAGGAAATTTCTGGTGAGCATGGATTCTATTTCCAAAATGGTTGCTTATTCGCGCGGGCGGGTAAAACTCGAACTCAAACCTAAACCCGATGATGATTATGATACAATCGTTAGTATTGATCGCTCGGGTGATTTCAAAAAGTGGTTAAGCAGCTAATAAATGATTTACAGTTTGAAGTCATTAGAAAAGTGTTGTGTAAATCAAATACTCCCTTTTTTTAATACCGAGTGAAAAACAGATAGAAATTAGCATATTTATGGAACTACAAATTCAACAAACAAAACCAACCGATTTTCTGATAACAGAAAACATTACCCGCGAAGCATTCTGGAATTTATTTAAATCCGGCTGCGACGAACATTTAGTCTTGCATAACTTAAGGAAAAGTAGCAGTTATGTATCTAAGCTTGACATGATTGCCCTTTCGGAAAATAAAATAATCGGACACATTATAATTACGAAGGCAAATGTAGTTAACATGCAAAATAATGAACATCAGGTATTATGTGTAGGACCAATCTCGGTGCTTCCTGAGTTTCAAAAGAAAGGTATCGGAACCAAACTTTTAAATGAATCAATTGCTATTGCCAAAGATTTAGGCTATTCGGCAATGATATTATTTGGACACCCTGATTATTATCACCGATTTGGATTTGTTAATGCGCAGAATTACGGTATTACAACCAAAGAAGGAATGAATTTAGAACCTTTTATGGCTTTGGAATTATATCCAAATGCATTGGAAGCTGTGAGCGGAAAGTTCTATGAAGATAAAGCATTTGAAACCAATGAAGAAGAACTCATTGAGTTTGAAAAAATTTTTCCGAAGAAAGAAAAAGGCAAACCTAAAATTGACATTAATTTAGAATTAAAATGACACTGGAAGAATTAGGATACAACAAAAAAATTGAAGCATTTAGGATTGAACAAAATCTGAATGACTTTGAACTTGGAAGAATAGTTGCAGAACATAAGGAACGATACATAGTAAAAACAACAAAAGGAGAATACGAAGCTGAAATTACAGGAAATATGCGGTTTTCGGCTGGTAGTCGTGAAGATTTTCCGGCAGTTGGCGATTGGGTTGCATTGACAGCTTATGATTCAGATTCGGCAATAATACATAAAATATTACCAAGATTCTCCATTATTAAACGACAAGCAGTCGGCCAATTCGGAGAGATTCAAATAATAGCTGCAAATATTGACTATGCTTTTTTGATTCAGGCTGCGGATAGAGATTTTAATATCAACAGACTTGAAAGATACCTGACTATTTGTTATTCATCAAAAGTTAGTCCTATAATTTTGCTCAATAAAACAGACCTTATTGATGAGCAAAAAACAAACGAGATACTGGAAAGTATTAAAGTACGGATTAAAAATGTCCCAATTATTGCGATTAGTAACGAGACTCAAAAGGGTTACGAAACAATTAAAAAGCTAATCGAAAAAGGAAAGACCTATTGTATGCTTGGCTCTTCGGGAGTTGGAAAATCAACCTTATTAAATAATCTTTCCGGCAGAAACATTATGAAAACGGATTTGATTAGTAAAAGTACCAGCAAAGGCCGGCATGTTACGAGCCACAGAGAATTAATTGTTCTTGAAAATGGTGGAATACTTGTTGACAATCCCGGTATGCGAGAAGTTGGAATTGCCGACACAACAAGCGGATTGGAAACTACCTTTGATAAAATCATTAGTCTTTCTCAAAATTGCAAATTCAAAGATTGTACCCATAGCAATGAAACGGGTTGTGCAGTTCTCGAAGCTGTCGCTAAAGGAGAAATTGAAGAAA
>JBFHJA010000132.1:0-9787 GCA_041596165.1 Draconibacterium sp. | reverse complement strand
CAAATTCGCACTTTTCAGCTGAAAATTCAACCAACATATAATTCGACAAATCGAAACCTTTCACCTTTTCAACAACATTTCCGACTTCCTGTCCGTACGCACCAATGTTTTGCACAGGCGCTGCCCCAACCGAACCTGGAATTAACGACAAGTTTTCAATTCCTCCCAACTGATAATCAACTGAATACTGCACAAATTCGTCCCAAACTTCACCGGCACCAACTTCCAACCAAACATTTTGTCTGTCTTCCTTTACAACCTGAATTCCGGGCAGGTTCGGATGGATTACCAATCCATCAAAATCATTCATAAATAAAACATTGCTCCCTTCACCAATAATCAGGATTTTTTCTTCTTTGATACTTTCGTTCGAATTCAAAAACACCGACAAATCTTCAACATCGGTAAATTCAAAAAAATATTTTGCGTGGGCATCAATGCCAAAAGTATTATGTTGTTTTAAGGAGTAATTTTCTGAAAAGCGAATCATTTTTTATTTTTTTTTTGCAAAGATAGCGGAAAGATTGGATGAGGACTGCATGTTCCCAGATACACAATTCTGAATAATCGTCAATCTTGTTCATTCATTCCCCTTCACTCTTCCACGAAATACCTCAATTGATCAAGCATAATCGGAACATCCTCTTTTTCAACACCTTGATCCAGCAAATGGTGCATATCTTCATCAAAAACCTCAAAAAATTCTTTTTCAGTAAAGTAGTTTTTTGAAATTGATTTTTTGTAAAAGTCGAGCGCTGCTTTACGATTACCCATACTCCATTGAACGTGGCCCATGTTCATTAAGTCGTGTTTGCCCGGGTCATCGTCAATTAATTGCTGAAAGTATTTCTCTGCCTGACTTTTTTTGCCTGTAACAAATGAGCACCAACCCAATGGGCGCCACACCTTTTTATTGCCGGGAGCCAGATATTCCACCTTAAAATAACATTTTAAAGCATCTTCAAATTGCTCCAATTCCAAATAACAATGGCCAATATTAAGTTCAACATTCAAATCCTGATCGTTCAGTTTTTCTGCTTCAAGATAATATTCCAGTGCTTTTTGCGGTTGCTTCAAATTCCGGTAGCAAAGCGCAATTTTCTTGTAATTCCACAACTGGTTTAGACCAAATAATTCAGCTTTTCTGTAGGATTCAAGCGCCTTTTCGTACTGTCCTGATTTTTGGAAACAAAATCCAATTTTTTGATACAATTCTCCATTTTTCTCTTCGGTCAACAGCATTTCAAAAATCTCTGCAGCCTCTTCAAAATAGTTCTTTTTGAAATAGTATTCGCCAATATTCCGCAACAACTTTTCATCTTCTTTTAAAATATCGGCAAACGAAATTTTATTATGAAAATCGAACCGCCACTTGTAAATATCCTCAAAATCCTCTCGCCGTGGATGAAGTTTGTAAAACCTGTACAAATCCTGGACATATTGGTTTGAAATAAAACCTGCTTTTCGTCCCGGGTCGGTAAGTTCCTCATCTTTTTGCAGTTCGTTAAATTGTTCCATTTCGGCGTTCATTCCCTTCGACATAAACTCGCGGTTTTCTTTAGGCAGGTTTTCGATGCTGAAACAAAACGAATATTTGTCGGAATTGCACAAAATCGGTGCTTTATTTATCGAATCGACAAACCAGCGGTAAGTTTCATCTGTGCTTTCCGTCAAACTGGAAATCTGCGGATTTTGAATAAAAAACGGCACAAACCAATTGGTAAACTCGGCAAAAAACGGGTACATTTTCAGCATGGCAAAAGACCCCATGAACACATCGGCACCTTCCATTTGCAGTTCCGAAAACTCTTCCATTTTGTTCATTAATCCGGGCGAATCCTTAAAAATTTCCTGCCATTCCGGGTTTTTCTCATCGTCTAAACCCTCTCCCATTAATCCCTCCAGGTTGATTTTGTCTTTAAGGTTTGGGCTGATTCGAATCATTTCAGGAATGATTTCGTCCTTTATTTTTTGTTGAATTTTTTCGGTTTCACGGCTGCGAATTAATTGAATAATAACCTGCTCGAGATTTTTCTTAAATCCCGGATCTTCGTTTAGAATCAGTAACCGGCTTGTTAACGAAGTAAAAAACGGCATCCGCGAATCATATTTGTAAAAACCCACGAGCAATCCCACCAATGCACGTTGCGTTAATTCTGGGTTTTGCAGGTTGTAAATATCAAATAGAATTGCAAACTTCTTTTTGTCGAAGATTCGTTGAAGGCTTAAAAGTATGGCCGAAACAATAAATGATTTGTACGCTTCCTGAATCAAATTGCTGGCAAAAAACTGCTGCAGGAAATTAGTCTCTTCGTCTGAAAATTTAACTTTCAGCCAAAAATGGTTAAACAGTGCAATCATATTTTGCTGATGATTCTTCGCTGCTTCCAATTTACTTTCAGTTTTTATTTCAGCATCATTTGCCAGCGAAACAAGCTCTTCGTGCAAACAATATTCTTCCAATAGTTGCAGATAAGTGCTAAAATCGATTTTGATCAGGTTTTGGCTCGAACGTTTCCTTTCGTATTCAATTGAAGATGAAACTTTTAACCGGGCTGCATTATAAACAACATCGGCAAGTTCATACACCGAAACAATCAGTTTCCTGTAAATCTTTTGACGTTCAGGATCCTGGATCCCTTCAACAGTATATTTCAACATGTAATTGTAGGTCTGTTCAAGATTGCGCCATTCATCGAGGTAAATCAACAAATTGTTGTCCGCGATCCATTTTTCAAGTAAATCGAACGCAGGTTTTAATTTCCTGTCTGCCAGGTTTTGACAAATTTCGTTGTATTTTGTTTTAAGCTCCTTGTCTATCATAGTCTTTCTTATAATCCAAAATTAAAGCAAAACATCAACCTAACAAAAAGCTAACCAAGGTAAATTTTAGTTGATTTGGCTGAATTTAAGTCTGATTACTGTCAAAATTGACATATAATTGGAGAAACTAACAATTCTATTTAAAATAAAACTACTGAATAGCAATAGATTAATTAAAACAAAATTTCATTCTGACTTGATTTAACTAAAATCTAATTGCAGAAAGACCGGCAATTTGGACAAATAGGCTTAAATTTTTTATTCATGATGTTTTGTCTGCAAGCATAAATCATTAGTTGCAAATGATTTAAATTTCCAAGCTTTTGACGTATATTATTTAAATGAGTTCGAACTGTTGAGGTACTGATATTCAAATTTTCCGCAATCTCCTTATTTCCTATTGACTCAATCCAGGTACATAAAACTTCTTTTTCCCTCATGGTCAATATTGAATCACTTTTAACAGAATGTGAGCAGTTGAAATATTCATCAATTGCCCTGGGACAAAGATATTTCCCTGATTCGATTATCTCCTGAACTGCTAATATCACTTTTTCAGAAGAACACGATCTAAAAACATATCCATTTATTAAGGGCATTACATCATTCATTAAGTCTTGGGAAATTAATTCAGAAATAATGAGGATTTTTAAATTTGGAAACGATGAATTGAGTTTCGACATTAAGTCAGTATATTTTGCCAACCACACTAAAAACTCAAAAACAATTAAATTCGGATTTAGCTTAGGAATTATGCTAAATAGGTTTTCGTTGTTCTTAATTTTTCCTACAATTGAAAAATTCCTTTCACCCGATAAAATAGCATCCAAACCATCTGCTACCAGTTGTTCATCGAACGCTAAAACGATTTTGATAGTTTCATTGGGTAACATGGTTGTTGTTTTAAAACAATTTACAAAAAAAAATCAAGCCGCTTACTTAAAATCATCAAAATGTTTAGACAATCAATCAGTTAAGCTATGCAATCTGGCCATTCAGCTATAAAAAATCAGCCATTTTGAGGATTGTATAATATGCCATGATTCTCTAACTTTTAACTTTATTTTATCGCAGATCTGTTGAGTACCTAGGATTGTATTTTAAAGTTATTAACTCTTAAAGTAATGCTATGGAAAAATCCTCTCAGAAAATACAATTATTGGATGTAGACAATTAAGTCACCAACACTTGCAAAATACTGAACGTCAAATTACATTATTTCAACTTTGTAATTCTTTTATCTTTTGTTGAAACAATTTTATTAATCTTTAAATTAAATGCTATGAAATGGAAATACTTATTACAAATTTTTAGTGTGGCGGTTTTCGTCGTGCTCTATACTGATTGTAAAGGGCCAATGGGTAATCGTGATATAATCACCGAAGTTGCCCCTGACTCTGATCGACCTGCCTGGGCTGGGGGTAACACAGAAGATAATCCTCACAACAAGAAAGGCGACGGAGGAACCAATGGTGGCAACACTGTAGATTATGGCAACTTATATGTTCTTTTACGTGATCTCGATGGCGTACCAGAAATGCTTAATATTCCCGTTGTTGATGAAGAAGGGGTGCCCACTGGTGAAGAAATATGGGTAGTTCAACCAATAGCTGAAGATGGCAGAACTCTTGAGCTTGATGCCGAAGGTGAAATAATGCCGGAAGAATTGGGCTTTGCTCAACCGGTTGATTTTGGACGATTAAATATTGTTCGTTCGCCTCAATCAGTTTTCGATCAAGCCATGGGTGAAGTATTAAAGGTTGTAAATGCCGGTGAAAAATTTTCGGTAGATTTCTGCGGAAGACTTACCATTTGGAATACCGTGGATGGAGTGCTTTCAATAACTAAAACAATCGATTCTCCACGTGAAAACTTGGCTATGTACCAGGAAATCATGAACTACAGATTCACCAATAAACTTGGAAAACTTGTTGGCTGGGAGATAGATCCTATTACATTGGCCGCTTCCTGCTTTGCTGCCGGATCGGACAAAACCGGCACAGTTAATATTGATGAAGTGGTTTATATAAATGGATTCATTGATTGCTTGGGATGCAATCCGATCTTAAATGAACACGAATATCTTAAAAATAATGACAACAAATATTATTTTAATTTCGGAGATTGTGATTGCACAGGTAAGCCATTTACCTATGACAGGAATGTGTATAAAGACAGGAATCTTAAAATCACTACATTAAATTCTGATGGCACCTGGTATGTAGATTATGTATCGGTTTGGCAGGCTATGGAAGATCGTGGACTTTTTAGATACAGATGGGCAGGAATTTTACATCAAGTTGATGGATTTGCTTGTGCCATAGATGATGCCGTTCAGGTACTTGAATTTGTGCATGGAAACTCAAACATCGAATTTGTACCTGTAACACCTTGATTTATACAACCATTACTTTCAAAAACAATTTTGCTGTTTATTTCCAAAATTTAAATTTTATGAACCAACTGCCCGTTTAAATGCAGTTGGTTTATTAAATGTGCGTAACAATGTCAATATTCAGTGAATTCATTACAGTAAAAAGGGGCATAGTCATATTTGCACTTTCCCTTACTATTTGCAGCATCCTGCATGCACAATCGAATAAATTCACTTTTCAGAACATAGAAGAATTAATCAGGTTTTCAAAACAAAAGAATGTACAATGGAACTTGAATAAAAGAAAAGCAGATTCTTTGGCAAATGTTTTAAACATACCCATTTACTATCAGGAAAAGGACAGCAATAAAGTCGTTATCCTGCAAAGTTTAGGTCCAAAAAACAAACCGGTTTATTATGCCACCGATAACATTAGCGCTGCTGCTACAATTTCAGTGGATAAAGTCTGGTCAGCAACGAATGAATATCCGTCACTTACCGGTGCTGGTACTGAAATAAATCTGTGGGATGGTGGTACGGTTAGGGCAACCCATCAGGAACTTCAAAACGGTCCGGGCACAAGAATAATAATGCGCGATTTGGAGTTACCCCTGTCAAACCACTCAACACATATTGCAGGAACCATGATCGCTAGTGGTGTAAATCCCGATGCAAAAGGAATGGCAGGTAAATCAATTATTAAAGCATGGGATTTAAATGATGATATTGCGGAAATGTCGGGAGCTGCTGCCGATGGAATTTTGGTTTCAAACCATTCCTACGGTCCGCTGTGTGGTTGGTATTACAACTCAACCATCGAAAGCTGGTATTGGTATGGCGACCCCACGATTTCAGCTACAGAAGATTATGAATTTGGATTTTACAATCAAACAAGCGCAGACTTAGACTTCATTGCAGAACTGGCACCAAATTATTTGATTGTAAAATCAGCAGGTAACGACAGAAGTGACACACCTGAATCTTCATTTTTACATTATGTATGGGACGAAAATTGGGTCCTTGTAAATACTGAGCGTGAACCTGACGGAGGAACAGATGGATTCGACTGTTTAACCCCTTTGGCGGTGGCAAAAAATATTCTTACTGTTGGGGCTGTTGACGATGCAAGAGCTATGACTACATTCAGTTCATTTGGACCAACGGATGACGGTCGCATTAAACCCGATGTTGTTGCAAATGGGTTCAATGTCCTTTCATCAACTTCAACATCAGACAATAGCTACACATCGTATAACGGAACATCCATGTCAACTGCCTCGGCAACTGGCTCAGCAGCTCTTCTACTTCAATTGCAGAACACACTTCAACCCGGTGTGCAACTGCGTTCATCTACAATCAAAGGCTTATTAATTCATACTGCTTCCGATTTGGGTAACTCCGGTCCTGACTATCGCTTTGGGTGGGGACTTCTCAATATTAAAGAAGCTGCTAATTTAATTTATACCAATTCTAATAATCAAGGGAAAAATATCTATGAGGAAGTTTTGTCAAATGGGGAAGAAATTACAATTCCCGTTTCAACTTCAGCTTTTTACCCATTTTTAAAGATTACACTCTCCTGGATCGATCCTCCGGGGCAACCTTCTTCTCCATCCCTTAATCCCAGAACCAGCAAACTTGTAAATGATTTAGACGTTTCTGTTGTAAACACAAATAATCTCCAAAACTATTTTCCATGGTTGCTTAATTTTGAAAATCCTGACGCATCGGCGTTGAAAAACATAAATCATGTCGATAATGTAGAACAGGTTTATATTGCTAATCCAGGTGATAATAATTTCAATGTAATAATTTCTCATTCGGGAACTATAAGTGGCGGCTCTCAGGCATTTAGCCTGATTATCACGGGAATTGAAACAACTCCAAATGTTTTTCCACCACAAAATTTAACTTATACAATTAATGAATCAAGCATTCATCTGAATTGGAATCAGCCAGAAATTGGAACTCCCATTTCGTACAAAATATATCGCAACAAAACTTTATTGAAAGAGACCTCTGACTTATTTTATATTGATCAAACTATTGTTTTTAATAATTTATATGAATACTATGTTACAGCGGTATATAATTTAAATAATGAAAAAACAGAAAGTCTTGGAACCAACGTAATAAGTGTTTATCCGCAAACCTTACGGGCTTTGCCATTTTTTGTCGATTTTGAATCCGAGATCGATGACATACAATTTAAAAATAATTTAACGGGATGGCTGCTGGGAAATAGTGAATCGCTCAATTGCTATTATCTTGATTTTTCAGATAACACCAGCAAATTTATAGGTGCAGATTCGTATTCAGCGGGAGAGGCAGTTCATGTTTCTGACATTGCTTATACCGCACCACTTCGTTTAGCCGATTATAGCAATATTGTACTCTCTTTCGATTATCTGCTTAAAACCGGAATTTATGATGCTATTGATGAATTGCATGTAGTTTATAAATTACAGGAAGAACTTGAATGGCATGAATTAAAAAAATTGGATAAAGCATTTAACTGGATACATCATTCATTTCAATTGCCAGTGGAAATTTGTAAAAACAGTACACAAATCGGATTTTATTACGATGATTTTTATCAATGGGGAATGGGTGCAGGACTTGACAACATTAATATTACCGGAGAATCAACAAGATCAGTCGATTTTACAATTAACTCGATGACCTCACCAATAACTTCATGCATTCTTTCTAACAATGAATTTGTATCGCTCGAAATTAAAAATGTAGGTACAATGAGTGCTCTGCCGGGCACAATCATTAATATTCAAATGCAAGTTACTGACGGGACAAATATAACCGATCAATTAGTTCTTAATGATTCCCTTTTGATCAATGAGGTTATTACCTTCCAAATGAGCAAAAACATTGATTTATCGAAAAAAGGGAATTACACTTTCGAATTCAAAATATCAAGCACCTTTGATTTAAATTTATCAAATAACACTTTTATAAATGTGGTTGAAGTTTTTGGCGAACCAATATCTCAAATTTTAAATTCCGATTTAACTTTCTGCGAAAACGACCAGCCAGTTTTACTACAGGTCGATCCAACTGGAGGCACACTTTCGGGCGTAGGAATATCTGGTCAGTATTTTAACCCTGCAACAGCGGGGGTTGGAACTTATACAATTACATATTCTGTAACCGACATAAATGGCTGCACTGGAACAGTCTCAAAAGAATTTACTGTTACAGCTTCCCCGCAGCCTGAAATCAGGAATGTTGATCTCATTTTCTGCGAAAACGACCAGCCAGTTTTACTACAGGTCGATCCAACTGGAGGCACACTTTCGGGCGTAGGAATATCTGGTCAGTATTTTAGCCCTGCAACAGCGGGGGTTGGAACTTATACAATTACATATTCTGTAACCGGCATAAATGGCTGCACTGGAACAGTCTCAAAAGAATTTACTGTTACAGCTTCCCCGCAGCCTGAAATTCTAAATTCGAATTTAGTTTTCTGCGAAAATAGTGAACCTGTTTTAATAGAAGTATCCCCAACAGGTGGAACACTCTCAGGAGATTGTGTTACTGATTTTTGCATAAATCCTTCTTTAATTGGCGCAGGTTCTTATTGGTTAACATATTCAGTTTTCAATGAAATGGGTTGCGAAGAGTCAATTATTAAAGAAGTTACTATTCTTAAAAATGCAGAAATAAATCTTGGACCCGATTTGATTGTTGACATAAACGATACAATTATTCTCGAACCTGTTGGAGATGCATTTTCATTCATTTGGTTTGATGGCACAACAAATGATAAAAAAACGATTATAGCAAAGGATTTCGGGTTGGGAAATTTTAATATTTGGCTAATTGCTTTAAATGACAACCAGTGTAGTTCTATTGATTCATTGCTCTTAAAAATAGATTTTTCAAGTAACTCAACTGAAAAAATTAATTTTCCGGGGGCAAGCATTTATCCAAACCCTTTCAGAGAAGGATTTTATTTGACTCTGAATGAAAATGAAATAATTGAGAAAATAGATTTATACAGTTTGGATGGGCACATTTATTCCAACAGCAAACCTGATGGGTTTCAATACTTCAATTTTTCAGATTTATCTTCCGGGACTTATTTACTCCATATAGTAACCAGATCTCAAAATGTTGTTTTGAAAATTGTTAAAATGTAAATAAGAAAATCATTAAACTCCAAACAAATCTTCGAAATTCCTGCCTTAAACCAAATTAAAAACAATCTGTAAACTAAACACTTGGTCGTTTGTATCCACTGCGATAAGGGCGGGCCAATAATTTTGATGCCTCCTTGTTGTTAATGATTGTTTGCGATTTTGCATCCCATTCAACTTTACTGTTGGTATAAAAAGATGCCATTGCCAATTGTACCGTGGCTGTTGATTGAAAAGCGTCTTCGATTTTACAGGCCAGCAAATTTTTGTTTCTTGCTCTTACTGCATCCAGGAAATTTGCAACATGGTTCTCCTGCATTTCCGGGGTTTGGATTTCCATTTCTTCCTGCTGCTGATCCTTATCATTTGGCGTTACAATCAATTTATTGTCGGAGGCAAAAAGTGTCCCGTTTTCACCATAGAAGAAAACACCATT
>JBFHJA010000131.1:0-9858 GCA_041596165.1 Draconibacterium sp. | reverse complement strand
GAAAAACAAATAGGACAAACTGAATAATAGCCGGTTGGGTTTATAGTTGGTTGAATTCATCATTCGCTTTTAAAAATTATCCGACCATTTTGCTTTAACTGCTTCTCTGTCTGCCGCTTTTCTTATTTCCCCTGGACGAAAGGAAACTTCTGCTTTGGCAAATTCCGGGATATTAAATGTTTTATCGAAAGTGCTGTAAAATTTCGGATCTTCCTGTGGTAAAACAAATGGTTTCTGTGCCCTTCCATTTTCATCAACAAACGAAATGTAAGGTCTCGCGGTTAAACCGTCATCTCGCTTACTGCTAAAAATCAGCCACTTCCCATTAGACGACCATGAATGGTAACTTTCAGTAAAATTGCTGTTTAGGTGTTCCATCTTTTTTACCGATAAATCATTTAAATTAATGGAATACAAGTCGGCTTCATTGTGCCAAATCGAAAAAACTCCGTAATCATGATAGGTAAAAACCAACGTTTTCCCATCGGGCGAAACCCTGGGAAACGATACACTTTTCTGTTTGGCAGACGCATCAAAAATAGTTTCTGGCTCACTAAATTTCCGGGTTTCAGGGTTAAAACTTACCCTGCATAAATTGTATTTCGTTTCACGATAATCATAATCTTCAGTAATTTGTGCAGCCCTGCAAAAATAGAGTGTACGTCCATCGGGTGACCATTCAGGATAAGTATCCATAAATTGTTTTGCCTCGTCAACCGGGATTTTAGTCATCTCATTTTTGGCAACATCATACAAAACCAACGACGAGCTCAAATCGGAGACTTCAATTTTCTTGTTTTCAACAGAATGAAACTGCTGCACCACTTTATTTGTAGAATAAGCTACATATTTACCCGAAGGATGCCAGCGTGTATAAGTTGCATTACTTTCCATTTCACTGGTTTTCAGGTCAAACTTTTGCAAATCGCCATCATTTAAAAAATATGTCCCACCCATCGAACCGCGCATGTGAAACATAAAATTGTTAGGATTTTGCTGATTAAATGAATGACAGTTTACACAATTTTGATCAACTACATTGTTTTCTACAACCGATTTTTCGTTGAAACTTTCCAGACTTCTTTGCACTATTTCAATCTCACTCCAACTTTCGTAACCCGGGAAGAGCAAACGGTAATATAAAAACGGATCAATTTCAGCATCAGAAACTTTGTTCCTGAAAGATTGAAACTGTTTCCACTTTCCTTCAGTTTGAACATAAACCTGATATTCGAGTTCTCCGTTTTTGTTGGCTTCCAACCATTTTTTCCACTTTTTCTCCTGAAATTTTATTGTTCCACTGGAAGATGAAACGGAAAGTGATTCTCCATTCAATCCCAAAATTTTCACAAAAAAAGCTTCCCCTTTTTCTTCAATATTAAAATTCAACGGGGCAATATTTACCGGAATTGATATTTCGGAATAATCAGGTTCAATATTTGCTTTCCGACTTTCTTTGCTTGCAATTTCACCCGGTTGATTTGAACATGCCGCAGAAAAACATATGAATGCAATGACAAACAGTATATTGTTAGTTTTCATTTTGGTTTAATTCGAAGAATGTAAAGTAAGAATTCAATTTCATAAAAAGCAAACATAAGATGGCTTTTAACAACAAAGA
Source organism: Draconibacterium sp. (assembly GCA_041596165.1). GTDB lineage: Bacteria > Bacteroidota > Bacteroidia > Bacteroidales > Prolixibacteraceae > Draconibacterium. The sequence goes on along the minus strand of JBFHJA010000131.1, from coordinate 8,237 downwards.
TTTGAACCTAAAATTTTGCTTTAAAATTTGAATTCTACATAAAAAGACTTCCTTAACTTTAATTTTCATAGCAAAAACAAGAATTTAATTTCAATTCGTTTTGCTATTTAAATTGTTTTTTTACATTTGCCCTCAGTAAAAGAAACAGATGAAATTATTTTCTGCATATATTCTAGTCCTCGTGGTGGTCATTCTTGAAAAATCAGGGAGAGGTTAGTTTATTGTGTAGAATTAAAATATTTACAAGCCTTTTCCGAAAACGGGGAAGGCTTTTTTAATAATATAAAATTTTAAAATTCGAACTAAGATGCAAATACCATTAAGGAGCAACACAACTACACAAGGTCGCAGAATGGCCGGAGCCAGGAGTCTTTGGCGCGCAAACGGGATGAAAGAAGAACATTTTGGAAAACCGGTTATCGCGGTAGTAAATTCGTTTACTCAATTTGTTCCAGGACATGCACATTTACACGACATTGGACAGTATATTAAAGGTTTGATTGAAAAACACGGCTTTTTTGCCGCCGAATTCAATACAATTGCCATTGACGATGGAATTGCAATGGGACACGATGGAATGTTATATTCACTTCCATCGCGTGATGTAATTGCCGACAGCGTTGAATACATGTGTAACGGGCACAAAGTGGACGCAATGGTTTGCATATCGAATTGCGATAAAATTACCCCCGGAATGTTAATGGCTGCAATGCGCTTAAATATTCCGGCAGTTTTTGTATCCGGCGGACCAATGGAAGCCGGTACAGTTGGCAGCACTAAATATGATCTTGTTGATGCAATGGTTTTGGCTGCCGACCAGTCGGTTTCTGACGAGCAACTTTCTGTAATTGAGCAGAATGCCTGCCCAACATGTGGATCGTGCTCGGGTATGTTTACAGCTAATTCAATGAACTGTCTTGCAGAAGCAATTGGTATGGCACTCCCCGGAAACGGAACAATTGTTGCCACCCACGCCAATCGAAAAAAACTGTTCGAAGAAGCAGTTGAGAAAATTGTTGAAGCAACAAAAACCTACTATTTCGAAGGGAACGACAAAGTACTTCCAAGAAACATTGCAACACGCGATTCATTTTTGAATGCCATGAAACTTGACATTGCAATGGGAGGTTCGACAAATACGGTTTTACATTTGCTGGCAATTGCGCACGAAGCCGAAGTTGATTTTACGATGGAAGATATCGATCGTCTTTCGCGCGTTACTCCAAATTTATGCAAGGTTTCGCCAAGTTCTCAGTACCACGTTCAGGATGTAAACCGGGCAGGTGGCATATTATCAATTTTGGCAGAACTCGATAGGGCTGGGTTGATGGAAACCTCGGTAAATCGTATTGATGGAAAAACCTTGAAAGAAGCTATTGCAGCTTATGATATTAAAGGAAAGAATGTATCTGACGACGCAAAAACACGATTCCTTTCTTCGCCTGGCGATGGAAGGAGAAATTTAGTCTTGGGCTCGCAGGATAATTACTATACAAACCTTGATGACGATCGCGAAAAAGGTTGCATCCGCGATTTTGAACATGCCTACAGCAAAGATGGCGGGTTGGCGATATTATTCGGAAACATTGCCGAAAACGGATGTATTGTAAAAACGGCTGGTGTAGATCCTTCTATTTTCAATTTTACGGGAACTGCCAAAGTCTTCAATTCGCAAGACGATGCAGTAAATGGCATTTTGGGAGATGGAGTTCAAAAAGGCGATGTAATTGTTATTCGCTATGAAGGACCAAAAGGCGGACCGGGGATGCAGGAAATGCTCTACCCAACGTCGTATCTGAAATCAATGCAATTGGATAAATATTGTGCGCTGATTACCGATGGAAGATTTTCAGGCGGAACCTCAGGGCTTTCTATCGGCCACGTTTCTCCTGAAGCTGCCGGTGGTGGTGCAATTGCACTTATTCAAAATAACGATAAAATTGAAATCGATATTAAAAAACGATCTATTAACTTAATGATTTCGGATGCAGAATTGGCGGAACGCAGAAAAGCTGAAGAAGCAAAAGGAAAAGACGCTTTTATGCCGGTTGGTCGTCAACGCAATATTTCGAAAGCACTGAAAGCTTATGCAAGTTTGGTTTCGGCTGCCGACAAAGGAGCAATTAGGTTGATAGATTAAGAATAAGACGGAGGACAGGTGTCACTCAGGGTTTTAAACCGTGATTCAATGATGCCGACTACGTCATATAAAAATAGAATAAAACAAAATAACAGATATTGAAGCTAAAAGCCGGAAGCTAAATGCTAAAGGCCAGAAGCTATTAGCTAAAATTCAATAAAATGACAACAAAAAAAGTTTCAGGATCACAGGCAGTAATACTTTCGCTGCTAGAGGAGGGAGTTAATACCATTTTTGGTTATCCCGGCGGTGCAATTATGCCCATTTACGATGCTTTGTATGATTTCGACAAACACGTAACTCATATTTTAACCCGCCACGAACAAGGAGCAGTACATGCAGCCGAGGGATATGCCCGGGTAACAGGTAGAGCCGGGGTTTGTTTTGCAACTTCGGGGCCAGGTGCAACAAACCTCATTACCGGAATTGCAGATGCAATGATCGACTCTACTCCATTGGTTTGTATAACAGGTCAGGTTGCTTCTCCCCTGCTTGGTACCGATGCTTTTCAGGAATCAGATGTAGTTGGCATTTCGATGCCGGTTACAAAATGGAATTATCAGGTTACCTGTGCCGAAGAAATTCCTGAAGTAATTGCCCAGGCTTTTTATATTGCACAATCGGGGCGACCAGGTCCGGTGTTGATTGATATTACAAAAGATGCCCAATTTGGAGAATTGGATTTCAAATACAAAAAATGTAAAAAAATCAGAAGTTATGTTCCGGAAACTCCCGTTGACCCTTTTAAAATAAAAGAAGCTGCTGATTTAATAGATACTGCCAAATGTCCTCTGCTTTTATTTGGACAAGGGGTAATAATTGGTAATGCCGAAAATGAACTAAAAGAGTTTATCGAGAAAACAGGAATTCCTGCTGCCTGGACTTTACTTGGTCTTTCCGCATTACCTTCTGACCACGAATTGAATGTTGGGATGCTTGGGATGCATGGAAATTATGGACCGAATCTGTTGACCAATGAAGCCGATTTAATTATTGCTGTTGGAATGCGTTTCGACGACCGCGTTACAGGAAAAGTTAGTGAATATGCTAAAAAAGCCAAAATCATTCACCTCGAAATCGATCCGGCAGAAATAGACAAAATAAAAAAAGCAGATGTTGCAGTTTTGGGCAATTCGAAAAAATCGCTTAGAATGCTAACTGACAATGTATTGAAAAATTCGCATAAGAAATGGTTACAACGGTTTAGAGATTGTGATAAAATTGAAAAAGATAAAATAATCGAAAAAGAACTCTTTCCAGACAAACCGGGATTAACAATGGGTGAAGTTATCCGCATCACCGGCGACAAAACCAACCACGAAGCCATTTTAGTTAGCGACGTGGGGCAGCACCAAATGGTAGCTTCACGTTATTTTAAATTCCGGAAATCAAAAAGTAACGTTACTTCCGGCGGTTTGGGAACAATGGGTTTTGGACTTCCTGCAAGTCTTGGTGCACAATTGGGTGCTCCCGATCGCACTGTAATTGCAGTAATTGGCGATGGAGGTTTTCAAATGACAATTCAGGAACTGGGAACAATTGCACAAAACAAGCTTCCTGTTAAAATTATTATCCTCAATAACAATTTTCTGGGAATGGTACGTCAGTGGCAGCAATTGTTTTTTGACAAACGATATTCGTTTACTGAACTTCAAAATCCCGATTTTATAATGATTGCCAAAGGTTTTGGAATTGACGGTCACAAGGTTGAAGTTCGTGAGGATTTGGAAAAAGGGATCAGCAAAATGATAAATCATCACGGTCCCTATTTGCTTGAGGTTGTAATTGAAAAAGAAGATAACGTTTTCCCAATGGTACCAACGGGGGCTTCGGTATCGGATATTATTCTTGAACCGTAAAGGAGTTTAAAGTACAAATCTTGATACACATCATCTAAAATCAAAAAAAATGAAACAAGAATTCAACATATCAGTTTATACTGAAAACCACATTGGGTTATTAACACGTATTACCATAGTTTTTACACGGAGAAAAGTAAATATTGAAAGTTTAACTGTATCAGAATCAGCAATTCCTGGTGTTTTTAAGTTTACAATTGTAATAAAATCCACACGCGAACAAACAATTAAGATAGTCAACCAAATCGAAAAACAAATCGATGTTTTAAAGGCGTTTTATCATACAAACGACGAAATAATTTACCAGGAAATAGCGCTTTATAAAGTACCAACAGAAGCCTTATACGACAGTGATACAGTTGAAAAAATAGTTCGTAAGGCAAGTGCCCGCATTTTGGAAATTACCCGCGAATACGTTGTAATCGAAAAAACGGGTCACACCGAAGAAACTCAGGAACTTTTTGAGGAACTTAATAAATTCAAAGTGTTGCAATTTATACGTTCAGGACGAGTTGCTTTAACACGCGACCCCATTGAACGTTTATCGGAATTTTTAAGGGAGCGAGATGCATTTTTAAACTCGATGGATTAAATTAAAAATTTGAAACTGAAATAGTAAGGCCTGTTGGGAATTTTCCTGACAGGTTTTTTCGTTTTTAGACCACAATTTTACTTTTATCCTTAATTTGAACACGCAAAAAAAATGGCCCTATCTTCCGACAGAGCCATCTTTCAAAGATATTTTATTGATTAGATAATCGCTTTCATCGATTCCATTGCCTCACGCAGTTCTGCGCCAATAATTTCCACTTCACTGTATCTGATTTCGTCATTAATTTCAATCAGTTCGCGGTTATCAACATGACCGTCTTTTCCCTCATTGAAGTTTTTACCGATTACATTTACATCAATTCTGCTCATAAAATCAGCCAAAAGTGGTTGACATGCATGGTCGAATAAATAACAGCCATATTCAGCAGTATCAGAAATTACCCGATTCATTTCGAAAAGTTTTTTACGCGCTATTGTATTGGCAATCAGCGGAGTTTCGTGCAACGATTCATAATATGCCGATTCGCCTTTGATACCGGTTTCTGTCATCACGTCGAAAGCCAGTTCAACGCCAGCTTTTACAAAAGCAACCATTAAAGTTCCGTTATCGAAATATTCCTGTTCAGTGATTTCCATATCGCCGGCAGGTGTTTTCTCGAATGCTGTTTCGCCGGTTGCAGCGCGCCATTTCAATAGATTTCTGTCACCGTCAGCCCAGTCTTTCATCATCGTTGACGAGAATACTCCCGACATAATATCGTCCATATGATGCTCGAACAGAGGGCGCATAATAGTTTTCATTTCTTCGGCCAATTTATATGCCTCTATTTTTGCAGGGTTTGAAAGGCGATCCATCATGTGAGTAATTCCACCGAGTTTCAAAGCTTCGGTAGTGACTTCCCATCCGTACTGTACTAATTTTGATGCATATCCGGGGTTGATTCCTTTTTCAATCATTTTATTGAAGCAAAGAATCGAACCAGTTTGAAGCACACCACACAAAATAGTTTGCTCACCCATTAAATCTGATTTCACTTCGGCAACAAAAGAAGAATGTAATACACCAGCTTTGTGTCCACCGGTTCCAACACAATATGCTTTTGCAATTTCCAAACCATCACCATTTGGGTCGTTTTCCCGGTGAACAGCTATTAATGTTGGTACACCAAATCCACGTAAAAACTCGGCACGCACTTCTGATGCCGGAGATTTTGGCGCAACCATAATTACAGTAATATCTTCGCGGATATCAATTCCTTCTTCAACAATATTGAAACCGTGTGAATAAGAAAGGCAAGAACCTTTTTTCATCAGTGGCATTGCAGCTTTTACAACCGGACTGTGGTATTTGTCGGGAGTGAGGTTCAAAACCAGGTCAGCAACAGGAATCATTTCTTCAAAAGTTCCTACTTCAAATTTATTGTCAACTGCATTTTGATAAGAAATCTGTTTTTCATCAATCTCAACTTTGCGAAGAGCATACGAAATATCCAAACCGCTGTCGCGCATATTCAAACCCTGAGCTAAGCCCTGAGCACCGCAACCAAGTACAACGATTTTTTTACCCTCTAACTTTTTTACACCGTCTGCGAATTCCGATTCTTCCATGAAATCGCACTTTCCCAATTGCTCTAACTGAAGACGCAATGGAAGTGAATTGAAATAATTTGCCATTTTTATAATTTTTAAATAATTAATATGTTTATGTCTAAAATTTAATATCTAACAGTCAAATAGTTTTTTTCGTATGCAAAGCAATGAATTTAAAACCAAAAACAGAAGTAAAAACAAAGGTATTTTAGGTAATTATCATAGGAAATAAAAATTACAGTTTTTATTCAATTATCATAATCTTTTTAATTTTCAACGAATTAAGAACTTTCAACAATTGCATATTTGTAAGATTATAAAATTTGCTTCCAACTTTATTGTTATACTGAAAATCAAACTTTCAAATAAGAGCTGAAATTTGTTCAAAACAAAGATGGAATCCTTAAAACACCCGCAATTAATTATGTATTCCATCAAATCCCAAATATGAAGATACAGATGGAATCCGATCCACACTCCTATTATTTTATCGCCTTAACCCGATATTGCAAAGGAGAAATCCCGGCTTCCCGTTTAAAAAACTTGGTAAAATAAGATTGATCGGGAAAATTCATGCGGATTGCAATTTCGGTAACACTAAGATTAGTATGTACAAGCAAACGTTTAATTTCAAGTACTTGTTTTGATTTTATTATCTGCGACGAAGTTTTTCCTGTTAATTGATTCACTGTTTGGGTAAGGTGGTTTGGCGTTATCGCCATTTTGTCGGCATATTCGGCAACCGACCAATTTTGTTGATAATTCTCTTCAACCAACTGGAAAAACTTTTTGACAACAATGTGCCCTTTCCCCTTTGCTAAAAGAGTTTCGTCGGTTTTATACAATGCGGAACAGGTGGTTAAAATTAAATCGAGTATTGAACGCAGCAATTCAACAGAATATGCTTCGCCCTTTGAAATTTCCGAAATCCCTTTTTTAAAAAGACTTTCCAGAAATTTCACATTCGTTTCTTCCAGCAAATTTAGTGGTGGATTATCCTGTCGGATTGTAAAAAAGAAAGGAAATTCAATTAACCTGTTTTGGTTAGTTTGATTAATGAGATAAAACTCGGGCGTAAAAATAAATATAAACCCTTCGATGTCGCCCGAAAATTCGATCTTGTGCGCTTGTCCCGGTGACATAAAAAATACACAGGGTGGCTTAATTTCATATTTGTTCCCATCAATAACATGAAACCCGGAACCTTTCGATAAATATAATACCTCGAAAAAATCATGCCGGTGTGGATATTTCACACTGAAATGCCTGTTCGCATCAAACAATTCGACCTGGAATTGCTGACTGACACTTTCTTTCGGACTAAAATTGTGAAGGCTGTAAACCGGTATTTGCTCCCCTCCTGATTTTTTTTGTTTCAAAACGTTAAAATTATTTTCAATTCGAATTTAATCGCTTGCTGCAAACAAACCAACATTTTCGATAATTATTAAAAAATCAGGAAATGGAATCAATACATTGTTATATTTTTACTCGCAATGAAGACCACAACAATTATCATATTATTTACTTTCATTTTGAATTGGCAGAATTCTTTTGCTGATTCATATGATTCTGAAAAGCCCATCAAAAGGACGGAATTTTATGAAAAATTTCAATTTAAACGAAGTGGATTTGAGACTCCGGGTGAAAACTCTTTCCCTCTTACTTTTGGAAAATATCCATTGGAAGTATCATTTCACAGCGATTCAATTCATAAACTCAATTTTCAATATAAAGACAAAAAAAGAGGAATAAAACCTTTCATTGCCCCTGCTCTTTTAATAACTGCAGGAACTGCTTTTCATTTTTCTACTGACGCAAAAGTAAATTTTCAGGACTGGATGCAAACTAATTTCGCGTATTCCGGTCACGTTGATGACTACATTCAATACGCGCCGGGAATTGCAGTTTACGCTTTAAATGCTTTGGGAGTAAAAGGAAAAAACAACTTTGGAAACAGGACTGCCATTGTTATAAAAACACTTTTAATCAACGATTTGATGGTTTCAAATTTAAAATCATGGGTTGGTTCAGAGCGTCCAAACGGCGATCCAAGATCATTTCCTTCGGGACACACTTCAGTAGCTTTTGCCATG
>JBFHJA010000130.1:0-10055 GCA_041596165.1 Draconibacterium sp. | reverse complement strand
TTGTAATCGCAGGTTTTGTAGGACCACAGGAAATTATCATCATACTAATTATTGTTCTTTTACTTTTTGGCGGTCGTAAAATTCCGGAGTTAATGAAAGGACTTGGAAAAGGAATGAGCGAGTTCAAAAAAGCCAGTAAAGGTGATGAAGAAGAAGAAGATATCAAGTCAAATGCCGATAAAATTGAAAGATAATTAAGTATTGATATATTTAAAAATCCTGTTTCTGACAACTTCAGAATCAGGATTTTTTTTTGGTGTAGTTTTTGTAATATAATAACGTCAAAACCAAAAAATTTACACAATGAAAAGAAATTCCATTTTTCAGTTTGCAGTAATTGTTATTCTGGCCGTTTTCCAATCGTGTTCAAACGAACCGGTGCTACACCAAAATATAACGGGTAAAGCCAATGAATTGGTCGTTGTAATTTCGGATGAATCGTGGAATGGAAAACCCGGTGAATTACTCAGGAATACTTTAGGGCAGGATCATGTTGCACTGCCACAGGAAGAATCGGTTTTTGATTTGATAAATGTACCACACGAAGCTTTCAAGAAAATCTTCAGAACCACTCGCAATATTATACAAACCTCAATTTCGGAAAATGTTGAAACACCTGGAGTTACAATGAAAGATGATGTTTGGGCTTACCCCCAGGCTGTCGTTGAAATTAAAGCAAAAAATACCCAGCAATTCGAAGAGCTTTTCAACAAAAACAGTGACAAAATATTATCGTATTTTTTGGCCGCCGAAAAAGAAAGGTTGACTATGAATTACCAAAAATATTATGAGAAAACAGTTTACAATGCGCTTAATACTGATTTTGGATTAACGATGACCGTTCCCCCTGGTTTTATGATTGCCCGTCAAAAAGAAAATTTTATCTGGGTCAGGTACGAAACACCTGAAATCTCGCAAGGAATTGCGCTATATTCTCTCCCTTATGATTCCGATTCAACTTTTACTGTTAACTATTTAGTTGCAAAAAACGACAGCACATTAGAAATTAATATCCCCGGGCCAACAGAAGGGAGCTATATGACTACCGAAAAGAGTCTGGAACAGATTTTTAACATTCGTGAGCATCGCAAAAATTATGCAGCAGAAATGCGTGGACTTTGGCGCACTGAAAACGATTTTATGGGCGGTCCGTACATTTGTTTGGCAGAATTGGATGCTTCCAATCAACGTGTAATTGTGGCTTTCGGTTATGTTTATGCACCGAGCAAAGAAAAACGAAATTTACTGCAACAGGTTGAAGCCATGATTTACTCGTTAAAACTGAATAAACAAGCAGAAAACGACAAGATAAATAGTCAGGTGAAGATGGGAAACTGAAGAAGTTCAGCATTCAAGTTTAAAGTTCAAAGAAAGAGCCGTTAAAATATGAAATTTTAGCGGCTCTTTTTTTGAACTGGCATTTCCGATATTAAAATGTCGCTTAATCCTCTTATTTGACTGCAATAGGCCCCTTTTTCTTACTCTTTGGATGAGTAAGAGGAGATTTGTATTTCTTTTAAAACACTGCCTTCACAATTTCCTTTACGTTGTCTGAAACGCCGTAGGTGTATATATGCAAGGATGGGGCGTTGTTGGCCACCAAATCTTTCGACTGATAAATAGCCCACTCGGTGCCAACTTTTGCAGCTTCTGCATTTGTTTTACACTTTGCCAGTTCAACAGCAAGTTCCGTAGGAATATCGATGCTAAATATTTTTGGAAGTACTGTTAACTGATTCACAAGATTAATTGGTTTTATGCCAGGTATAATCGGGATAGTGATTCCGATTTCGCGGCATTTTTTCACAAACTCATAATAAACCGCATTATCAAAGAACATTTGGGTAACAATATAATCTGCACCGGCATCTACTTTTTGTTTTAAATGAAGTAAATCCTGAGCTTTATTTGGAGCTTCAAAATGCTTCTCAGGATATCCGGCCACCCCAATACAAAAATCAAGGGGAAAACTGTTTTTTAAATCATCTTCAAGATACTTTCCTGCACCCAGATCTTTCATTTGAATTACGAGCTCACGTGCATTGGCATTTCCATTTTTTTCGGGTTGAAAAACATGCTGGTTTTTCGCGCCATCGCCCCTTAACGCCAACACATTTTCAATCCCCAGAAAATTCAAATCGATTAAAACGTGCTCTGTTTCGCTTTTTGTAAATCCTCCGCATAAAATGTGAGGCACAACCGGAATTCCGAATTTATGTTGAATAGCCGCTGCAATTGCTACTGTTCCAGGTCGTTTTCGTACTGTACGTTTTACAATTGTACCATCGGCCACTTCTTTAAATTCCAGCTCGTCCCTGTGCGTAGTAATATTTATATATTTTGGATCGTATTCAATTAAACTTTCGATGGTTTGGTAAATTTTTCCTGCGTCATTTCCTTTTAGCGGAGGTAAAAGTTCAAATGAAAAAACTGTACTTTTTGCCTTTTTTATTATGTCGATTACTTTCATTTCGTTTATTTAAATGTGTCCTCAATTTTTTGTTGTGCTTTATTGAGTTCGCGGCTTACACCTTTTTCAACCGAATTATTAAACTGAAAAAACATGTCAAGCCCAAGCATAACAAGCATTCCAATAATAAAGTACAGAATTTTGCACCAGAAATTTCCTTTTTTGCCTTTCATTTATTTTTAATTTAGAGTTCGTAAAAATACAAAAAAGTGTGTTTTTAAACGAGTTCAGTTAATATGTAAATTCATTATTTAATTTAAGGACTTTTTGTTTCCTGATTCAGTTAAAAATATTTTGAATTAATTTTAGCTGTCGGCAAAACCGTAATCTTTTCATCCATTTGCAATTTTCCCGATCCATTATTTACTGTATAAAGGTTGTCAAAATTTAGTATTTCAACTTTATCGTTTAAATCTCATTTCGGAACTGTGATATCCACTTCCAACTTTTTTTCCTGAGAATTCCAACTCCTGTCTTTTACTCCTTCTACTTGTAATTTAAATTCGCTGGCATAAATTTTTCGATATATTCAACTGTTTCGCCTTTGCGGCGGGCATAATCTTCAACCTGGTCTTTCCCTATTTTTTCGAGGCTGAAATATCGCGACTCGGGATGGACAAAGAATTCTCCAGAAACCGATGCATTTGGGTACATGGCAAAATGCTCCGACAAAGTAACTCCAATTTCCCCGGCACTTAAAAGATTGAAAAGATTCTCCTTTTCCGAGTGTTCCGGACAGGCCGGATAACCCAGCGCGGGGCGGATTCCCTGGTAATTCACTTTTAGTAAATCGTCCTGTGTGAGGTTTTCGTCGGGCACATAACCCCAAAAATCTTTCCGAACCTGTAAATGCAATAATTCGGCGTAAGCTTCGGCCAAGCGGTCGGCGAGGGCTTCAAGCATTATTGCTTTATAGTCATTGTTATCAGCACGGTAAGCATCTTTCCATTTTTCGATTCCAATTCCGCCGGTTGTTACAAAACCACCACAATAATCAATTTTACCTGATTCTAGTGGAGCCACAAAATCAGAAAGGCAGAAATTCGGGATACCTTGTTTTTTCAATTCCTGTTGTCGGATATGGTAAAAACGGCCTATTTCTTTTTGGTGCGATTCGTCTTCATACAAAATAATATCGTCGCCATCAGCATTTGCAGGCCAAATTCCAATTACTGCGTTGGCTTTCAACATTTTCTTTTCAATTATTTCATCAAGAAATTCATTGGCTTCGGCATACAATTTTTTTGCAGCTTCTCCTTGTTCACCATCGTTAAAAATTTGCGGGTAATGCCCTTTCAAACCCCAGGTAATAAAAAAGAAAGTCCAGTCGATATATTCCCGCAACTCTGAAAGCGGGTAGTCGATAATCTTTTTTACGCCCAAAAAGTTGGGTTTGTAAATGGGTGTATTATCCCAATCTATTTTAAATTTATTTCTTCGTGCCTGTTCCAGAGTCAGGTAATTCTTTGGTTTTCTGCTTCCTTGGAAACTGCGAATTTCGGCATAATCAGCTTTAACTGCATCAAGATATTTCTGGTTTTTTGCGATTAGGTTTGACACAACATTTACTGCCAGGGATGCATCTTTTACATGAATTACAGGATGCGAATATTCAGGTTCAATTTTAACAGCAGTGTGGATTTTCGAGGTTGTTGCCCCTCCAATCAGAATAGGAATATCAAGTCCACGGCGTTCCATTTCGCGTGCAACATCTGCCATAATTTCAAGCGAAGGAGTAATCAGTCCACTCAATCCAATCACATCCGCCTTTTCCTTAATAGCTGTTTCGATGATTTTTTCGGTGGGAACCATTACGCCTAAATCGATTATATCGTAATTGTTGCAGGCCAGCACAACCCCAACAATATTTTTACCGATATCATGAACATCGCCTTTTACCGTGGCCATCAGCACTTTATTGCGTTTGTCAACGGTTTTGTATTTTGCTTTGTCTGCTTCAATGTAGGGTAGCAAATAAGCAACTGCTTTTTTCATTACCCGAGCTGATTTAATTACCTGCGGAAGAAACATTTTTCCGGCACCAAATAAATTACCAACCACATTCATCCCGTCCATCAACGGACCTTCGATAATATTTAACGCCGGTTGGTATATTTTAACGGCTTCGGCCATGTCTTCGTCAACAAACTCCGGAAAACCTTTTACCAATGCGTGTTCAATTCGTTTCTCCAGAGGAAGTTCGCGCCACTCATCTTTTTTCACCTCCTTTTTGTCACCCGCTTTTATTTGCTCGGCAAACTCCAACATTCGTTCAGTGGCATCTGGTCGGCGGTTCAGAATTAAATCTTCACATTTTTCAAGTAAATCTTTTGGAATTTCATCATAAATCTGCAACATGCCCGGATTTACAATTCCCATGTCGAGCCCGGCTTTTATTGCATAAAAAAGAAAAACCGAATGCATGGCTTCACGAACTAAATCATTTCCGCGGAACGAAAATGAAACATTGCTGATTCCTCCGCTTGTTTTGGCGTGTGGTAAATTTTCCTTTATCCACCGCACCGAATCAATAAAATCAACCGCATAATTATTGTGTTCTTCAAGACCGGTTCCAATGGTTAAAATATTGGGATCGAAAATGATATCCTGTGGTAGGAAACCGACTTTTTCGGTTAGAATTTTATAGGCGCGACTGCAAATTTCCTTCCGGCGTTCAAGGTTATCAGCCTGACCAACCTCATCAAAAGCCATAACAACAACGGCAGCCCCAAACCGTTTTATCGCTTTTGCCTGATGAATAAAACTTTCTTCGCCTTCTTTTAAACTGATTGAATTTACGATTGCTTTTCCCTGCAAACATTTCAGCCCGGCTTCTATAACTTTCCATTTTGATGAATCAATCATCACCGGAAGTTTGGCAATATCGGGTTCGGCCATCAACAAATTCAGGAAACGTACCATTTCTTTTTCAGCATCAAGCATTGCATCGTCAAGATTAACGTCAATAACCTGTGCACCTTCTTCAACCTGTGCGCGCGCAACGGAAAGAGCTTCCTCGAATTTCTCTTCGCGAATCAGGCGCGCAAACTTCCGTGAACCTGATACATTGCACCGTTCGCCAATATTTACAAAGTTGGTTTCTTCGGTAAGCGTAACTGGTTCCAATCCACTTAAACGAGTATAAATCTCGGGTTTTATTACCTGATGCGGCTTTGCCTTTTCCGCAATCCTGGCAAACTCGTGAATATGATTGGGTGTTGTTCCACAGCAGCCACCAATGATATTTACAAAATTATTATCGAGATAATCCTGCAGAAATCCGGCCATCATTTCGGGAGATTCATCGTATTCGCCAAATTGATTGGGTAATCCGGCATTTGGGTGGGCGCTGATATGAAATGGTGCTTTTCGGGAAAGTTCTTTAACGTAAGGCCTCAAATCTGTCGCTCCCAGCGAGCAATTTAAACCAATACTCAACAAATCGACATGCGAAACGGAGTTCAAAAATGCCTCCAAAGTTTGCCCCGAAAGTGTTCGGCCACTGGCATCGGTAATTGTTCCCGAAACCATGAGCGGAAGTCTTACATTTCTTGCTTCAAGTGCTTCTTCAACAGCAAAAATAGCTGCCTTGGCATTTAATGTATCAAAAATAGTTTCGATTAAAATCAAATCAACGCCGCCATCCAAAAGCCCTTCGAGTTGTTCGCGATAGGCTGCTTTCATTTCATCAAAAGTTACTGCCCGGTAACCAGGGTCGTTTACTTCGGGTGATAATGAAAGTGTTTTATTGGTTGGACCGAGAGAACCAGCTACATAGCGCGGTTTCGCCGGATTTTGTGCTGTAAATTTATCGGCAGCATTTTTTGCCAAAGTTGCTGAAGCTTTGTTCATTTCATAAACAAACTCTTCAGTATGATAGTCGGCCTGCGATATTGGCGTGGCGTTAAATGTATTTGTGAGCAAAATATCAGCACCCGCTTCCAAATATTTTGTGTGTATTTCAGTAATGATATCGGGGTGCGTAATCGATAAAATATCGTTGTTCCCCTTTTGGTCATACGGAAAATCTTTTAAGCGTTCGCCATGATAATCTGCTTCAGTCAGTTTGTATTCCTGAATTAGCGAACCCATTGCGCCGTCCATAACCAGGACGCGGGTTTTGAGTTCGGTGCGTATATCTTTTTTTGTCATAATTCTTTGTCAATTTGTTGCTGTCATTTAAAAGCTTCTTCTTTTTTTCATTGTATTATACACCCCACAGTTTGGATTCTTTCTTTTCCTCCACACCAGGTGGAGATAGAGGAGGCTTTTTATTTTATAATTCTAATTTCACTCTCTCCTTTAATGCCAACCTTATCCTCACAGATAATTAATAAGGAAAGGATTTCAGTGTATTTTTCAGATTGGTTAATTACTTTTTCAACATCGTTTGGTGTTTTTACTTTGTTTCCTAAAGCTGTGGCAAAAGCATCAGCAAGCAAAACATTTTCGCAAACTACTACAACTGCATCTGCTTTCCCGTAACTCAATGACGGGCCCACAGTTCCGGCTGAAGTACAAATTCCGAGTTTGTTTTTTTCAGGTGGAATAACAAGACCAATTCGTTCCGATAATATGGATTCGCCCGCAAAAACCGAAAGTACCAATTCATTTTTTAAAAGAACGTAAATGTCACCGCCGTTTTCAATAACCATTTCCGCTATCGAAAAGTTTTGTAAAAGTGTTTCGCCAATTTCACGGGCAAATAAACCTGCCACAGTTGACATGGGGCCAATTCCTGCTCTTTCTGCTGCTTCAGCCATTTCAATTGCTTCACTTGGTGCAATTTCGGTGGGTTGAAAGGGTTTCAAACTTTTTTTGAAAAACGGTTCGGTTGCAATATACTTGTCAAGTTTTTCGCGCAAATTTTTAATTTTTGCAAGTGCAACAGTTTTCATTTCAGGATGAAAAGATTCCGGATCAACACCAATCCACAGATCGGTTTCGAGGTACGCAACTTCAAAACCTGCAAAACGTTCAGTATTGAATTGTGTACGGTAAGTGCGCGGCTGAAAGCTCCCAAACAAATTTTTAAAAGGCTGATTCATTTATTTTACCTAAAATCAATCTCAAACAAATGCAGTGGACAGGCAGGAATACATAATTCGCAAACAACACATTTCTCTTTATCAAACTCTAATTTCCAGGTTTCACGGTTCATTGTGAGCGATCCTGCAAAACACACTGCCGTACAATTTCCGCAGTCGATACATTTTTCTTCATTGAAATGAATCCGTTTATCGAGAGATTCGCAAATAATATTCTGTTTATTGAGGTATTCGACACCCTTCTCAATATTGTCTTTTTTCCCTTGAAGTTCAAGGAGCAAGCTACCTCGTTTCCCTGGATAAACCTCGGCTTTCAGAATGTTTATGCGTATATCGTAATCTTTTACAAGGTGATAACTGAAAGGTTTGTCGCCACTATCGGGTGGGAAATTCAAGATAAATCGTTTTTTAATCATTTTTTGCCTCCGTTTCTTTTAAACTATTTAACGAAGTATTTTTGGGGAACATTTGCACTGGTTTACTTATTTCAAAATCACCCTTTTGAAGCCACTGTTTTAATTCTTCGGCAATTTTCCGTGCTTTGGAAAGGCTTGAAACCGGAGCAGTTCGGATTTTTTTCCCGGCAACTTTTATCATTCCTGATTGCAGTTCCTTATAATTTACCTGCCCTAGTTTTGGTGTTCCTTCCGTTCCATAATCAAGTACCGAAGTTTCAATCTGGCTGTTATTTATCGAAACCCTTCGGGCCATTT
Source organism: Draconibacterium sp. (assembly GCA_041596165.1). Classification (GTDB taxonomy): domain Bacteria; phylum Bacteroidota; class Bacteroidia; order Bacteroidales; family Prolixibacteraceae; genus Draconibacterium. The sequence continues at coordinate 1,824 of JBFHJA010000130.1, read as the reverse complement.
CAGTGTCAAGAATTGGGATTGGAATCCCGATTCCCACAAACAAGCTGACACCATATTTGTCGTAGTATGCAGCCTGTAAATATTCCGGCGACATTTCTTTCAAATTCCCCATTACCGCAATTGTTGCCGAATTGGAAACAGGAACGCCAAATTGGTTTTTCGGTTTCGAAGTATTAAATTGTGTGCCAGGCCAAACTACAAAACCCTGCGTTCCACCTAAAAATATGCGGGTTCCCAAACCAATTGTCCGAAATTCGGGATCGTTTAGCAACGGGCTTAATTCACCTGAAGTTGAGTAGGTTGCATTTCGCAAATTAGGTAGTAAAGTTCCCATGTAGGTGTGAATCATTTTTTTAGTTGTGTTCACTGCAACATTGTAATTCTGGTATGCATTTCGCGGATTGAAAAGCGTAAACTCGTTGATTGTATTGATATTGATTTTTGTACGGATATATTTCCGTGGGTAACAATCGGTACCTTTTCCCCAGGCTTCCAAAAGCACATCCTTCCCTTCCAGTAAATCTTGAATAACATGTGCACCTCCGTAAGTTGGATTCTCAGGATCGCAGGCAGTTGCACCAATATATGAATCAACAGCAGCCAGACCTTCGTAACAAGGAACGCCGTTCAATCTTATTTTTTCCATCCGGATGGGAGGACTGGTATGGCCAAAATTAATAATCGCCCCCGATGAACACATAGCGCCAAAAGTAGCTGTTGTAACTACATCCACCTTGTCAACAATTTCTTCAGGCGAACATTCGAGCGCCATTTTTGCAACTTCCTCAGCTGTTAAAATAACTGCCTCTCCCGTTTTTAGTTTCAGGTTAATCTCTTCGTAAGTTTTTATTTTTTGCATTTTCAATAATGATTGTGTTCAAATTATAATTCCGTTTCCGGCCGGGTTTTGGCACCTTTCCGCACGTTGGAAGACGTATTGATGGTTGCCAGAGTTTCATTGAGCCCGCTCTCTCCGCTCTTCTGTATAATATCAAACATTCCTATTTGACAGGTTGCAAATTTAGTTGAAAATGGTTCAAATCAAACATTATTTCAACAAGCACTAATAATTGCAGAAATCGCATTAGAATTTCGAAAAATATATTTGTGTAATTTCAGTTAAAGTTGTAAACTTGCACTCCGAATTTCGAAGTAAGGTTTTAAGATAATTGAATTGGTTTCACCTCTCGAAACTTAAAACTTTTAACTCGAAACTCTTCGGGGCCTATAGCTCAGTTGGTTAGAGCACCTGACTCATAATCAGGTGGTCCCTGGTTCAAGCCCAGGTGGGCCCACAGACTGAATATTAAGCACTTACAGAATTTTCCGTAAGTGCTTTTTTAATTTATTTGCACACAATTCTTTTCTTAGTTTTAAGTGATTTTGACCATCTACTATTTTGTTTCTATTAATTTCTCCGCCATGTTAACAATATCACCTCTGGGTCATTTTATTTAAAACCATGATTCCATTTCCAAAAAAAGTTTACAATACAAAGCAAAGTCCAAAAACTACACAGGCCTTGGGATATATATGATGCGGTTACATGGAATGTTATCAAATGAAGGGAGGAAACCAGAAAATACCGAAAGATACCTACCGGCAAATAGCTAAAGCTGAACTTGAAAGGAATATAGGAGGGCCGACTTTTTAAGATTAAATAATTTTCAAATTTAGGTTCGGATTGTTGCGAACTAATAAAACTTAATTATATTTGCAGCATAAAATAAGTGAACAATGGAAGAATCAGAAAGATTTCAAAAACAGAAAGAACTGGTGGAAATTATTGGAATACAGCGCGAAAAAGAAGGATTTCAACCAGTA
>JBFHJA010000129.1:0-10061 GCA_041596165.1 Draconibacterium sp. | reverse complement strand
TTTTCTAACTGTTTTTTTAAGTGGGTGGATGAAGGGTATTTTTACTGATATGATAGATATGAATGCTAAATTCACCACTGGCCACGTAAAAATTATGACGCGTTCATACGCTGAAAATCAGGATCAAAAACCCCTTGAACTTTCATTAATGGACGTTGACGCTTTGATGGGCAACCTAAATTCAGAATACAATGATATGGAATGGGTAAAACGAATTCAATTTGGAGGGTTGCTCGATGTTCCTGACGAAAATGGAGAGACACGAGCTCAGGGTCCAGCGGCGGCAACTGCTATCGATTTGTTTTCGCCTGATTCAAAAGAAGTTGAACGAATGAACATTGCCAACTCCATCGTTAAGGGGAAAATTCCTGCAAAACAAGGAGAAGCTTTGATCAGCGATGATTTTGCAGAAAGGTTTGGTGTAAAAATAGGTGACAAGATTACCATTTTTGGCTCTACCATGAATAATGCCATGATGTTTAAAACTTTCGAAGTAAGTGGTACCATACGTTTTGGAATTTCAATGCTCGACCGGGGCGCAATAATTGTTGACATTACAGATGCTCAACAAGCCCTCGATATGGAAGATGCTGCGGGTGAAATACTTGGCTATTTTAAGGCAGGTGGTTATGATGATATCAGAGCTGATTCGGTAAAAACAGTTTTCAACAAAAAGTACAGCTTGACAACTGACGAGTTTTCACCACAAATGTTCAAGTTGCGCGACCAGAATGGACTGGATGAAATGCTTACACGCGCTGACAGCATGAGCGGGATTATGGTTTTTATTTTTGTTTTTGCCATGTCTATAGTTTTATGGAATACCGGACTTTTAGGTGGTTTACGCCGTTACAGTGAATATGGTGTGCGACTGGCACTTGGTGAAGAAAAAGGTCACATTTATAAAACAATTATTTACGAAGCCATCTTAATTGGATTGATTGGCTCGGTAGTTGGCACAATAGCAGGCGTTGGAATGAGCTATTATTTGCAGGTTTATGGTCTTGACTTCAGTTCTTTGCTTAAGAATGTGGATATGATGATGCCTCCAGTTTATCGTTCGGTGGTTACACCCGACTTGTTTTACATAGGGTTTTTGCCAGGTTTAATTGCTATGACCTTGGGCAATGCACTTGCCGGTTACACCATCTATAAACGCAAAACCGCTCAGCTTTTCAAAGAACTGGAAGTTTGAAAAACGTTGGAAGTCAGCAGATGGAATAAGGGAAATTTGCGACTAAAACCAGATGCAATCCTTAATTTATCAGTTTGGAAAGGGCGGCATCTTTAGAAATAAAGGAAAAATGTGGGATCGAATTCAAGTCGCCCCCCAACTTAAACGAGTTTGTTTTTTTTAGTAATTAATTTAAATATAAAATCATGAAAAAAGTTTTGTTTACAACAGCAATGATGATTCTTTGCAGCACATTGGTTTTTGCATCAAAAATTGATGGCAAATGGAAAGCAAGTATACAAACCGAAAACGGTGTATTTGACTTCTCCGTTGTTTATAAAGTTGACGGAGAAAAGATTACCGGTGAATTTTTTAGCGATTACGGAAACCTTGCATTTGGCCCCGGAAAAATGATTGGCAGCAAGGAGTTTGAATACACGTTCGATATTGATTATGTAAAAAATACACACAAAGGGACTTTAATAAATGACAATGAGATTTTGATAAAATCTACAAATGCCAATGGAGATGCAAGGGAAATTAAATTGACAAGAGTAGTTGAAGAATAATTATTTCCTGAAACGGTGAAAGGAGTTGCTCCATTTGTCAAAATTGGATGCCATTTGTATTTGCACAGTTGGAATCAGAAAGCATCCTTAAAATTTTTCAACAATAAATGCTAAAATTGAACGCATGAAAAAAATTACATTACTGATTATAATTCTGATTATCATTGGGAGCATAGGTTCCTTTGCCCAAACAGCCGAGCAAATTCTGAATAAAATAGATGACAACATGTCATCAGATAACCGGGTTGCCAAATCCACAATGATAATTCATGGCAAACGAAACAGCAGGACATTAACTTCTGTCGGCTATTCAGTGGGCGACAAAAAATCGTTCACCGAATATTTGTCGCCAGCCCGTGAACAGGGTACAAAAATGCTGAAATTGGAAGATCAGCTTTGGATTTATTCACCCTCTTCCGACCGCACAATTCAAATCTCAGGTCATATGCTCCGTCAATCAGTAATGGGTTCCGACCTTTCATACGAAGATGTAATGGACGACCGAAAACTCATAGAAATTTATTCCTCAAAAATTATTGGAGAAGAAAATATTGACGGTACAAAAACAAAGGTTTTGGAACTCACCGCAAAAGTGGAGGATGTTGCCTACCACTCACGCAAGATTTGGGTTGACACAGAAAAATATGTTCCGTTAAAGGAAGAGCTTTTTGCCAAAAGCGGCCAGTTGCTGAAACAAACAAAATTGTCGGAAGTAAAGCAAATAGATGGTCGTTGGTACCCTACCAAAATGATTTACAAAGACATGCTAAAACAAGGCGAGGGAACAGAATTTATTGTTGATGAAATTAAATTCAACCAACAAATTCCGGAGTATATTTTTACTAAGGCAGCGTTGAAAAAATAGCATCATTTAAAAGACGAATCAAATCGATAAAAAAAGCTGCTTCGTACAACAAAGCAGCTTTTTGTTTTATGCATTTAAATTCTGAAGATTACCAGAAATAGGCATAGAAAATTAAAATAATGGTAATAATTATTGCTGAATTTATCATGTCCCAGTAATTGTAAGATGCCCTTGTTTCAGCACGTTGTTCAGCGGAAGCCGACCCAATTGTAAGACCAATAATTGATTTTGGATCTTTCCGTTCAGTAAAATAGCTAATGATAATCATTGCCGCAATTACAATTACAAACAAGTAGATTTCATAGTGTAGCCAGTTGTGAGAGAGAAAAACAGAATAAAGTAGCGAATCATCCCCAACCGAGCCTTCAAAAATTTTCAATCCCAAGCGTATCATTCCAAGTGTAAACCCAATTACCAACCCCCAGATACCGGCAGCAGGTGTGGTTTTCTTTGAAATGATGCCAAGAAGGAAAACCGCAGCAATTCCAGGAGCCAGCAACGACTGCACATCCTGCAAATATTCATATAGAACTTTGCCCAAACCTTTCATTACAGGAATCCAGGCAATTCCTAAAAGTACAATTGCGACTGTTGCAATACGGCCAATAAGCACGTAATGTTTTTCAGATTCATTTGGTTTATATTTTTGATAAAAATCGATTGTAAACAACATTGCCGATGAGTTAAAAAGCGATGCAAGAGAACTCATTAAAGCAGCGAGAATGCCACCTACAACAATTCCGGTAAAACCTTTGGGTAACAGAACTTTTACCAGAGTTGAGAATGCGGCATCGTTGCTGGCTAAATTTAAAAGTGGCTGCCCGGTAGCCGGATCTATTTTTTGGGTGAGTGCATAAGCAATCATTCCCGGAATTAGGAAAATAAAAACAGGTGTAAGTTTTAGGTATGCTCCAAAAATAGTTCCGCGGCGCGACTGTTTCATATCGCGCCCTGACAGTACACGTTGCACAATATACTGGTCAGTGCACCAATACCAGAAACCTATGATTGCAGAGCCAAGAATTACACCCGTCCATGGGAAATCGGGGTCTTTTGTCGATCGCATCAAACTTGTCATTGAATCGCCGTGAACTGTAACATTGGCACGACAAATTTCCATCATTTCATTCCAACCTCCGATTTTCACTAATCCAAGAACAAGAACGGCAACTGACCCAATCAATAAAATTGGTGTTTGTAGCACTGAAGTATAAAGCACTGCCTTCATGCCTCCAAATGTTGTATAAATACCGGTTAAAACAACAAGACCAATTGCACTAATCCAAAAGAAATCAATATTATAACCAAAGAAAGTAACATATTCGATATTGAAAACATCTTTAAAAACCACGCCTCCGGCATAAACTGTAACGGCAACTTTGGTTAAAATATAACTCACCAGAGATATTATGGAAAGAAACGAACGCGCTTGTGGATTGTATCGTCGTTCAAGAAATTCGGGCATTGTAAATACTTTACTACGAGAATAAAACGGCACAAAAAGCCAACCCAGCATTAATATCATCCAACCGTGCATTTCCCAATGAGCCATTGCCATGCCACTTTCAGCGCCAGCACCAGCAAGCCCCACAAGATGTTCCGAACCAATATTCGAAGCAAAAATAGAAGCGCCAATGGCAATCCAGGTGGCATCGCGACCGGCAAGAAAATAATCGGTTGTATTTTTATCTTTTTGGGTCACAACCCAGACTACAATACCAATTAATGCAAGGCAAAAAAGACCTAAAACAATCCAGTCTAACGTACTCATATTTATTTTTTTTGGTTTAAATTAAGTTTTATTTCAAGTGTTGAAAATACATTTTATTTTTAAATTTCAGTCAAAAAAAATTATACCATAAAATAGTATGCCTAATTTTTGTGTTGACTTTCATCGCTAAACAAAAACACAACTCATCAACAATATGTATTTCATCACTTTACAAATACACATACTGAAATAAATCCAATTGTTATGAATGTGTGAACCAGGTATCGTAGTAAAACAAACACTATCTTACAGAATCTTTAGCTTCCCAATTCTCCATCTGGCGAAAGGAAAAGCTTCAGACAAAATCAAGTAAAATGAACACACCTTTTACAATTTAAGAATCCTGCTAAGAATTAGGGAGGATTCTTAGCAGGATTAAGTTGAATTTCATATTTTACAGTCAACAATTGTCTGAGTTATTTATTAATTCTGTTAAACAATAAGAAATATGGCATCAAAAACGAAAACATCGTTCATGCAACGCTTTTTAAACCTTATCGAAAAAGGTGGAAATGCCCTTCCACATCCTGCAACTTTATTTGCGCTGCTTGCCTGTTTAACTTTGCTGGCTTCCCTTATCGGTCATTTGCTGGGCTGGGAAATTGTGCATCCGGCCACAGGTGAAATAATAAAAACAAAGAACCTTATTTCGGGCGATGGTTTGCATTTTATTCTCGAAGAAACGGTAAAAAACTTCACTGACTTTGCACCGTTGGGCATTGTTTTGGTTGCCATGCTTGGAATCGGTATTGCCGAAAGCAGTGGTTTGATAGCTGTTGCAATACGTTTGCTTGTGCTAAAAGCCCCCCGTAAAATGCTCACTTTTGTTTTGGTTTTTGCTGGTATTTTATCGAACATGGCCAGCGATATTGGTTATGTTCTTTTGATCCCCATGGCCGGTGTAATTTTCATTGCTGTCGGGCGGCACCCAATTGTAGGAATGGCAGCAGCTTTTGCAGGAGTTTCCGGCGGTTTCAGTGCCAACCTTTTCTTAGGCACCATCGACCCGCTCCTTGCCGGATTATCGCAGGAAGCAGCCCAAATCATAGATCCTGAATATACAGTTAACCCAACTGCAAACTACTATTTTATGATCGTTTCTACCTTTATGATTTCGATAATTGGAACCTGGGTTACAGAGAAAATTATTGCCCCGCGTTTTGGAAACTATACTGTTGCCGGAACTGATGGGAATGCAAAACTGGAGGGTTTGACAAAAGTGGAACGGAAAGGGTTAAGAAATGCTACGATCACTTTTTTCATTTTTATGATACTGATTTTGGCGGGTTCGATACCGGAAAACGGAATTTTGCGCGATCTGGACGGTTCGCTGCTCCATTCGCCACTTTTAAAAGGGGTGGTAACATTACTTTTTGTGGTTGCCGGCACTTTAGGAGTGGTTTATGGGCTCACTGTAGGTACTTTTAAAAACGATGCAGACATAATGGAAGGTATGGCTGAAAGTATGAAAATGTTGGCTACCTATTTAGTCCTCGTGTTTTTTGCTGCTCAGTTTGTGTCTTACTTCAAGGTGAGCAATCTGGGAATTGTTTTGGCAGTTAATGGTGCAGAAACCTTAAAAGCCGCCAATTTGAATATTTATGTTTTAATGATCATGTTTGTAATATTCGCGGCATCCGTCAATATGTTAATGGGAAGCGCCTCAGCAAAATGGGCCATTTTAGCTCCGGTTTTTATCCCCATTTTTATGTTGATGGGGTATTCTCCAGAACTTTCTCAAGCTGTATTCCGCATTGGCGACAGCGTAACCAACATCATTTCCCCAATGATGAGCTTTTTTGCTTTAATCATCGCATTCTTTCAGAAATACGATAAAAACTCAGGAATTGGGACTATCATTTCTACCATGATCCCATACTCCATAATCTTTTTTATATCGTGGACAGTTTTATTAATTATCTGGATATATTTTAGAATACCCTTGGGACCTGATTCGCCATTATTTTATGAAGGTGCTCATTTCTAATTTTACTACTTCCGTTCATTTCCTTTCGTAATCGAATGACTACATCAACTATAAAAAGGTAGTTATGCGATTACAAAAACTGAATACTGGAAGATGACTAAACAGACACTGCAACCAACTGAAAAGGTTCCATCAATCCATAATCCATCAGGAAATATTCCGAAGCAGCCGGAATTTTCTTTGGAGAAAAGTTCCACGAGTGAGGACCAAAAATCCAGTTGTTATTATCTTGGTAGAAAAAGCCAAAGGTATTTTTCAGACTTCCTATAACTTTTACTGTTATTTCATTTTCACCTTCTTTTAACATCGAAGTTACATCCAATTCGTTGGGCTGCCAGGCGATCAAACCTGCCGACTTGCCATTTACAAACACTTCCGCCAACGTTCCATTCCATTTATTCAGTTTGACTTTGTAAACAGTTTCATTTGTTTTTGAAATATTGTATTTTTCGGAATAAGCCACTTTTTGAGAATAGAAAGGCAAGCCTGCTTCACGCCACGAACCAAAAGTTCCAATTGTTCCTCCTGCAATTTCGAATCCTTGTTTTGCAGGTTTTACAAGAAAATCACCAAGCAAATAAATTGGCATTACTTCAGCCAGAATGTGCATTCGCGGAGCTTTTAAAGTAATTGTATTTTTACCTTTTTTCAGAAATTCACCAATTGCAAATTCAGGAAAACTTTTATCAATCCAGTAACTTCCTTCGATTTTTGAAACTTCATTTCCATTGATGCTCACACGCCACAATTCGGGGCGTTCCACAACCGCGCGGATTGATTTCATAACTGCCGCATCAAGGTTTGTATTGATATTGAAATAATAATTTGCCTCGAACCACGAATCTTTTGTAAAAAGAGAATCCATTTCAAGCCATGTATTCTTATATTGGATTTTATGTTGCCACGGATTTCCCATTTCTACGCTATTTTCGGTGAATAAACCAATCAGCGCATCCATAAAATAGACATCCTTTTTATCTGATTTTGCAGTTTTAACATCCATATAATTCACCATCATAATATTGTCGGATTCTGGTTTAACAGTAATATTTTCAATGCTTTCAACAACCGTTTCCGTTCCTGGAACTGAAGTAAATTCAGGTTCATTTGTTTTTTCATTTGTTACAGTAAACAACACGCTGCCAACAGGATTGAGTTCAACCTGAAAAGTAACTTTACCTTTATCAGATTTGGCCGGATAACTGTATATTTCCCCGGAAATCAAATCGAGTTTGCTTACATATTTTCCAGCAACAGTTATTTCTGCCCGTGCATTTTTCGAAGTATGTGAATTCACAAAAAACAGTAATTGTCCGTCATCCAAATTCCTTCGCTGGTGATATAACATGCCGTTTCTTGATTTATCTTTCATCACAAATTCGTCGCGGGCAAGCATCTTCAATGTATTTACATCATTCAGGTTTTCAACAAAAACCCAATTACTTTTATATTTAGAGGCAAGTTCAGCCACTTTACCCGATTCTTCTCCATCAAGTAAAGTTATATTTCGATTGAATGAAACTACTTTTCCACCACCTTCGAGATATTTCTGCAAAAGATCAAACGTTGTCTGGTCAATATTTGCCATCTCCTCAGGGATTACAACCAGCGAATAATCGCGTTTGCCCACCCTAAGCACTTTGCCAACAACACTTCCCAACGTTTTTAGCACGTTTTCAGAACCTAAATCATATTCAACATGGTTTTGTTCCAATCGGTAAACAAAGTTTTTAAAGCCTGAACGAATATCGTTGATTGCCGGATTTTTATCTTTTCTGGAGAAATACATCCAAGCTGTTGTATTGGGTTGAAGCACTAGCGTAGAATTAATTTGCTGTCCTGAAGACATTGCCATTGAGACGCGCCCAATATAATCGCCCATCAATTTGTAATGTTCCCACCAGGGTTCGTGGTACGAAAACGATGGTGGATAATCGAACTTACGCACGCCATTAAGCGAATAATACGACAAATGCTGATTTACAAAGTTTACGCCTAAAACACACTGCCAGTCAACCAATCGTTTTTGGGTTTCGAAGTTCATTTCCCAGCCGCCGCCGCCATAAGTTTCACTCAAAGTACGTGTTCTTCCGGCCTGGTTTGCAGCACTCAGCAATTCACGAATCGCCCTGTCATTTCCAAACTGACCACCTAAACCGGCGCTATCCAGCCTGTTTCCGAGCATGTCAACACCAGGCTGCTGGTGCCAGATATAAAAAGCAGCTTCATCCATGCCGTCGGTGGGTTCTGGCCAGCCGTGTTCCCAATAATGACCTGTCCAGTTAAGATTTTTTTCATCGCAGTATTTACTCCAGGGTTTAGCCCAGCGGTCAACAAACAGTTCAACCAACAGCTCGTAATAATCATGACGCACTTTTTTCCAGTTTCCTGTTTCTTCGACCAAAGAAGGCAAACTCACCTTTAAATCGTAGCCCCAGCGTTGTTGAAAAGCCTCCCACAAATCGGGTGTCCAACGCAACATTGAACCTCTGCTCATTGCAGCTTCAAGGTTGGGTTCATCGGTAAAAACACCCATCAAAGTTTGCCCAAAATCGGCACTGTTTTTTTCATATCCTTTGGTCATAGTTACATCCATAAACTTTTGGGTAACGCCGGGATACAATAAATCGACATAGGTAAATCCGCCGTACCACGGTGATTTTCCGGGATATGTTTTTCTGAAAATATAATAAGTTCCTTTCTCCCCTTTTTCCTGATCAACAGATGAAGTGATATCTTCAAAACCAGATTCAGTCTTCCTCAGAACCACACTGATTGTATCTGACATCAGGACATTCAACTCCTCCTGAATTTCCATGCTCAAACCTGTACCGTGCTGATATGAATCAGACATTTCTGCAGGAACATGACCACCTGCAAAACCTGATGGATATGAGTTTTCGTCATAAATCCAGACTTTCATATCAAGTTCTTTTCCTTTTTGCACCGTGTAATCAAACAGGTGAAACCAATCCTCCGAAAGATATTCGGTTAGCAAACCTGGCCTTGGATGCACAAACACACCGCCAATTCCAGCATTTTTAAATTCCTTCATCTGAAAATCAATCCCTTCTTCTGAAATCTGCTCATTCCAGTCCCAAAGTGGCGCACTGCGAAATTCCGATGGCGGATCGACAAAAAATTGCTTTAGTTGGCTTGTGGTTTGAATCCCGTCATCGGCAGATTTTTCGGTGCAACCAATTGCAAGTACAAATAGGTTTAAGACTATAAGAAAGAAGAATTTTAGATTTTTCATAAGACAATTTTAAAATAGGTTCGTCAAATAGTTTCACTAAGATATGAAAAGATCTTACAGATTCTATCCTTGTTAATGCAATGAAAAACAACAGACAGTAAATTGCGTTTGAGCAGAAATAATCAAGATGGAATCCTATCACTGGAATTTTTCCTCTTAGTTATCAGCTGACTATCTCAATGGTGATGATTTAGTCAGTAGATGACTACTACTGAACTGGCTTATCCATCAACCAAATCAACGGATTTCGGATGGGCAAATTTCTTATAACTTCAGGGGTTTTTGGATATCCTTCCAACGATTTCCATAGTTCGATATATTCGGGTTTGTTGTATGCCAATCCGGCAAACAGCAAAAAAGGTTGGCGTACCGGCCATTCTTCAAAGTACATAACATCGGGTGGATAAGTCCAATTTGATTTGTCTTTTACAAACGGATA
>JBFHJA010000128.1:0-10156 GCA_041596165.1 Draconibacterium sp. | reverse complement strand
CTTTTCATCGCCATAAATAAAAAATACCTCGATTTCGGGCACTTTTTTGGCGACTTCAATCCCTTTTTCCAACCCCAAAACCATAAAAGCCGTGGCAAAAGCATCAGCAGTCATGCAATTATTTGCAACTACGGATGAACTAAGAATACTATGTTGGACAGGATAACCAGTTTTTGGGTCGATGGTGTGTGCGTATTTTTTGCCATCTTCAACATAAAAATTACGGTAATTGCCTGAAGTCGCTAATCCGTGGTCTGTAAGTTTAATTTTGGCTTGCAGGCCAGAACTCCCAAAAAGAGCATCTTCATCGGGTTTATTTATTCCAATCGACCAGGTTTTTCCGCGTTCGTTTATTCCTTTTGCGGCAACTTCGCCTCCGATTTCTACCATATAATTTTTGCAACCCTTTTCGGCAAGAAAATTCCCGATTAAATCGCTTGTATAACCCTTTGAAATAGCACTCATATCAATCTTTATATCCGGGTCATCCTTGATAATTTTGTCGTCCTGAAGTTTAACTTTTTGATAGCCGGTAATTTCCAAAAGGCTGTCTACTCTTTCCTGAGTCATGTGTTTCTTTCTTTCGGGACCAAATCCCCAGGCATTTACCATTGCGCCCGCTGTAATATCAAAAGCCCCATTTGTTATTTCTGCGACCTCCATTGATTTATTAAAGCAAGCGATAAACTCATCAGTTAGTTCTGTGCTCCTGTTATCATTTATTTTTGAAATTACCGACTCCTTTTCATAGGTTGAAAACATCAGGTTATATTTGTTGAGTTTTTGAGTGATTTCTTCCTGTAAGTCTTTCCCTTGTGGACTTTCGTAGGTAATCGAATAAGTGGTTCCGTAAATCATTCCTTTGTTGTAAATGTATTTTGCAGGAGAATTTGTACAAGCGTTTAAACCAAAAAATATGACGAGCAAAAGGAGTGAGTATCTTTTCATTTTAATAATTCTTTAGAGGCTACGAAATTAAAAAATATAAACGGTTTTGAAATCCTACAAGAAGAATGTATTTGAGTTTGAATTTTGGTTTATTGTATCACTTGTTGTATTTTCATTCCGTTGGAAATGTTTTATCAAAAGCAATTAGAAATCAAAAAAATTACACAATGAAGTATTTGTTCAGTACAAAAATCAATCTCAAATCTTTAGATTTTATCCTGTTATTGGTACGAATCGCTGTTGCAGCTTTTATGCTTACACATGGGTATCCAAAATTGATGAAACTGTTTGCAGGTGGCGAAATCAGGTTTGCTGATCCGTTTGGTTTTGGGATGACTTTTTCCCTCATTTTGGCTGTTTTTGCCGAGTTTTTATGTTCCATTTTGATTGGTATGGGAATTGGCACCCGGTTGGCAACAATTCCGTTAATAATTACAATGTTCGTTGCAGCGTTTATTGCCCACGGAGCTGATCCGTTCGGAAAAAAGGAAATGGCATTACTGTATCTTGTTATTTACGTTTTTCTTTTGTTTACGGGTAGTGGAAAATTTTCTGTGGATTATTTGATTTCGAGGAAATCAAAAATTAAGCCTTAGGATTTTTGTTCTTAAAGAGTTTGATGTCCTGGTTTTTGTACGTGACGCTGAAGCTACTTCAGTTTTGATTGTAAATCATTTTTTTATTTCTTTGGAAGGCATAAGATTGTGAAAATGGCAAACCCTGAATACTGATAATATGGATATTTGTCCACTTTGCTTTACTGTTTCGAAAAATTATCCACACGATTGAAAGTACGTTTCAGTTCAAGTTAATTATCGAAACATTTGTAAACGGTTCATAGGCTGATTCCGATCTTACAAAAATGTATATAGCTCCATTTTTATTATCAAATTTGGTTTGAGTTCAATGAATTTTCACTATTCTTTTTTGTTTATTAATTCTTTTTAACCAGGGATTTTTACTGCCTGTTCGTTTGCAGCATATGTTTATTTTTACATATCAGAATTACTGAAAATAGGATTAATAATAAATCTGAACTAAATATTAACATTTAACTAAAAGTAAATTAATGTAAATCAGTTGTTTGCATTTTTCAGGTAAGTTGAGCATACCTATCTATTATATATCATGAAATAAGACACAAAAAAATTACTTTTGTGTATCCTACAATTTAATCAGTATTGAAAAAGATTCAATCAAATATAGAACTGATAAAACTCCTAAAAAGGGGAGATATGACAGCCTTTGATGCTATTTATAATACTTATTGTCACAAACTGCACTTATTTGTGTTGAAGTATTTAAAACAAGAGCAAGATGCCGAAGGAATTGTTCAGGAAGTGTTTATAAAGATATGGGAAACAAGAGGGAAAATAGATATTTATGCATCGTTCGACTCATTTCTGTTTACAATCGCGTATAATTCAACCATAAGTTTATTGCGTAAAAGAGTTAGAGAAACTCAGTCCAGAGAGTATTTAATGTCCCTGCAACAAATCGATAATGCCGAGCATATTATCGACGAAATGGTATTTAAAGAATTAACCGTTAAGATCCAATCCTTACTAAAACAATTAACTCCACGCCAACGAGAGATTTATCTATTAAGCAGAGAGGAGGATTTGAACCATAAAGAAATTGCAGAAAAATTAAATATCTCAGAAAATACTGTGAAGAACCACTTGGTGACCACCTTAAAATATTTAAGAGAACATATCGACAGTAGTCTGGTTGTCAATATGTTATTCTTGCATTTGTTTTTGTAACAAGAATATCCAGTATTTCATTAGTCCCTTTTTATTCCCGGAGCGTATTATTGTTAAAACTGATTACATATAATTCCATTGCTTCATAGTTGTAGTTTAGGTATTAAGTAATGGTAATACATCTCTAATTTTGAGGAGTATATAATTAAAAAGCATGAATAAAAAATTACTCTTAAAATATTTAAACAACAGTTGCACTCAGAATGAGTTTGATGAGTTTGTTAACTGGTTAAAGAGTGAAGCTTACAGCAAAGAGGGTAAAATCTGGGGCTTTAGTGAATGGAAATCATTTGACCCCGAGTTAAAAATAGAAGACAAAAAAAAGTATAATGCTTTATTGGATAGAATACATCATGAAATAAACCTTAATGGTCTAAAGAGCAGAAAGGGAATTACGATTGGTAAAGTTGCGACATGGATGAGTCGTGCTGCGGCAATCTTGTTTATCCCTTTATTGGGCATTGTAATTTTTTTAATGTCAAATGATTACATTCGATCGAATTATTTCTCTTCCGATTTAATTGTTGACTCTTTGGAAATAATTGCACCAATAGGTTCACGCACTGTTGTGCAATTATCTGACGGGACTAAAGTACATTTGAATTATGGTAGCAGAATTAAATATCCCCGAAGTTTTTCAGGAGGCATAAGGGGTGTTAGCCTGGCAGGTGAAGGATATTTTGATGTTGCGCACAACCCCAATAAGCCATTTGTTGTAAAAACAGGAAGAATAGATGTTAAGGCATTGGGGACTGTATTCAACGTGCAGGCATATCCTGAAGATGATATAGTTGAAACAACCCTAATTAAAGGTAAGGTGTTAGTCGAAAAAACTATTCCCGGGAGTAAAAACGAAACCCTGTTAGCAATGATGCCGGGGCAGCATGTAGCTTACCATTTGCATTCTGATAAAATTACTTCATTTAATGGAAATATTGATAAATATATTGCCTGGAAAGAGGGAAAGCTTGTGTTTGATAATGAACCCTTGACTGAGATTGCAGAGAAACTCAGCCGAATGTTTTATGTTGACATCGAAGTTGCAGATAATATAAAAGACTATAGTTATACCGTTACATTTCTTGATGATCCCCTTTTCCTAATTCTTGATTTAATGCAAGAAGTTACAGACATAAGTTACAAGACTTTTCCGCGAAAGAAATTATCCGATGGTACTTTTTCAAAACAAAAAATACAAATAGAGAAAAGAAAATAAAACCTAACTGAAAAATGATTTGCCTATGAGAAAAGATTTGAAAAAATAGGGAAATGCGCTAACATTTCCCTAAAAATGTAAAAAAACTATCCCTGTAAATTTCGTACAGGGCAATTTCTAATTTTAACAATACAAAAATATGGAAAAAAACAACTTTTTTATTTGGGAACAGAAAAATCCCGAATTACAAAAACTATTGAGAGTTATGAAACTAACGACTTTCTTATTGCTGTTTTCTGTAATTAGTGTGTTTGCCGGAAAAACATACTCGCAATCTAAAGAATTAAGTCTGAAGATGAAAAACCGCAGCGTTAAAGAGGTACTTCAAAATATCGAGGAGCAAAGCGAGTTTTATTTTATGTATAGCGAGAAGCTGATTGACGTAAACAGAAGAGTGTCAGTTAATATAAAGGATCAAAAAATTGATAACGTTTTAGACGATATATTTGCTGAGACCAATGTTGAATATACTGTTAAAGATCGTTTTATTTTACTCACAACTACTGAAGGTTCTGGAGATAAAATATCCGTTCAACAACAAAAAAGTGTTTCAGGAACTGTGACCGATGAGTCGGGTCAACCACTTCCTGGTGCTACTGTTTTGATAAAAGGTACCACCCAGGGAACGGTTACTAATGTGGGCGGAGAATATTTCATTTCTAACATTCCTGATAATGCCATATTACAATTTTCGTTTGTGGGGATGCGAACACAGGAAATCAGTGTTGGTAACCAATCTACCATAAATGTGAGTATGTTCGCGGATGCTATTGGTATTGAAGAGGTTGTGGCCGTTGCGTATGGCACCGTAAAGCGCAAGGATTTAACAGGTTCAATGTCTGTCGTCGATTCAAAACATATGGATACACAATCAAACTCGACTGTTACGCGTGCTTTGGAAGGCGCAGTTGCAGGTTTGCAAGTGGCCGCAGTTGACGGACAGCCAGGTTTGGATATGGGAATCCGATTGCGTGGTATTGGTTCTGCTAGTCAGAACAATTCAAATGCACTGATTGTCATCGATGGTGTACCGGCACAACATGACAACCCATTGTCCACGATAAATCCAAAAGATATTGAAAGCGTTACCATTTTAAAAGATGCTGCTTCTACCGCATTGTACGGCTCACGTGGAGCCAATGGAGTGGTTTTGGTCACTACTAAAAAAGGAGGCTCCGGGGAAACTAAAATTTCTTTTCAAGGGCGATGGGGTATCAACCAGGTGGGACCTTATCAATATGACAAAATCTCCGATCCGAAAGATATATATGAATATGCCTGGCAGTCAATTTATAATTCAGTCCGTTTTGGTGTTGGCGGTTCAGGAATTTCTAAGAATTACACTACAAATGTGCAAAATCCGAACATGACGCATGATGATGCTGCACAATTTGCCAGTGCTCACTTGTTTGATTACACAGGTTCAACTTCAAAATTCACGCGCAACGCATTAGAAAACTGGATGTTGTATGAAGTCCCGGGAGCTGTTTATACACCATCTGGTGCCGGTGCCACGGGCAGTGCAACCATGTCAGGAGCTTATCTGGTTAATACCGATGGCAAACTAAATCCGAATGCCAAATTGTTATTCGATGATAACTATGACAAATATCTGTTAGAGAACAGGTTGCGCCAGGAGTATAACGTGTCAGCCACTGGCGGAAATGAGAAAGTAGATTATTTTGTGTCATTAGGTTACCTTGAAGATCCATCCTATATCCGGGGTTCTGAATTTGCTCGTTACAATGGACGAACCAGTATTAATGCAAAATTGTATGACTGGATTAAAGTTGGAACCAATGTTGCTTATTCGTGGCGTGAAACCCAATCTCCCGCTACACGTTATGGCCGTAATCCCGGTTCGGCAGTAGCTAACCCATTCCGTTTCTTTAATGGTCAGAATCAATTGATTCAGTTGTATGCTCACGACCAGGAAGGAAACTATATTTATGAAAATGGGGAAAAGAAAGTTCATGTTCTGGCTGGAGATACCTGGTCTCCTTTAGGGCTAACATCTACCTCGCTTTCATCTACTAATATTTTGGATATGTTAGATACAGATCAGGATATTAGAAAATCCAGTGATATTATTACGCGGTCGTATGCTGAAATAAAATTTTTAAAGGATTTTACTTTTACAACCAATCTTGGACTGGAAAAATACAATGAAACCAGAACCCGTTATTGGCAAAGTGAAACCGGCCAGGCTGCAGGGGTAGGTGCTTTTGGAAAAACGTACCAAAACGTTACGGTTTTAAATACACAACAACTATTAAATTACGCGCATGATTTTGGGAAACATCGCGTTAATGCATTGGCTGGGCATGAGTTTAACAGGTATCATTTAGAAAATATGAACTACAATTCGTCTTACGAATTGATTCCCGGGTTTGTTAATTATGCCAACTTTGTAGGCCGTTATAATGGTGGAACTTTTTCATCACCTGGAGGAACTGAAGCTGAAAATGCAATGGAAAGCTATTTAGGACGTGCCAGTTATGTTTATGATGATAAATATTATGCTGAAGCCTCCATGCGCCGCGACGGTTCTTCTAAATTTAAATATAAAGAATATCGTTGGGGAACTTTCTGGTCGGTGGGTGCTGGTTGGAGAGTATCCGGTGAAACTTTCATGGATAATACAAAAAATTGGTTGGATAACCTGAAAATTCGCTCAAGTTATGGTGTTATCGGGAACCAAAACGGTATTGGAAATTATTCAGGATATCAACTCTGGTCATACGGAGCTAAATATACCCAAACAACTGGGGGAAACGGTATTCCTGAAAGTTTCACACTTACACAGGGCAGTTTTCCAAATGACGCTTTAACCTGGGAGAATACGAATACTTTCGATGTAGGTGTTGATTTCGCACTATTAAATCGTGTTTATGGTACGTTTGACTTTTATAACAGAAATACAAACAATGCCATTTGGGATCAGCCTATTGCCTACTCTTTGGGTCAATCAAGTTTGCAAAAAAACTCAGCAAAAATTCAGAATAGGGGAATTGAAGTTGAATTAAACGTAGATATAATTAAACGAAAAGATTTATCCTGGGCAGTTGAATTGAATGGTACTCACTATACAACCGTATTAAAAGAAGTTCCAGCAGGCGTGGGATCGCCTGCGTTGGACGGTAACTGGACAGCAAATGCCGATAGTTGGTCGATAGCTGGATCTGGTACTTCTAGTAATGTTACCTATTTAAGAGGGATAGATAAAGATTATTACAATTTGTATTTGTTTAAATACGGCGGAGTAGATCAAACTACCGGGCTTCCACTTTTCTATCATAAAGTAACAGAAGATGATCACACTAATGGTTTATACAATGATGTTGCAGTAGATGGAGATGTAAAAACGACAAACTATTCAACTGCCTCTCGTTATGAATTAGGCAGTGCTATACCTAAATGGATAGGAGGTTTTAATACAACACTGAGATACAAGAACTTTGACTTTACCGGAATGTTTGCATATCAGTTAGGAGGTAAATTCTACAGCAACGAGTATGGAAACGGAATGTACCGTAGCGATAATTTAGGTCGTTCTTTATCCGCTGAACTAATCGGAAATACATGGACTCCTGAAAATACAGATGCAAAGTTCCCAATGTCAATGTATGGAAATACATATGGTGACGGATCCACTTTTGGGAGCTGGTTATATACAGATATGGCTTTATTCAGTGCGTCTTATTTGAATTTTAAAAATGTAACATTTGGATACACACTTCCTGGAAGTTTGTTGCAAAAATACAAAATCAGCGCTTTGCGATTGTATGTCTCTGCAGATAATATATTTATGATTACGAGTCATTCCGGGATTGATCCTCGCATGTCATTGGTTGGAGGGCTTGATGTTGGTGCCTACGCATTCCCTTCAATGCGTACCATTTCATTTGGTGTTAATTTAGACTTATAACAAACTTAAAAGATCAAAAGATATGAAAAATTACATATTTGGAATTGCCTTGCTTGCAGGCATACTTTTGTTTTCCTGTGCAGATGAACTGGAAATAGCGCCACCGAATAATATTGTAGATGAACAAATAAAAGAATTACTGGCTTCGGGGGATACTACGAAGATAAATCTGATTTTGGGGAGTATGGCCAATGCAATGCCTGGCCTTTTAAATTCAAGCGGGCTCAGTGGCGCAGGAACTGCGGACGGCAGGTACCGCGCATGGCAGGGATTGGATGTAATGCGTAATCTCGAGGGGAACGACATTGTTTTCGGTGCGAAAAACCTTGATATTTTTGGTTCAGATGAATATTACCTCCGTGACTTTATTTCCGTTGCTGTAGACAAGAATTCATATTACTGGCATTCAGCATGGTCAATTATTACAACAGCCAATAAAATGTTAAACTACTTGGATGATGAAACCGTTGGTGACATTCCTAAATTACAGGAATATAAAGCAAGAGGTTTAGTAGTTCGTGCTTATGCCTATAGTTATCTAATGGAGAATTATCAGGATTCATATTTACAAGGAGGGAAAGACAAACCGGGTATTATGTTGTATGATTTCTATTCTCCTACACAAGAATATAAACCTCGTGCTTCTTCAACGGATACCTACAGTTTTATAAAAAATGACCTGAATACTGCCATTCAGTTATTTGAGGATTCCAAAGCAGAAACCCAGATAGGTTATACCTTAAATAATCTTAAGGATATTGATTTGGCTGTTGCAAGGTTTGTCCTTGCACGAGTTTCCTTAATAACCGGAGACTGGACTGCAACTATCATCTCCTGCGATGATATTTTGGCAAACTATCCTACTTTGATGGGAGAAAGTGTGTATGGTGGTGTCAATAATGTTGGTACAGATACTGAACCTGAAATTCGTCCTGAAACAAACGGTTTTCTTTTCAATAATGTGAATCCTGAAGTTATTTTGGGATGGCCCGTAGGTGAAGCCATTACAACACATAACAGTTGGATGAACCCATTTGGCGAAGGAAACGGCGGTTTAGGTGAAGGATATGCACGGATAGATAACCGTCTTTATGAGAAAATAGACAATAAAGATTATCGTAAAAACTGCTTTTTGGCAACCGACCTAGGAGACTATAAATATCCTACAACAGGTGCTGTGAAATTTGTACCAGCTTATGCTAACTTGAAGTTTGCTGCTACGCACGGTATTGGAACCGATGATAAAAAGAATGTCGGAACTGTTACTTGTTATTATATGCGTACATCTGAAGTTATACTTATGAAAGCCGAAGCTCAGGCTCGTGCCGGGAATGATGCCGAAGCTAAGAAAACACTGAATATTTTGCTTGCTGCCCGTACAAAAGCTGGAGAAACTGTTTTGACTACTGATAACTATTCAGGTATGAGTGGGATGTCTGCTTTAGAAATGGTTCAACTTCAAACCCGCATTGAGTTATGGGGCGAAGGTGGACGCGAATTCTTTAACAACAAACGTTGGGGAATTGCAGTGGATCGAACAAATTCATCAAACCATGTAGATAAAGGCACTTACAGTGTTGTAAAAATGACGCTGCAAATACCCGAGGAAGAAATACTATACAATCCTCTATGCGTGCAGAATTAAGCACTTTGTTTTCTTAAATGTTAAAAAGGGCGGAGCAGTTGTCCCGCCCTTTTTAATTATTAATACTCTTGAATGACGATAACTCATAAATGATTTAGAAGAACTAATCCAATGAAGCGAAGAACTTTTTTAATTCAAAGCACAGTTTTAACAACGGGGTTTATTGCTGCAAATACAATTTCAGTAGCGGGATTTAACGCTGAAACACAAATTGATAAAAAAGGGAAAATAAATGTATATCAATCTTTTAAACTTCCTGATTCAAAGTACCATCCTTTTGTGCGCTGGTGGTGGAATGGAGATAAGATTGACCAACAGGAGCTTATTCGGGAATTACATTTGTTGAAAGAAGCGGGTATTGGAGGCGTCGAAATTAATCCAATCGAATTTCCTTCAACCGGTGACGATTTAGGTAAGAAATCATTGACATGGTTGAGCAACGAGTGGATTGATATGTTGGAAGTAACTTTTGCTGAAGCCAAAAAACTTGATATGACCTGCGATTTAATAGTAGGTTCAGGTTGGCCATTTGGCTCAGAAACACTACCACGTGAGGAGCGTGCACAGGTCGCTATTATATATGCAGAAACTCTCAATGGTCCCATATCTTTTGAAACCTCACAATTCAATATCTTTAAAACAGTTGATCCGGG
>JBFHJA010000127.1:0-10160 GCA_041596165.1 Draconibacterium sp. | reverse complement strand
CGAGTTTACCTTTACTTCTATAACATTTACGCCGGGATTTAAACGAATTGACCCAAACAAAAGGTTTACAGTTTCGCCGTTAACAGTAACAACATCTTCTGCTGAAAATCCGGAATTGAATTCTCCCACAACATTTGCAGGGATTTCAATTGTATAATGCGTTAAACGGGCATTTACACGTTTGTATTCTCCCTTAATTTGCCCTTTGATGGTTGGTACAACAATGGAGCTGCTTTTCAGACTTCCCATTTGTGGTTTTATAGTAACCACTCCAAAACCAGGAATTTTAGGTTGGATTCCCCATAATCCACGAGGGATAATATTAGCAGGAGCAGCGCCCCAGGCGTGATTCCAATCGGAGTTGGGTTTGTATTTCATATCCCAGGCTTCCATTGTAATTGTTGATCCAACTTTTATCATGTTATACCAGCTGCGGTCGTTTGTAGCAGTCATTAATTCAAGCGCGTAATCGGCAGCACCAGCGTTATACAGAGCTTCCATTAAAAACTGTGCCCCATAAACACTGCAACCCATACCGCGGGTTTTTATATAATCGGCAACCTGTTTTTTGTAAGCATCCGGTACAATTCCAAAGGCAAGAGGCAACATATTGGAGTGAATAGCGCCATGGTCGGTTTCTATGCCATCTTTATAATAACCGCCGCTTTTATCAAATAAATAGTCATTCATTGATTTTTTCACTTTTGCAGCACGCATTTCAAAATCCAACTCCTCTTCAGGTTTATTAAGCACCCGGGCAAATTCGGCCATAATTTTCATATTCTGATAGTAGAAACTGTTGATAACTGTGTTTATCGGTGTAAACACGAATCCATCACGTTCCCCTTGTGGCCAGTCATTCGGCAATTTCCAACCTGTATCTTTCTGTCCTGGTGGCCAATCAACAATGTCGCGAACTCTTTGTGTTGTGTCTGCAAATCCCAGTTTAGCCATAAAAGCGCCAGTCAATTTTGGGGAAAATGTACTAATTAAACCATCTTTATATTCCAACTCCATTAAAGTTTTATATTTCAGTGGCTCGTAATATTTCTCAATCAGCTCGGTATTTCCTGTAAACATGTAATCCTGATAAAAAAGCAATGCCACATGCAACTGCCATTCGGTTGGCCATGTTGGAACATCCATAAAATACTCAATGGTTTTTCGGGCAATTGCATATTCATTATCAACGGAATAATGACTTAACTGATTGAGGTACGCATCACCCTCGTAAGCAATTCGCTCGCGATCGCCATCAACATAATAACCTGAAAACGAAGTAGCTTTTTGAGAGTATTTACAAAGTTCCCAAACCTGGTTTAAAATATCGTCGGAACTTGTAAATGAGCTTGTATTAATATCGAAATAATTGAAATAGGCAATTTGGGTTAAATCATTTTTTTGCAGGTTTTCTGCATTCTCAATTTCAGCATATCTGAATGGTAAGATTACAGGGAATGAATCAGGCATTGCAACAGCTATTGATTTTGTATTTCTCACATCTGGGACAAGTTCGATCTGGTAATTTGTTTTTTCGGGAGATACATTCAATTTCAATTCTGCAAACCGGATTGTTCCACCGGGATTTCTATCGATTTTGCCATCGAGTAGTTTTTCTCCCAGACGGATTGTCAATGTTGCTGAGCTTTTTGCAGAATAATTGATTTGCAGTGTAGCAAAAGCATCTTTGCCAAAATCGGCAAAATAACTTCCGTCGGAATTCTTTCTTAAATCAACTGGTTTTATTTTTTCAATTTGAAACCAGTTGTGCGAAGTGAGTTTTTCGCCAAACTCTCCGGTAGTAAATTGCTGAGGATCTGAATATTCCGAAAGCCGGTTATCTTTGTCGAAAATCCGCACTTTCCAAAAATAGGTAGTATTTGGTTTTAAAGGTTCGCTTCCTAATTCCACATCAGTTGACTTGTTGCTTCGCACATTTCCACTGTTCCAGACATCGCCAATGTTCATATCTATTTTTTCCTTTGAGGATGACACCAAAACCTGATAAGCTTTTTGAATAACAGCTTCGTTTGGTACAATCCAGCTAAATTCAGGCTTACTATCGATTATTTTTGTGAATCGTGGTTCGCGAATATGTTCTATTGTTAAACCCGATGGAATCCCTGAATACGGATCGGCATATTTTTTACCAAGTTCATCATTTTTACGACGAAATTCCTGAAGCACTTTTTGATATTCGGGTTTATTAGCGAGGTTGTTTATTTCTTTGGGATCGCTCTTCAAATTATAAAGTTCTTCAGACGATTTATTATTGATATATCGCATATATTTCCATTCGGCAGTGCGCACCCCTTCGCTGGGTGGAATATTGTCAAACTCCCAAAGATGCTCGATTAATATTGTGTCGCGGTTAAGCGATTTTTCTTTCCCTGAAACAAAAGGCATCAAACTTTTTCCGTGATAAGTAGCAGGGATTTTTACTCCAGCCAAATCTAAAATCGTTGCCGGAACATCAATATTTAAAGCCATCATATCTGTATCCCGATGTTTTTTCACACGAGGATCGAAAACAATCAAGGGTACACGGATTGAGTTGTCGTACATCAGCCATTTACCGGCAAGTTGACGTTCGCCAAGAAAATAACCATTGTCGCCCATTAAAATAATTACAGTGTTTTTATCCTGACCGGTTTCTGCAAGCTTTTTTCTGATTTTGGCGATTTCGAGGTCGATTCCATGAATCATCCGGTAATATCCTTTTACACTATGTTGATATTTTTCCGGAGTGTCATATCGCCAGGTCCAGCGCAAACGGTTAAATCCCTCACGGACAGGTAAAGGCAAGGCATTAAAATACGTGTCGTCGGCCAAATCAGCTCCGGGCATCAGCATGTTCTGATATAATTTATCGGATTCTTCCTGCCAAAAATATTGGTCGGGAGCATTGTCGTGAGCGTGTGGCGCGCTAAAACTCAACGACAAACAAAATGGTTTGTCTGCTGGTGCTTTATCAATAAAATCAAGTGCTTGCTGCCCAGTGTAACGCGTGAGATGAACCGTATCTTCGCCAAATTTTTTGTAATAATACCCGCGTCTATCAGGAAATTGGCCATTCCTGTCATAATCATCCATCACATCAAAAAGCTTTTTCTTTTCGGAAAAGTTCACCCCAAATTTTCCAAAAAAACCAGTGTAATAACCAGCATTTTTCAGAAGAACCGGATAAGATTCAGCCATATATTCGCTTCTCATATCACCGGTTTGAAAAGTATATTTGTGTGTGCGTTCGTGCAAACCACTAAATATACTTGCCCGGCTGGCTGCACAAATAGGTGTAGTTACTATTGCATGACTGAAATATACACCAGTTTCAGCTAACTTGTCCATTTCGGGAGTTTGAATGATTTTGTTACCTGCGTAATGAAGCGCGTCAAACCGTTGATCATCCGTAAGAATAAAAATGATATTTGGGTTCGACAAACTCAACCCGGCGGGTTTTTCATTTCCAGATTTCTCTTTCTTTTGGCTAATTGCATTGAGATTGGAGAAAAGAAATAGACTTAAAATCAAGGGTGTTATCAGATTCAATTTCATTTTTATTGGTTTAAAATTTTACATGTTTTAAAGTTAATACACTATGCTAAAAACAATTTAAAAAAAGCCGGAACTTTAATTAATATCTAAATAAAAGAAATTAATCATATTTAAGTATCCGGTGGTATCCCGTTTTTTTAAGTACAAGATATTTATGACCTTAGAGTGTTGATATAAACAAAAAATGATTGACAAATTTATTCGCCGGGTGATGGGAAGTCACCTGACAGATAAAAAACATATCGATCGTTCACCGCCTTTTCTGAACCAATTTCACGGCGAAAAAAGCCATTGGGATATACGCACCAAGCAAATCTAAAATTGTAAACCAGGTTGGCGAAGGCAGCATTAAAACATTTGCAACTCCTCCGGCAAGGAAAAATCCGCCTATAACCAGAGCGAACAGCATTTTACGATTTGCAGCAATAATTGCAGCGAGCAATGCACCTACAAATGTACCTAATGCGTGGGCTAAAAAAGGAAAAACAAAATGCTTTGGCTGGAATAAATGAATCGATTCCTTCAATCCTTCCATGGTTGTAACATCGGCTCCGTTGGGTGGTGGTATTATTGATCCGCTAATCATTACGATTCCCATATTAACGGCACTTCCACCAATTACACCCACTAAAACTGCCAGAATATTTCTGATGATTGGATTCATGTTCTTCACCAAATCCAGTAAGTAATAATAAATGCGACAACCAACAGCGAAGCCAGATGATAGCCCGTGTTAATGGCAAAAAGTTTCCATGAGTTTTTCTCCCAAACCGTTGCACCCAACTGACCTGGAAGATAAAAACCCAGCCATGTAAAAACAGCTGTGTTTAAGGCATTTCCCAATGGTCCCATTTCCTTAATTCCCGGAACAAACATCCAGGCCGCAATGTTATGCGATAAAACATAAGCCAAAAGAAAATTGCCAATCAGCATAAAAGCCATTCCTTTAAACATGGCCGATTTATCGGGTTGCTCGTTAGGATCATAACCCATTTCTCTACCCCAAACTTTCCCGAAAAGTGGTGTATACCAAATAAATCCAAGTACGAAATTTGCAATCACCGCAACAAGAATTGCCAACATGTTAATTTTAAGTTCCATAATTTCAGTTAATTAATTGATTATAAATTTTGTTTCCTTTTCTTTTTCGAGGCTTTTGCAGATTTATTAAAATAAAGCGAGAGGTTTAACCAGCTGCCGAATTCCGATTTTTTTTTCATTGTATGCAATTATGAAATTCGTCTAATATAGTTTGAAATAATAATCATCGAAAACTACTTTTTGATAAAGGTATCGAATACTTCCCAATAAATTTATTCATTCAGTGTTGTTTCGGTTTATAATTCAGCACAACAATTCCGCAATCAAATTTTGTTGATTCTATTAAAGTCAGATTTTGTATTGTCTCAAGTTTACCGAATATAGTCATTCCGCTACCTATTGCCGCAGGATTGATAAACAAATAAAACTCATCGATGAGTCGGTATTTAACGAGCTCTGACACAAAGGTTGCACCACCATAAACGATAATGTCTTTCCCTTTCTGAGCTTTTATTTGATTTATTTCACGAACTAAATCGCCATTTGCCAAAAATGTATTGTTCCATGTTTTAACAATTGCATCTGAACTGCTGAGTGTTTTGGAGAAAACAATTTTTTTTGTATCCGTAAACTTCCTGCCTGCAGCATTTTCCGAATCATCCGAATTTGCTGCCACATTCGCCCAGTGGGGAATAAAACCCTCGGCGAGGTTTCTTCCCATCACAATACAATCAACAGGTTCTGTAATATCTGCCACATATTGTTTTAATTCCTCATCCCAGTCCCAAACCATCCAATTCATTTCACCAATAGGTCCGGCTATAAATCCATCAACGGTTATTTGTACCTGAAGCTTTAGTTTCCTCATTTTAAACTGTTTTACAGCATATAAACATAAATATATTGCAAAAGTTTATGAGGCACAAAACAAGGTATGACATTGAGAATAATGCTAAATAGGCTTTAGCAAGAATTAAAAAAGGGAAATTTGGGAAAGGGTTGAATCGTTTATAATTCCAGCGCTTCTTTCATTTTTTTTATTTGGACAGGGCTTCCCAGGACAAAAAGCTGGTCGTTTCGCGATACAATCATTTTCGGATCAGGATTAAAAATATATCGTGCTCCGCCAGTTTTAATGCCAATGATATTTGCTCCGGAAACTTCGCGAACCTTTAAATCACTTATTGATCTACCCACAAATTGTTGTGCAAGGTTTCTGCATGAAATTTCTTCAAGACTCACATCCTGTGTTTTTTGCAGAAGAATATATTCCAGAAATTCCACAATATCGGGCTGATGAACCAATTTCGCCATTCGCTGACCACCAATTCGTTCGGGCATAATTACATTGGTAGCGCCAGCACGTTTTAGTTTCATTTGCGATCCCATTTCCGAGGCACGGCTAATAACTGTTAAACCAGGATTCATGCTGCGTGCGGTAAGAACTACAAAAACATTATCGGCATCATTGGGTGTTGTAGCTATTAATGCTCGGGCATCATAAATCCTAGCCTGCTCCAGCACTTCCTCGTGAGTTGCATCTCCTTTAATGTACAGTAGTTCGCGATCTTCCCTAACTCTCGAAATTACATTATCGCGTCTGTCAATAATAACAAATTCGACACCATGTTCAGCCAGTTCAACGGCGGCCTGCTCACCGTTGCGGCCATAACCAACAATTATTACGTGGTTTTTCAGTTTTTCAATTTTTTTGTCCACCCTGTATGTTTTTATATAATTAGCCAAATCGCCATCAAAAACAAAACGTGCTATGCTTGTTCCAACATAAGCCAAACTACTTAAACTTGTAACAATCAACCCCATTGTAAAAATTTTCCCACCTGTTGAAAGAGGTCCAACCTCTTTAAAACCAACAGTTGCAATGGTAATAATTGTCATGTACAAACAGTCAATTATCTCCCAACCTTCAATTAAATGGTACCCTAAAGTACCCACACCAATAAGCGATACAAGCACCCCAACACCAATTTTGATGGTCAGGTTTGATTCTTCCTGAAATTTATTGTAATACTGCTGGCTCATTTGCTTTATACGCTTTTTACCAATTTAACTCCGATTTGGCAATTTAAACATTTTTTCCGTTCACAGAATTTATTTTTAAGTTGGAGTAACGCTTGGCTTTCAAATGCCGATCGAGCATTTACACCCAATTTTTCCCACTTTTCAACTATCGAATTTTGCTCTGGAGGCAATTTTTCCAAAAATTCAAGCGCCCTGTTTTTTAGGTATTCTTTATTTTGTTTTTCACCATAAACAAAAAGGAAGGGAATTACTACATTTATAATTAGCATATTAACCGAAGTTTCGCCTAGCTCCTTAATTGAATTTCGTTTGGATTTTTTGTTAAAACTATAATGTACATTCCAGTATTCAGAAGCTTCAACTTTGAAAAGTTTTTTCAGAATGTCTAAATCTTCAATCTCAATAATTTTTGAAAACAAACCATGTGAGCGATGAATCAATGCTGCAAATTGCGAAATTCTTACGGTAGGGAAATTTCCCGGGCGTAACCGCATAAATTTCCACAAATGACTTTCGATGCCTTTAAGTTTGTATTTTTTGTACAAAAATGCATATTCATCTCTTAAGTTGAGGTAGTATTCATCACCCAAAAGCTGGTCGTTTAGCAGACCAGAATTACCAAAAAGCAGTGATTCAATTTGAAAAAGAGAACTTTTATGTTTTGCCAGAACTTCAAGTGGCAAGGACTTTGCCAATAATTCAAAAGGCAGGGCATTTACCTTAAACCCAAACATACGGGCCAATACCTGATAAAAAGTTGTGTTCCAGTCGGAATTATTTTGTTGAAGTCGGGTTAAAATTTCTTCGGTTTTGTTTTCAAGTCGTTCAACCATCAAACGATTAAATCCGAGCTGCAAAATAATGGGATCGATTTTATGGAACTGGTTTTCGCAGGCTATCCAGGTTTTTGCATCCAGCAGGTTTTGGTAATTTGTTTTTAAATGTGAAGGATATTTTAAAACGAAAACCGGTATTTCTTCCCCATTGCTGCGAAAAATAGGCGAATCACTATTTTCAACTACATGCAAAATTACATTGTTGTAAGCTTTGTTTGATTGATGGTTGTGCTTGTTCCATTCGCTTGCATTTTTGTGAATTTCAATATTACCTACCCAAATTGTATCGTCGATTTTTATTTTTGCGTTAAAAAAATCGGGGCCAGAATCGGTATTTCGCTTGCCTACATTTATAATTTCAAGTTCTTCTCCGATTACAGTTTTCATGTTGTCAGCAGAAAAAAGCCTGTTTTCCCAAATGTATTGGAGAAATTCTTCTGGTATAATTTCCGGGGTGTCCATGATTTAAGCGATTTGAGTTCATTAGTTTTTGACTATTCAAATATAAATTTTTCAGTGATTTATTTTGAATTTGATTTGAAACTGAAATATTCATCGAATGATTTTGAGTCAGCCGGTGAAAAGAACGAATAAAAACTACCTCAATTTTTGGAATAAATCCCACAAAATAATCCCTGCACTTACAGAAACATTGAAGGAATGTTTGGTACCAAACTGAGGGATTTCGATGCTTCCGTTACAGAGATTTACAACTTTTTGCTGCACTCCTTTTACCTCGTTGCCAAAAACAACTGCAACCTTTTCGTCTCTTTCAGGTTTAAAATCGGGTAACATAATGCTTTTTTCCACCTGTTCAATTGCATAAACTTTATATCCGCTATTTTGAAGTTGTGTGATAGCTTCTTCGGTTTTTTCAAAATAATCCCACTCCACTGATTTTTCAGCATCGAGTGCTGTTTTATGAATTTCGGCATTCGGCGGGGTTGCAGTAATACCGCATAAATAAATCTTTTCTATAAGCAATGCATCGGAGGTACGAAACACCGAACCAATATTATTGCAACTTCGAATATTATCGAGGACTACAACCAACGGTGTTTTCGATACCGATTTGTATTCATCAACAGATAAGCGGTTTAATTCGTTATTTCTAAGTTTTCGCATTTCAGATTATTCAAAATTATTAAGTTGAATTCAAATATTATTAAAGGATTGTGTTCATAATACTTCCCTTTCGGGGAAGTTTTTGGGAGGCTTCATTTACCATTCCACTTTCCCTCTTCTCACCGGCATTGTCATACACCGCGCGCCCCCACCGCCGCGTGCAAGTTCGGAGCCAGCAATCAACACAACACACTTTTTATAATTATCAACCGAAACTTTACCTTCAATTACATCGATAGCTTTTAAAACTTCAAAACCATTGTTGCTTAATTCGTCGATGGTGTGGTTGTTGCGCTCGTAGCCAATTACTTTGCCTGGTGCAAATGCAAAAAAGTTGGCGCCACTATGGTATTGCTCGCGTTCCTGAATCCATGAATCGGTTGTACCACCGCAGAAAACAGGTTTTAAATCGATGCCAATTTTTTGCAAAGCCGCCAAAATATTTGGGTTTTCTTCAATTTTTGTCACTTTTCTGTTTTCAATCTGAATATGGATTGTCCGCAATCGGTTCATTTTAGTAATTATCGGCTCATAAATCATGCATGAATCGGTATTTAAAAAAGTAAAAACCATATCGAGATGAATAAACGATTCGGGCGTTGACGGAAGCTCCTGCACAATAATATGCTGTTTTTCAGTTTTTAACTGCTTGATATTTTCAATAACAAAATCGATTCCCTGTGTGCTCGTCCTTGCTCCGGTCCCAATAACAAATACATTTTCCTGTGCAATCTGAAAATCGCCTCCTTCCAATGTGTATTTTGGATTAAATCCAATTCCAGACTTAGGTTTTGCAGGATTTAAAGTTTTTGTTTCAATCAGCGGGTGATTATTAAAGATTGCCTCCATAATCAGGGTTTCTCGTTCACGAACCGGATTGGCCATTTTACCGATTATCATGTGGTCGTTCATTCCCATTGCCGAATCGCGAGTAAAAAAAAGATTGTGCAAGGGGCGAAGCAAAAAGCGCTCATTGGTTAAATAATTTGTAAGGTTGTTTTTCTCCAGCACAACTCCTTCGATTAAAAGATTGGCTAAAATTTCTGTCGGATTTTCAGCCAACAGATTTGGATTCGCAACATTTCCCTCACTTTGACAAATATCTTTTAACAGCTTAATTTTCACATTTTCATCTTTCAAAATTTCTGAGAGTAGATTTTTAACGTGAAAAACGGAAGTAACAGATTTAAGAACTCCTTCAAGCAAAGCAAATTCTTTTGATGCAATAGAAAGGTTTAAAATATCACTATACAGCGCACGTTCAGCATTTTCAGGTGTCATATTTTCAACCTCAGAACCTGGCTGATGAACAATTACACCTTCCAATTTTCCAAATTCAGAATTAATGCAGGTTTTCATATTAATTGATTTATGTGCATTTAATAACCATGGTCAAAGATATAAACTTTGCAGGAGTGGTAATTGCGGAATGAATTAAACGTTCTACTTTTATACCGTAAATTGAAGTGATTTGAAAAAGGGATTTTCTATATTGATTTTTTGTTTTGTTTTGCAAACACTGAGTGCGCAAAAACCTGATTCATCGAAACTTGTTATGGG
>JBFHJA010000126.1:0-10184 GCA_041596165.1 Draconibacterium sp. | reverse complement strand
TGAATATCCTGAAGCATGAAAGTTATTAACTGTTGGCGAGCCATCAATTTCAATCCACTGTTTACGCACATTGGAGAAAAAATAAATATACCCGTCGCGGGCAATGGATGCAGGATTGTAAATGGATCGGTTATACCAGT
The DNA here is from genome assembly GCA_041596165.1 of Draconibacterium sp. Lineage (GTDB taxonomy): Bacteria > Bacteroidota > Bacteroidia > Bacteroidales > Prolixibacteraceae > Draconibacterium. The sequence continues at coordinate 10,044 of JBFHJA010000126.1, read as the reverse complement.
GTGTTGTTGTTGAAATATCAGCCTGACCATTTGCGTATAACCCTGACAATAAAAGGATTCCGAAAACGATGAGATTGATTTTATTTTTCATTTCCGATTTATCGCACAAGTGTAACAAATCCCTTTTTTGACCTTTCCTGCAGATATGCATCAGTATAATCTATTTCATAAAAATAGGTGTCCGGATCCATGTTTTTCCCATTGTACATACCGTTCCAGCCGTTTTGTCCGGCATACAAAAGAATTCCCTGCCGGTCAACAATTGTGATATCAAATCCCGGCATAAAAAAATCGTTCACCCCATCGTTGTTGGGTGTAAAAACATTTGGGACATACAACTCCACAAAAACATCGGCAGTTTGGGTATTAAAGCATCCTGATTTGTTGGTGGCGGTTACTGATACGTTAAATGTAACGAACTCGGTTGGAATTGTATAATAATGCGTAAAGTTTGCCGTATTTACAATGGTACCATCGTCCATATTCCATTGAAAAAGCACATCATCGGCTGAGCTTGCAGAACAAAATACTTCGTTGTGCCGTTTATCGACCGAAAATGGATTGAGAGTAAAACTCATTTGAGGGGTAGCAATATCTGTAACATTTATTGCAAGTTTTTTTTCACAACCGCGTAAGTTTGTTCCTGTAACAGTATATTGTCCACCCAATTGAATTACAATTGAATCGCTTGTTGCGCCTGTATTCCAGCTATAATTAACAGCGCCATTGGCAACAAGCGATTGAGTATATCCTTCACACAAAATTGTATCACCTGTTAAACTGAATACCCAGTCGGGTTCTTTGGAAATTGAAAAATGAATTGTATCCGAAACACATCCTTCTTCCTCGGTTGAATACCCCAGCAACCAATGATATCCGGCCGTATTTTCCTCAAAAGAAACAATTTCAGAAGAATCCCCCGTACTCCATTCGTAACTGTATGCACCAAAAGCAGAAAGTTCGGTTTCCATTCCAGGGCAATAAGTTGTATCTCCATTAAATCCTATTAATGGTGGTGAAAACGATTCAACCTGTTTAACAAGAGTGTCTGTGCAACCAGACGGTGGATTATATATAATTAATCCCACTTCGTGCATTCCGGAAGTTTCAAATTTATAATACGGACTTTCTTCGGTTAAACTGTTGTTATCGCCAAAATCCCACAGATAATCCAATTTACCTGTATTAGTAGTTGAATTATTAATAATCTGAACCTCGTTCGAAAAACAATCAATCATTTTTGAAGAAAAATCAGCTTTAGGTTCATATCTTTTTATCACAGCAAAAAGGCTGTCAATTGTACATCCCGTTTCCGATTCTAAACTGCAATAATATTTTTCGCCTTCTTTTGGATTTTCGACAACAAGGTTTTGTTCACTCCCTGCCACATTCCCGTTTACATCGGTCCAGTTATAGACAGAAAATCCGGAAGGAGCTGATAATGTAGCATTAATGTCGTTTGTGCAATAATTGACAGTTATTTGCATAGGCATGCAATCGGCGACAAAATAGGCATAACCGAAATGATATTGGCCCGTACAATCAGCCGACATAAATTCTACTGTAATTTTCTGTCCAATATATTTAGTCAGATCAGTACCCACTGTTATCCAGTCTCTCCATTTAACAGGATCATTATAACCTGATGGAGTATAACTCTGAAAACCAGCTACATTGTCATTTGAAGCATAAACGTCATAATTTGCACAATCGGGGAGGATCTTTTCCTTTTCATCATAAAGTGTAAGCCGGAAACGTGGTTCCATAAGAGCCGAGTGGTCGCCTGCAAATTGCAGTACACAGGCAAATTTCAATATCAGCAATGCATTTGTTGAATCAACAGTCATTGTGTAACGCAGACTTTGCTCCCAGTCCCGCGGTCTCGAGTCAGCATTGCTATAAATTACATCTCCCAAACGGGCTGAATATTTGTATCCATCCGGGATTTTTTTCAGTTTACCCCCTGTGTATACATCATAGGCCGATTGATCGCTAATGATAACATGTCTGCGCGGCGTGGGAAGAACTACAACAGCCGGCGAAGTATTTATGGATGGTACTTCGGTACTGTATTGCCACTGGTAACCCACCCAACCATCAAAATTACCTTTTTCAAATCCAAGGTTTTTCTTTTCCGGAGGATCGGCACAAAATACATAACCAGAGAAAAAAGTCAAATAACAAAGCAATATAATTCTCTTAAGGTCAATCATTTAACTCAGTCTGAAAACAATTGATTACAAATATTAATTATCGGTTTTTAAGATTTCCAGAACCTGCTATTTTTTTAGCAACTTAAAATTACTGATATTTATATTTAATACAGCTTAAGCTAATTATTCCCTAATAATTTATCGATTTAAATGGCAGAACATACTTTTCCCAGGCGGATTCCATTTATTAAGCTATTTATTGCCCCGTTTAAGAAATTGACGAAAGTTGACTAAAACAGACAGAAACCTTAATTGCGAAACCTTTTCAATTCCACAATATCCTGCTTCAAAAAAACAAAACTGAACATCCTGATTTTAGATGGAACATGATCTAAATCACTTCCCCATATAAATCATAATCCTCTGACCCAGTAATTTTTACGTTTACAAAATCGCCATTTCTCAGTTCGCCGGAAGAAGTTATCAAAACCTCTCCATCTACTTCCGGCGAATCAAATTCGGTACGGCCGATATAAAATTCGCCTTCTTTTTTGTCAATAATTACTTTCAAAGTTTTCCCTACTTTTTGGCGGTTGAGGTCAGCCGAAATTTGTTGCTGAATTTCCATTATTTCATCGGCGCGCCCCTGCTTTTCTTCTTCCGGAACGTCGTCTTTAAAATGCTTGTGCGCATAAGTTCCATCTTCATTTGAGAAAGGGAATACGCCCAGGCGCTCGAATTTCATTTCCTCAATAAACGCTTTCAGTTCATCATAATCAGCTTCAGTTTCTCCGGGAAAACCAACTAACATTGTTGTGCGCAAAACTACTCCTGGCACTTCTTCTTTAATTCTTTTAATCAGCGTTTCGGTTTCTTCGCGGGTAACGTGGCGCATCATATTTTTAAGTACCGGGTTGGCAATGTGTTGCAGCGGCATATCCACATACTTGCACAATTTGGGGTTTTCGCGCATTACCGGGAGTATTTCGTAGGGAAATTTTGTCGGGTACAAATAATGCAGCCGAATCCACTCAATACCGTCGATTTCTGAAATCAGATTGATTAAATCTGTGAGGCGGCTTTTACCGTAAATATCAATTCCGTAATATGATAATTCCTGCGCAATCAACAGGATTTCTTTTACTCCTTTTTTGGCAAGATAACGGGCTTCCATTACCAGACTTTCGATTGTGCGCGACTTGTGGCGGCCAGTCATCATCGGGATTGCGCAAAATGAACATGAACGGTTGCACCCTTCCGAAACTTTCAAATAGGCAAAATGTGACGGAGTTGTGATTTTACGTTCGTAAATGTATTCGGGATGAAAAGTTACTTTCAATTCGTCAACCATTGCTTTCATATCGAATTTACCAAAATAGCGATCAACTTCAGGCAATTCTTTTTCAAGGTCGTTTTGATAGCGTTCAGAAAGGCAACCCATCACATAAAGTTTATTGATTTCGCCGCGTTTTTTGGCTTCGGCATAATCCAAAATCATATCAATTGATTCCTGTTTTGCATCGTGAATAAATCCGCATGTATTTACAAAAACAGCATCAAAATCAGTTTCATTTGAATCGTGCATCACCTCAAACTTCCCACGTTCCAACTGGTTGAGCAACACCTCCGAATCAACAAGGTTTTTCGAACAACCCATTGTAACCACATTCACTCTCTTCTTTTTCATCCTATTATAATTTGGTGCAAAGAAAAGATTTTTTTGTCTGAATCCCGAAATTGAACCCTGAAACCGATTGATGAATTAAACGGCAATGGATATTGAAAAACGTTAACGTCGGATTGCCACAGGATTATTTACACTAAAGCCCTCATGCACATAATATTAACTCAACCAAGCGTCAAGTCTGTGTCTAGTTACTGGAAACTTCAAAATAAGCTTTAGCCCAAATCTCAAACATAAATTAACTCAACATGGTAAGATTCTTCTAGCCTCTTGACAAAATGGATGTGCTATTTTTCTTCTTTTAATAAAATCTCTCCTGCTTCTTTCAACGCTACAATATCTTCTTCAGGAAATGAGCCGTCGCCTTTGGGGCCAACATTCAACAATAAATTTGCATTTGACTTTTCAGCGTCGTGCAGCAGTTCAATGATTTCGGCAGCTGATTTATGTTTGCCATCCTCATGTTTATTGTAGCCCCATGCGTGATCCTGTAATGTATTGCAAATCTCGCGAGGTTTGTCCTTATTCTTTTCATAGGCAATTTTCGCGACTTCAAATTGTTCGCCAACCTTAACACTTCCTCCCCGTTCGGGAGCCATAAAATCTTCATCGCCGTTTGCACCTTGTTTAAACGAAATTAATGCATGAGGCGATATTTTTCGGATTAAAGCATAAGTCGAGTCAATCGGAAATAAATCGGGACGATTATAAAATCCCATAATAGGGTCGAACCAGATGCCTGCAATATTGGGATATTGTGTAAGCAGTTCAGTGATTTGCTGATGAACAAAATCGACATAAATTTTGAAATCCTCATCTTTTTCAAATTTATATTCGGGTTGCGCTTCTGTATATGCCGGCCTTGCATTATTCCAGCCACTTTCCCTTGAATAAAAATAGGGATGTTTCCAGTCGGCACCATAGGAATAGTATAAAAATAGTCCTAACCCTTTTTGCTCGCAGGTATCATAAAGTTCTTTAATCAAATCCCTTTTTGCCGGAGAATTCAACACATTAAAATCAGTTGCATTCGTTTCAAACAGGCAAAACCCATCGTGGTGTTTCGAAGTAATTGTTATGTATTTCATTCCTGCATCTAAAGCAGTTTCAGTAATTTCATCCGCAGAAAATTTCTCAGCAGTAAAACTGTCTTTCAATTTTGCGTATTCGGTAACAGGAATAGTATCTCTCAACTGAACCCACTCCCCTTTTCCCAGATTGCTGTATAACCCGTAATGTATAAACATTCCATATTTAGCATCTTTAAACCAAAGCAAATTTGCCTGTTTTGGATTTTCGCGATACTCTTTTTGATAATCCTTTAAATAAGAAGGAACTTTTGCATTATCGGAACATCCATTTAAAAATATAACCGCGAGAAAAAGTGAAAGAAGTTTGATTTGATTTTTCATGATTGATTATGTTACAGTTAAAGTTTGAAAGATACAAGATTCTAACCGCCTTGACAAGATGAAAGGTTCATATAAAAATCAGGATTTCTAAGTCTATGATTTTTTCTGATCCTTAATTTTAGAATCGGTAGAAAGGATTCTACTGACCCTACTTTTATCGTTTTGGCGATCCAGGTAAATCAACGACCGGAGTTATAGGCAAATACGCATCACCATTCGCAAATTCCCATGTATTCAGAAATCCGAGACGGATAATATTTGTCATTTTCTCCCAGTTGATTTTGCTCAGTTCGTCGGATGGCTGATGATAATCGGGGTGCATGGCTGCCATGAAATAGAAGATTGGGATTCCAGCCTCGGCAAAAGGAGCATGGTCGCTGCCGCCCGAAGGTTTATCAGAAGCGCTGTACGACAGGTCGAGATTAATGTTGTAATCAGAAATGTTCTTTTTAGTAAGATCTGCAATTCCGGTATTTGCTTTAGTATAAACCATGTCAGCCATGTTTTTCAGCGAATCTTTTTCCTCGTCCCTCGCAATCATGTCATAGTTAAGGTTCAATACAACATTCAAATTGTTTTTTTGCGCTTGCTGTACAAAATATTTCGAGCCAAACAAGCCTTTTTCCTCGCCGGTCCAGGCAGCAAAAATGATTGATTTTTCGGGTTTTTTACCTGTTGCCATAAACGCTTTTGCAATCGTCATTACTCCAACTGTTCCCGATGCATTATCATCGGCTCCATTCCAAATGTATCCGTCATATTTTCCAAGATGATCGTAATGTCCGCCGACAACAATAAACTCATCTTTTTTCTCGCCTTCGATATAACCCAAAACATTGCGTGCTTTCACAACTTCAGATTTAACTGTTGTTTTAAACGCTACAATTTTGCCCGGCAATTCCCTTGACGCAGGAACCATTTTTTCAGCAGCAGTTTTTTCAAAGTGAGCAAAATTTACTCCCGTTCCTGAAATGATTTCATTTGCCAATCGAGGCGTAACTGTAAATGTTGGGATATTTGAAGTCAAAGAATCTGCAGGCATTGCCATTGAAGTATTATAGTACGACCCCAGTGGTTTATCAGCCTCATAATGATTTCCTTTTACGGGGTAAATCTGATTTTGCGCCCACGACAACATTGGATCGGCATCGGGATTGATTTGAATAATTGCAATAGCTCCGGCCTTTTCAAGTTGTTCGATTTTGTTTCGTTCCAAATAATATCTTGCATATCGGCCTTCTGGTGCAAACTTTTTATAAGCAATGGAAGCTGTGTCTTTGTGACCTGGAAATCCGGAAAGTACCACCGCAATTTTTCCTGAAAGGTTAACTTTTTTCAAATCACTGTATCCTTTTTCATCGTTTACAAAACCATATCCAACAAAAACAACAGGTGCTTTTGCCGATTGTGCAACAGCGCCAGTCCGCACATTGAAATCGGTTTTATATGCAAAATCGACTGATTTTTCACTGTTAATTCCATTTGAAACCACGGAGAAAGTTTGTACTTCGCCGGGTTCATATTGTATCAAACTAAAATTCTGAAAATAGGAAAGTCCAGTTTTTGGACGTAAACCAGCCATCATTTCCCGTCTTGAAAGTCTGTCTATTTCTTCATCGCCAAACGGTTTTATGCCATATACTTTAAACATGGAAGCAATGTAATCGCCTGAAATGTATTCCCCTTTTGTGCCAACTGCCCGCCCTTCTGTCCAGTCGGATGCAAGAAATTCCAACTGACCTTTAACAGCATCTTGTGTAATGGCATTCAAACCCTTCTCAATCTCGGTTTGTGCGAAACATGAAATTCCAGACAAAAGTAGTAAAAGAAAAAAAAATAGATTTTTCATAAAATAAATATGTTAAATTTTAAAATTCCGGCTAAGTGACAGACAGTTGATTTAGGATTGTAAAATTAACAATTCGATGTAAAATATTTTCGGATGTAAACTTATATTCAATATAAATTAGGTTTAAAAAATGCTTTTATAACATAAAAATTAACCTGATAAAATAGTAACCATAGCAACAAACTGAAGTATAAATAATTGATACTCGGTGTATTCTAACGTTCAACTGCCATATAAAACAGACGTCATGGAAACAAAACAACTCATCCAGATTTGCGGATCAATTATTAAAGAAGAATCAATTGTCCCAATTACAAGCAACATTGCAAAAAACACTTGCGTTGCAGAAGCAAACATGCCTTATTCCGATTATTTTGGAGTTGCGCCATTTAACATGCAAACCAAACCGAATTCGCTGTTCCTGTTTACAATCCCTTATTATTCTCTACAGGAAGTATTGCGGTTTGCAAAACTTATTGATTTAAATTGTATACAGACTATAAATGTTGCAGTTTCGGTACTTGATTTTTCAAACGAACATTATCCCGCAATCAGAATAAAAAACTTTCCAAATTATGCCATGATAAATAAACTACAGGAATGTTTTATGAAACAGGGAGTTGAATTTGCAAAAAAAGTACAAATTGGGCATCGGGCAATTATCCGCACAAATAAATGTTTTAGCCTCGAAGAGGTTGGCAAAAACCTTTTTATCGATCATCTTCAGGAAAAAACAGCATACATTGCCCTATCAAAACTTATAACCCAGGAATATTATTCACAGATAATCGCTCACATTCAAAACAACACAAGCAGCCCAATGTTCGACGCAGCAAGGGGTGTAATTATTCTGGATTCAGTAGTTACTGATATTATCAGGATCTACTCAGGCAATTTGGATTTAGAAATGTTGAAATTTATTCAGCATAAATTTGAAAAAGAAATTGTACAAGCTTAATTTATCTATAATTTCATCCCTACTATTATAAACCTGACTTATGACAGCTGAAGAAAACATCCGGTCGCTGGTTCTTGCACCATACATTGTAAAGGCAACCGCATTAATTGGAATTGAACGGTATGTGGGTGGAAATCAATTCCGTCATGCCTTTGCAACCCTGGGGATTCTTTTAGATTATAAATTTTTTTCTAATGCAGTACTTTTGAAAGCGGCACTTGTGCATGATCTTTTTGAGGATATTCCGTCAACGGATAAATCAATCCTACTTCATTTAGATTTGGATGGAGAAAAAGTAACCCAATTGGTTTTGGAAGTAACAAAAGATGAAAACGAAACTAAAGCAAATTATTTGAAAAGGATTTTAGATACAGGTTCAAATAATGCCAAAACATTGAAAGTGGCTGACAGGATTAGCAATATTACGGATCTTAACCAAAATATATTTTCCGACATCAAAATCAGTCAGTACCTCGACGAAACCGAACAATATGTAATTCCGATGGCCAAAGAGGTTAATAAGGACATGGTTAGGGAACTAACCGATTTGATTCAGAAAAGGCGAAAAATGCTGATTGAAGGATTTTAGGAGCTGGATACAAGATCCTGTATACTGAACTGTTTTCTTATTTCATCGCCCTATCAATTTCCTGTAGTTTATTTTTGATATCAGCATCATCAGGCCGCAATCCAAGCGCTTTTTTGTACCAAAAACGGGCTACATTATAATTCCTGGCATCGAAAGCCGCCGAAGCTTTTTGTACATCATTTTCAAACTGTTGTCCCGATTGAGCAGCCATTCGCTCTGCAATTTTAGTTTCAATTTCCTTTAACTGATCTTTTGGATATTTTTCGGCTGCTTTAACACCCAAAGCCCTGTTGTACCATCCACGGGAAACTGCATATTGGTTATTGCGAAAAGTTGAATCGGCTAAATCAACAAACTTTTGGTAATCCCTGTCGATCTGACTGGACATCATACCGTTTAACAACCGGTTTATTTCATCAATACGTTGTTTTGGATAGTTTTCATCTGTTTTAACATCCCACGCTTTGTAATACCAACCCCTTGAAACTATAAACTGTTTAATATCGAACAGATTATCGGCTTGTTTTATATATTGATCGTAAATATTTTTGAGTTCTGCATCGCTGGCTACTCCACGCGCCTCCAATTCTTTATTCAACACAGCAATTTCCTCACTTCGCCGCTGCAAATCTTCCGCAGCTTGCTTTTCCGCAAGAATACGTTGTTGCTCCTTTTGAAGAATATCATCTATTTTAGCAATCTGATTTTTCGGATATTGCTCGTCTGATTTTACTGTCAAAGCATTTTCATATTCTGTTTTTGCCTGCAAATATTTTTCGGTTTTGAAAAATCCATCAGCAGCTATTATAATTATCCTGTATTTTTCATCGATGATCTGTTGCTGTAGAATTTTTTCAATTTCTGCAAGCCGTTCTTTTGGATAGCTTTCTTCTGGCTTGATAACCAGCGCTTCATTGTATTTATTTTTTGATTGATCAAAGCTCTTACTTGCAAAGAAACGATCTGCCTGCTGTATTATCATTAAGTAATTTTTATCCGCTAATTCCATTTCCTTCCTGGCTTGAGCTGCAGCGGCCAAAGCATTACCAATCTCTTCTATTCTTTGCTGCGGATAAGTTTCCTCAGGTTTTACGGTTTGCGCTGTGCGGTATTCATTTCTTGCATTTTCATACGATTTTTCGTTGAAAAGATTGTCTGCTTTTGTAATTGCTTCGCTGTAGTTTTTGTCTTTTTCTGCCTGAATTGCGGCAAGACGGGCGGCTTCGGCAGCAGCTGCTTCCTGTGCCAGACGTACTTTTTCGGCTTCGGCTTCAGCAGCTAACCTTGCCCGGGTTTCAACTGTCGAATCGATTTTGGCAATCATTTCTACCGGATAAGTTTCGCCGGGTTTGGCTTTTTGTGCATCGCCGTACGCCAATTTCGCGCTGTCAAATTTTTC
>JBFHJA010000125.1:0-10210 GCA_041596165.1 Draconibacterium sp. | reverse complement strand
TTCTTCAGTTTTTTCCCACTTCTTTTTATCTTCCAGATATGTTTTTTGATCTTTAAATTCTTTTGAAGTAGTTAATGTTTCAAGTTCTGAATATCGCTTTAAATCAAACGAATCAACAACATCAAGATAGTTTTTATAAAGGGAGGATTTTTCAAATTTCAAGAAGAATTTTAAGTCTGGATCCGAACCTAATTGTTTAAATTTATTGTACTTTTTAAATGCTTCGCTATTTTCGAATTTCTTTTTATCCTTCAAAAAAGCTTCACGTTTTTTAAAATCAGGGTTTTCAACAAGTGCCTTTAATTCGTTATATTTTGTCAATTGCTGGCTGGCCGCCATTTCTCTGTATATCCTTATTTTCTTCGATTTCTCGAATTTGAAATAATTTTTAATCTCAGTATCATTTTTCAGCTGCTTAAATTCCTCTACTTTCGCCTTGTCTTTATCGGGTATATTTCCAAGTTGTACAAAGCTTTTCAATTTTTCTGATTTTGTAAAAAGCTCGTGCTTTTTTAAAAAATCAGAATTGTGCAACTCCCTGTACACTTTAATCCCATTTGATTTATCAAGTTTTTTGAAATCAATCCAATGTTTTTCTTCAACCGAACCTTTAAAAACCTGAGCTAAAATTTCCTTCTTTTCTTTGGCAAATTGTCCATCGGTTACATATTCAAGCAATTTGTAATACTCGCTAATTTTCTCTGATGTTTTTAACTTATTATACCTTTCTAATTCAGAGGAATCGGCAATTTTAAAATATTTCCGTATTGTTTGTTTCTTTTGCAGCTTCTCAAATTCCGTTAATTGGTTAAATTCCCTGCTACCTTTAAATTGTAAAGATTCTATTTCTGTCTTTTTCTTTTTGAACTCGTCAGAATTAATTTCTTTTTCAAGATCAAGGTATTTTTTTAATTCATCTGAACTTTCAACTTTTTGAAATTCATTATAATCATCCAACAATACTTTTCTTTGTTTTTCAACAGTTTCCACTGGTTTTAACTTTCCGAAAAGCTGAAGCGTGAGAATTTTAAATGACATAATTTGCGTTTAGTTTTTATGGCTTCAAAAATAAAAATTAAACCCATTAAATTCTAATTTTAACTGTTTTGATTTAAAACAATATCCAAACTCTATTTAACATATTTTGAGTTCTTAACAAAATACTGCAAAATATCAGGTTTCACACAATTACCTGTTTATATTTTACCGCTCTTAAAATTGCCTTTTTATATAAAATAGAATAGTTTTGAACACTTTCAATGATATACCAATGATTCAACATTCAGAACTAATTATAAATAACGACGGCTCGATTTTTCATTTACATTTGAAACCGGAGCATATTTCTGATAATATTATTCTTGTTGGTGATCCGGAAAGAGTTGACACCATTTCGTCAGTGTTTAATAAAATTGATTTTTTAGTTCATAACCGCGAGTTTAAAACTGTGACTGGCTGGTTTAATGGGAAAAAACTGACTGTAATTTCTACAGGTATTGGAACGGATAATATTGATATTGTTTTAAATGAGCTGGATGCACTCGCTAATATCGACTTAAAAACGAGAAAGATTAAGAATGAACACAAATCGCTAAATATCGTACGAATTGGCACTTCCGGAGGACTTCAACCTGATTTGCCTGTGAATTCTTTTGTAGTTTCACAAAAATCAATTGGGTTTGATGGTATGCTGAATTTTTATGCCAACCGCGAAGTACACTGCGATCTTGAATTTGAAAAAGCTTTTAAAACATTTACAAACTGGAATAAATCACTACCAACATTTTACGTAGTTGATGCATCTGATAAATTGCTTTCCAAATTCGATGACGACATTTTCAAAAAAGGAATAACTATTTCGGCCCCGGGATTTTATGGGCCACAGGGAAGGGTGCTTCGCTTGCCACTGGCTGTACCGGAGCTGAACAAACAAATTGAAGAATTTCGCTATAATCAATATAAAATCACGAATTTCGAAATGGAAAGTTCGGCTATTTACGGACTTTCGAAAATGCTGGGGCACGAAGCCCTGACGGTTTGTTTAATTATAGCCAACCGGGTTGTTTTAACGGCAAACGAAAATTATCGTGAAGAAATGAAAAAACTTATTTCACTTGTTTTGGAACGCCTAACAATAGAATAAAAAATGACCAACAGTAAACTTGGTGCTTTAATTGATTTGCTTGACGACCCCGATTTAACTGTTTTTGAAGTAGTTCAACAGGAACTGCTAAAGGAAACGGACAGTATAATTCCTTTTCTGGAACAAAAATGGGAATCGATTTTTGATGGTGATTGCCAGGAAAGGATTGAGAATATTATTCAAAACCTACAGTTTAAAGAAACAGCAAGATTACTCGAAGAATGGCTTATAACTGATCCAAATGAACGCGACCTTCTTTCCGGGTTCATTATTATTGATCGTTTTCAATATCCCGATTTAAATCAATCAAATATCAGGTTAAAGCTTGAAAATATTAGGAAGAAAATTTGGCTTGAACTTAATAATTCCCTCACTCTTCTCGAAAAAATTACCATACTGAACCATTTTCTTTTTAATTTGAATGAATTTTCCATCAATTTTAAAAATATACATTCGCCTCAAAATTGTTATCTGAACCAAATGCTTGACACAAAAAAAGGCAATCCGGTTTCCATCAGTATTTTTTACACAATAATTGCCCGAATGTTGGAGCTACCTGCTCAGTTTATTGATTTTCCCAAGAATCCGCTTGTTGCAATTGTTGATGCAAAATTGGCAAGAAAAGTACATGGAGACAAAGCTCAATCGGATGTTTTATTCTATATAAATCCTTCGAATAAAGGTTCAATTACAAGTATTAAAGAAATTGAATATCATTTGCGCACCAACAACTATCAACCTATGCATCAATACACCGAACCCAAATCGGATGTACATTTCATTAAGCTATTGGTTGAATCACTGGAGCTTTCATATCATTCAGTAAATTTCATTGACAAAAAGGAGCGTATTCAACAATTGCTGCGGTTATTTTAAGCAAAAAAAAAGCTTTCCAACAATTATATTGAAAAGCTTTATTCATTTAAGTGAGGGCTTCACTCAACGTGAAACCATCACTATATTTTGATTATTATTTTGCGTAACTCACAGCTCGGGTCTCCCTGATTACTGTAATCTTTATTTGTCCCGGATAAGTCATTTCATCCTGAATTCTTTTAGAAATATCGTAAGAAAGCTGCTCTGTATCCTGGTCGCTAAGTTTATCAGCACCAACAATAACACGAAGTTCACGGCCTGCCTGAATTGCATACGTTTTCATAACTCCCGGATAGGAAAGTGCCAAATCTTCAAGGTCTTTTAAACGCTTTATGTACGACTCTACAATTTCGCGACGTGCACCAGGTCTTGCTCCTGAAATAGCATCACAAACCTGAACAATAGGTGCAAGCAGTGTTTGCATTTCAACTTCATCATGGTGAGCACCAATTGCGTTACAAATGTCTGGCTTCTCTTTGTATTTTTCAGCCAGTTTCATACCCAGAACAGCATGTGGTAATTCCGGTTCATCATCGGGCACTTTTCCAATATCATGTAACAATCCGGCGCGTTTTGCCTTTTTCACATTTAATCCTAGTTCAGCTGCCATAATCGCTGATAAATTAGCAACTTCACGCGAGTGCTGCAAAAGGTTCTGACCGTAGGACGAACGATATTTCATTTTACCAATCAAACGTATCAATTCAGGATGCAATCCATGAATTCCAAGGTCGATTGTAGTTCGTTTTCCTGTTTCAATAATCTCCTCTTCAATCTGTTTTTTCACTTTGCTAACCACTTCCTCAATTCGTGCAGGATGAATTCTGCCATCGGTAACAAGCTGGTGCAATGCCAACCGGGCAATTTCACGGCGAACCGGATCAAATGCCGAAAGTACAATTGCTTCCGGAGTATCGTCAACAACTATTTCAACTCCGGTAGCGGCTTCCAGCGCCCTGATATTACGACCTTCACGACCAATTATGCGACCTTTAATTTCATCACTTTCAATATGAAAAATGGTTACTGCATTTTCAATAGCAGTTTCAGTTGCAACACGCTGGATAGATTTAACAACTATCTTTTTAGCTTCTTTATTGGCGGTAAGTTTTGCCTCTTCCATTATTTCGTTAATGTATGAGATGGCCTCTGTTTTTGCCTCTTCCTGCAATGATTCTACCAATTGCGACTTAGCTTCTTCTGCTGATAAACCCGAAATTTGCTCCAACTTATCCAGATGTTGACGGTGCATTTTTTCAAGTTCTTCGGTTTTGTGTTCAACCCGTTGCATTTGAGCAGTTAAGTTCTCTTTAATGACTTCAACTTCTCTTTTAGTTACTTCGAATTCTTTGGTTTTTTTCTGCAATTCATCCCTACGTTGATTCAACTGGTTATCTTTTTGTTTTAACCGGTTTTCGAATTCATTAACATCAGCACTTTTCTCAATAATGTACTTTTCATGGTCCGATTTCAATTGCAAAAACTTCTCTTTTGCCTGTAAAATTTTATCCTTTTTAATTACTTCACCTTCAGCCTGAGCTTCGGCAATTAACCGTGCCTTCTTCGAATTCAACGCCCGGTTCCAGATTACATAGGACAAACCGCCACCGACTATAAAGCCTGCGACAACACCTATCAATAACGATATTAGATCCATTTGTTTATTTTTAATCAATTAATAAAAAAAACCCGTAAAAAATTTTGCAATACACACTATTACAAAACTTTATACGGGCTTCGATAAATATATTCACGTTTGTAAACTACACTATTTCTTTCCTTTTTCCTTTAAAAAGTCGGAAATATCATCGTTTAAGTTTTTTAATTCTTCAATAAAAAGAGACTTGTCGTTCCGTTGCTGAATTTCAGTATTGCTAAGCGCAATTTGAAAAGCAGTCATTCTTAAAATATCTTTAGAGTCCTGATCGCCAAATTGTTCGCGATATTTGCGTACAATTTCATTTACTCTTTTTGCAGCTAAACGGTATCTCTCTTCATCTTCAATATTGATGGTTAATGGAAAATATTTACCATCAATTTTAATATTTATTCTAAAATTTTTCTTGTCCACTGTCCATTACTTATTTAGTAATGCAATACACTTGTCAATTTCCCGTATTAATCTATTTATTTTTTGCTTCGCTTCCCTGTTTTCATCGACACCCGATAAAAGGTGGGTCGCTAATCTCAACTGTTCATTTTTACGACTGATTTCTGTTTTTTCGTTCTGCAATAATTCAATCTCGTGTTTTAAATTTAACACGCTATTTTCCAGCTCTTTTTTTTCGTTTTCAACCTTTGCAAACTCTTCAAAAAACTGCTGTACATTTATTTTCAAACTATTCAGAAGCAATTGTTCTTCGTCAGTCATTGTAGCTGCATTTCACAGGCAAAGTTAATATTTTTGACCTATTGTAAAAGGATTTGCAATTTATTGCCACTAATTATTACCAACACCATTCTGTTAAGTAAAACGTAAAAGATTACTTTTACGAAAATTTGTTAGTAAAATCAGGCAATGTGAAGAAGTTATTTGAATTATGAAATCACTTTCAACAAATAAAATAAAAGCAATTGGGTTAATGTCTGGCACTTCGTTGGATGGGCTTGATTTAGTTGCTGTTGAGTTTTGGCAATCTGCTGAAAAATGGAATTTCAACATCGTTTCAGCCAAAACCATTTCTTATTCAAATGAATGGCTGAATTGGTTAAGCAATGCCCCTACTCTTTCAGGTGAAAAATTAATAGAACTGAACACAAATTACGGCCGTTTTTTGGGGAACGAAACCTTACGTTTTATCCGTGAAATTAATTTTCAACCTGATTTGATTGCATCGCACGGTCACACCGTTTTTCATCAACCTGATTTAGGTTTTACTTTTCAGATTGGAAATGGTGCCGACATTGCTGCAATTACAAGTATTACAACAGTTTCCGATTTCCGCACGGGCGATGTAGCATTGGGTGGACAAGGTGCACCACTTGTTCCAATTGGCGATAAACTCCTGTTTTCAGAATTTGATTACTGTCTGAATTTAGGCGGTTTTGCAAATATTTCCTTTGAAGAAAACAACAACAGAGTAGCTTTTGATATTTGTCCTGTAAATTTTATCCTCAACCATTTTGCCGAAAAACAAGGACTTCAATATGATAAAAATGGAGAATTGGGCAGAAAAGGAAAAGTTGAAATCAAGCTCCTGGAAAAACTCAACCAAATTAATTTTTATAAAAAAATACCGCCAAAATCGCTTGGCAGAGAGTGGGTTGAAAATGAGTTTTTCCCAATTCTTGATTCTTTCCCAATTTCAGATTCAGATAAACTGAGGACGGTTTACGAACATATCGCAATTCAATTATCAAGGCAAGGAAAAGGCGGTAGCAAAATGCTTGTTACCGGAGGTGGCGCCTTTAATACATTTTTGATTGAACGCTTAAAAAGCTTTTCTGAGGTTGAAATCAAGATTCCTTCAAATGAAATAGTAAATTTTAAGGAAGCATTGATTTTTGCTTTTCTGGGAGTTTTAAAAATTTGCGGCGAAATAAACTGTCTCTCCTCCGTTACCGGCGCAAAAATAGACAGCAGTTCGGGTATGATATTCAATACGGTCGGCTTCACCCGCGCAAAATCATTTTAAAAATAAGATTTTAATCATTCTTAAAACCCTCAATTTTTCTGAATTTTGGAAAAGATATAAAATTCAGAATCATGAAATTCAATCCTGCAAAAGCAATCCACAATTTACGCCAGTTTGGCGAATTTGGCGATGTAAATCCATCAATTACTGATTCCTCAACATACACTTTCCTGAAGGGAGATACAATGGAAGAAACATTTTTAGGACACCAGGAAGGTTGTTTTCTGTATTCACGCCACTGGAATCCAAGTAATAAATACCTCGCTGATGCAATGGCAGCAATGGAAAACACTGAATCGGCGTGGATAACCGCTTCCGGAATGGCCGCTATAACATGTGCACTTTTGCAGCTTTGCAACTCCGGCGACCACATAATCACAAGTGTTACAACCTACGGTGGAACTTATGCTTTTTTGAAAAACTGGCTGCCAAAATACAATATCGAAGTTTCATTTGTAAACATTACAAATCATGAAGAAGTTAAAAACGCAATTCGACCCAACACAAAAGTTATTTATACTGAAAGTGTTACTAACCCACTTTTGCAGGTTTCAAACATCCCCGAACTGGCAAAAATAGCACACGAAGCAGCGGCAAAACTTATGGTTGACAACACGTTCACTCCCATGATTTTTTCCCCTGCTATTTTGGGTGCCGACTTGGTTGTTTATAGTATGACAAAATTTATCAACGGTAAAAACGATTGTGTGGCAGGCGCAATTTGCGGGACAAGTGAATTTATTAACCAGCTTTCGAATGTAAATAACGGAACTGCAATGTTGCTGGGGCCTGTGCTCGATCCACTTCGCTCCTCCTCTATTCTAAAAAACCTGAACACACTACATATCCGCATGAAACAACACAGTAGAAACGCGCAGTACCTTGCCGATAATTTCGAAAAGATGGGGTTGAAAGTAATCTATCCGGGACTTAAAAATCATCTTCAATATAAACTTCACAAAAAAATAATGAACAAAGAATACGGTTTTGGCGGAATGCTCGCACTTGATTTTGAATCCATGGAAAACGCTTATTCAATTATGCAAAAGATGCAGGAAGCTGATGTCGGATATCTTGCAGTTTCGTTGGGATATTTTAAAACATTGTTTAGTTGTTCGGGGCACAGCACATCATCAGAAATACCTGTTGAAGTTCAAAGAGAAATGGGGCTTTCGGAAGGATTGGTGCGCTTTTCGGTTGGCCTTGACAATGACATTGAAGAAACTTTGGAGGCAATAAAAGGGTGTTTTTGAAACGGATTGGAATCCGCTTCACGCGTCATTATCCCACCCGACAAAAGTCATAAACTGATTCATTCAAATCCTTATCTTTGTGAACTTCAAAAAAAAATAAAAACGGGTAACAATGAATAAAAAACTGACTCTTTTCGGAATGCTCGCAATTGTATTCCTTTTGGTAAACTACCAAATATCAGATGCATGCACAAATTTCCTTATCACAAAAGGAGCCTCAACCGATGGCTCAACAATGGTAACTTATGCTGCCGATTCACACACATTGTACGGTGAATTGTATTTTCAACCAGCACAAGATTATCCCACGGGTGCAATGCGCGATATTTACGAATGGGACACAGGAAAATATCTGGGAAAAATTCCACAACCTACTCATACTTACAGCGTTGTTGGAAACATGAATGAATTTCAGCTTGCTATTGGTGAAACAACCTTTGGTGGTCGCAGTGAACTTGGAAGTCAAAAAGGCGCAATTATGGATTACGGAAGTTTGATTTATGTCGCCCTGCAACGTGCCAAAACTGCCCGCGAAGCAATAAAAGTTATGACTGAATTGGTTGCAGAATTTGGTTATTATAGTTCAGGTGAGTCATTTTCAATTGCCGACCCAAATGAAGTTTGGATTTTAGAATTGATAGGTAAAGGCGAAGGACAAAAAGGCGCAGTTTGGGTTGCCGTAAAAATTCCCGACGGATATATCAGCGGTCATGCAAACCAGGCACGAATAACTACTTTCCCGTTGAACGACAAAAATAACTGCGTTTATTCGCCTGATGTAATTTCATTTGCACGCGAAAAAGGCTGGTACAAAGGCGATGACAAAAATTTCAGCTTTTCGGATGTATATGCACCGGTTGACTTTGGTGGGGCACGTTTTTGTGACGCCCGTGTTTGGGCAGGTTTTAATAAAGTAGCCAGCGGAATGGATAAATACAGCGAATATGCCGGAGGAATTGTAAAAACCGACGGAGAAAATCATTTTGCTACCAACAGAATGCCGCTATGGATAAAGCCAGACAAAAAGCTTTCAGTTCAGGATGTTATGGGTATGATGCGCGACCATTATGAAAATACGGATCTCGATATGACAAATGACATTGGTGCTGGCCCTTTTCAGTTGCCCTACCGTTGGCGTTCAATGACATGGCAAGTGGATTCAGTTGAATACTGTCATGAGCGGGCGATTTCAACTCAACAAACCGGATTTTCATTTGTAACTCAAAGTCGAAGTTGGTTGCCAAACCCGATTGGCGGAATACTTTGGTTTGGAGTTGACGATACATACAGCACCTGCTACGCACCAATGTATTGTGGAATCACAGAAATTCCTGAATGTTTCAGGGTTGGTAACGGCGATATGTTGACATATAGCGAAACTTCAGCTTTTTGGACTTTCAACTTTGTTACAAATTTTGCCTATCTGCGTTACAGTGATATGATAAAAGATGTGCAGAAAATACAAAACGAACTTGAAAACAAGTTTGTTTCATATGTTCCTGTAATCGATAAAGCAGCGGAAACTTTGTATGCTTCAAACAAGGATCAGGCACGAAAATTTATCACCGAATACTCAGTAAATGAAGCCAATAACATGACTTCCCATTGGAAAAAACTCGGTCAGTATTTGCTTGTAAAATATATGGACGGCAATATTAAACGCGAAAAAGATGGTCAATTTGAGCGCACCGAAACCGGAATGCCGCCATCACCAATTTTCGCAGGTTACCCCCAATGGTGGTACGAAGTAATTGCAAAAGCCACGGGTGACAGTAAAAAAGTAATCGGGAGTGCGGGACATTAACTCAAAATAATTTTGGTTAAATAAAATTTATTAAAAGCTGTTTACTGATCTGTAAACGGCTTTTTAATCATCAAAAAACAATAAAGACATTTTTGTCCTTTACTGTTTAATGTGTAATTTTGCAAAACAAAAAAGTATAACTTTATCATTTCCGAAATGAAGAAAATTGGATTGATTGGAGGGCTTGGTCCCGAAGCTACTGTTGATTATTACAAAGAAATAATCAAAGTTTTTTCAGCAGAAAACGAAAATTTGAATTATCCTGAAATAATTGTTTACAGCGTAAATATGTCGGAATTTATTGGTTTAATAAAGCAAAAAGAAAACCTGAAAGCAACTTCATATTTATTGGAAAAAATTGAAGGATTAAAAAATGCCGGAGCGGATTTCGCTGCCATTTCAGCCAATACACCGCATTTACTTTTTGATGAACTGGAAAAAAAATCTCCACTTCCATTGATAAGCATTGTTGAAGCTACATGTCACGAAGCGTTAAAAC
>JBFHJA010000124.1:0-10218 GCA_041596165.1 Draconibacterium sp. | reverse complement strand
TAACAGAATATGGCTCAGCTTGTGTTATTTTCTTTACATCTAATGCATACTCATAACCTTTTTCAAAATCAAAACCCTCTATTTTTGGAAGTGCCATCCAACTGTCAGTACCAGTTTCTTTAACGAGCATTGCATCATAAAATTTTAACGTTTCATCATCTTCAAATTCATACGGATATTTAGGAGTAAACTTAACTGTTTCAGATGATACGAAAAGTTCAATGTCTTTTTCACTGTCTGCTAAAATTACTTTCTCTTTATTTAGAAGTTCAATAAATACATACTTAACAGAAGAAACATCCTGCGGAGGGTCTTGCATCCAGATCTTTTTCACTTTAAAGAGATATTCATAACCTCGTTCGTAATTAAAATCAAAATCTTCCATGATTATGTCAGTTAGATTTCGTTTTTGGTTGTCTTCACTATCCGAAAACAGCAATGGTTGAGTCCATACATCACTCATCAGACTTCCTCCATATCCTGTCTCAGGGTAAATAGTCATTTCAACAATTCTTTCTCTGTCCCCTTCTTCGTTTAGGCAACTGAACAGCAACACACTTAAAACAATGATACTCACCAATAATTTTAGTTTAGACATTTCTATTTTGTTATAATAGACTTATATAATAATAAGTCTATCAGTTATTTACAAACCTTGCAAGCATTCTGTCTTTAATTGTTTTCATCGTATTTATACACCCCGTTATACTCGAATGGTTTACCGTCATAATCGGTACTTGCAACTTTAAAACTCACTGAGTCAAGCCCTGCAACCTGCAATGAATCAAGCCGAAATGAAACATAAGCGGTATAAGGAATATCTTCCGAATCGCCATTATTATTGTGTCTCAATTCCAATTGAAATGGTTGGCCTTCAGCGGTCAATTCACCTGGTTGTTTTACAAGATTGATGAAATGAGTTTGATAGCGTCCCCAGTATTTTAGCTTGAAATTCAATAATCCGTTGGCCATCCACGCATCCTGAACAATTATCGGGTCGTTTCCAATGCTGTCTTTGTTAGCTTCCGTAATGTCAAGCACACCTTTTGTCAGTACTTTTTTTGCTGAATTTACCTTTACATAATAGGCAGTAACTTCTCCTGCATCATTTAATTTGTCACCCAGGACTGTAAAGTTCAGCAGTAATCTGTCACCAGCTTCAACCAAATAGCTATCGTTTGAATAATCATTATCATTCCATGAAACATAGCCACCAAAGGCCACAGGGTACAAAATCTCTCCATCATCCATTACAATTTTATAAGTATCAGCACTTTCAACAACACCAAAACCTAACCAAACATCGCTTAACGAATATCCGTCATCATCCAAACATCCTGAAAAAACAAACAGGAATCCAACGAGTAATACAAAAATAAACTTTTTCATTCTATTCACTTTTTAATTGTTTACTTCACTAAGATTTGGTTTGTTGTCATTTGGTTGCGTTGGAAAATATAAAAAATCGTTTTTTTCTGACAAATTTTCTATTTGGTTTTTGGCACAATGGTTGTATATCAATTGTACATATCTAAATATTTATATATTTGCATTATGAAACAAATATCAAATTTATCAGAATTAAAATCGCTGAATCAATCGAACGAAAAGGTTTGGGTGCTGCTGTATAAAAAAGGATCGGAGCAAAGTGATTGTGCATTTGATAATTTTAGCAAAATAGAGCGAAATGAAAATGGCCAAGTTCTTTGTTCTGTAAATGTAAATGAGGTTCGGGACATACATTCGGAATATAAAATCACAAGTGTGCCTTCACTTCTTTATTTCGAAAATGATGCATTAAAAAACGTAGTTAAAGGTTGTCACAAACCCGAACAGTTCAATTCCATTCTCGACAAATCGGTTTTTGTTTCGGCAGGTGCCAATAATGAAAAACCACGGAAAAATGTTGTGGTTTATACAACACCAACCTGTTCGTGGTGCACAACTATAAAGAGACATTTGCGGGAAAACGGCATTCAATACCGCGAAGTAAATGTTGCTGCCGACCAAAAAGCTGCCGAGGAAATGGTGCGAAAAAGCGGTCAGCAAGGTGTTCCTCAAACCGAAATTAATGGGCAGATTATTGTTGGATTTGACAAAACCAGAATAAATTTGTTGTTGGGAATAAACTAACAACAGGAATCAATGTTTAAATTTGAAAACAGAAAATAAAAGGAAAAACAAAAGATTAATTTAATGAGAATGAAAAAGTTAGTATTTATCCTGGCAGTTGCTGTAATTTCGTTGCAAAGCTGCAATGCTGGCCAGGTAAAAAACAAAAGCAACGAAAACAATACAACGGATACACCAACTGAAACCGTTTCGCAAAGCAACGCAACTGAGGGTGGAACTGTTAAACTAAATAAAGCTAAGTTTCTGGCTGAAGTTTGGGATTACGAAAACTCACCAAAAGAGTGGAAATACAAAGGTACAAAACCTGCGATGATTGATTTTTACGCCGACTGGTGCGGCCCATGTAAAATTGCAGCGCCTATTTTGGAAGAACTCTCTGGCGAATATGCCGGTAAAATAACCATTTACAAAATAGACACGCAGGTTGAACAGGAATTGGCATCTGTGTTTGGTATCAGCGGAATCCCCGCGTTTTTGTATATCCCATTAGACGGGAAACCATCAATGACATCAGGAATTGCGCGCTCTAAGGAAGACACAAAAAAAATGTTCAAGGAAAATATTGACACCATGCTGTTAAGCGCAAATTAATTGAAAACTTTGATTGGCGGAAGACTGATAATTGGTCTAAAATCAATCATTATTATAAATGTTTAATTTAAAGAATTGTAAAAATGAAAGAATTACAGCCTATTAACCAAAATGTGCTGTTGGAATTGTCGGAAGACAAGGCAGTACAAAAAACCGCTTCGGGAATTATTATCCCCGACTCTGCACAAGAGAAACAGGAAGTTGCAAAAGTAATTGCAATGAGTAACATCGAAAATGCAGAAATAGCGATCGGTGATGAGGTTCTTTACAAAAAGTACACAGGAACAGAAATTGATTTCGACGGTAAAAAATACCTGTTGTTACCTTATACTGAAATCCTGTCGAAAGTTGTAGAGACAGAATCAATTTAAGCTGACTTTCAGAATTTTACATATTCTGCCAAAAAAAAAACATTTAAAAAATCGACACGAAAAGCCGGGAGTTTAATTACTTCCGGCTTTTTATTATAATAAATTACAGCTCACTTTTGCTTGAATTATCGGCACAGCCACGAAAAATTGTGCATTAAATCAATTTTGCCAAAATCTCGATCAACTCTCCTGAAGAAACCATTTTCTGCTCTCCGCTTTCCATATTTTTTAATTTGAACGATTTTGCCTGAATCTCAGTTTCACCGGCAAGAACTACAAACGGAATTTCTTTTTTATTGGCGTAATTCATTTGTTTCTGCATTTTAGCGCTGTCGGGAAATATTTCGGCATTGATACCGTTTTTTCGCAACTCTGCCAAAACGGGCAAACAATAAGCTTCTTCCTTTTCGCCAAAATTCACAAAAAGTACTTTTGTTGTTTCCGTCGATTTTGGCGGGAACAAATCCATTTGAGTCAGCACATCGTAAATACGCTCGGCTCCAAAAGAAACCCCGACACCCGAAACATTTGGCAGACCAAAAATTCCGGTCAAATCGTCATAACGACCACCGCCACAAATACTTCCGATTTCAAAATCTTTTGCTTTTACTTCGAAAATAGCACCTGTGTAATAATTCAAACCGCGGGCAAGTGTCAAATCAAGTTCAACTTCTGTATTTAATTCCAAATTATTCAGGTAAGCAAACAAATTCTTGATTTCGTTTACTCCTTTGACTCCAATTTCAGAAGTTGCCAAAATTGTTTCCAGTTGTGCTATTTTTTCAGTTGAATTACCTTCCAACGCCAAAATAGGTTGTAGTTTTTCAATGGCGACACTTGATACGCCTTTTTCTGCCAATTCAGCATTCACTTTTTCCAAACCTATTTTATCCAATTTATCGATTGCAACGGTAATATCGATTATCCGGTCATTTTCGCCGATAACTTCAGCAATTCCAGCCAGAATTTTCCGGTTGTTGATTTTTACTACCGTATTTATTTTCAACCGGTTAAATACATCATCGATAATCTGAACCAGTTCAACTTCATTCAATAAACTGTTGCTGCCAACTACATCCACATCGCATTGATAAAACTCGCGGTAACGCCCTTTTTGTGGACGATCAGCACGCCAAACAGGCTGTATTTGGTACCGTTTAAACGGAAAAGTAATGTCGTTTTGATATTGAACAACAAACCTTGCAAAAGGCACAGTTAAATCGTAGCGCAAACCTTTTTCTGAAATTTTTGGGGTGAGTTTATTTGAGTTTTTTTCATCTAATAATTCATCGGAAACCTTTGAAATAAAATCGCCGGAATTCAGAATTTTGAATAGAAGTTTGTCTCCTTCTTCCCCATATTTCCCGGTTAAAGTTGATAGGTTTTCCATTGCCGGGGTTTCAATAGGTTGAAATCCATACAACCTGAATACTTCTTTTATCAAATCGAAAATATAATTCCGTTTTACCATTTCAACAGGCGAAAAATCGCGTGTCCCTTTTGGTATGGAAGGTTTTTGTGCCATGTCATATTTATTTTAGGGTTGCAAAAATAAGGAAAAAGAACGGAAACAAAATTTAAGATACCAATTGGTGATTCCTGACATTCGAAAAAATTGTTTTTTAGTAATAAGAGTTATTCATTTTTTGTTATTTCGTGCAAAAAAATAAAAACAACATACAACATGGAAGACAAAAAAAAAGAAGGCCGTTACAGCCGTATTTACACGCAGTTGAGCGAATTAGTCTTGAAAAGTAATAATCAATCAGCCCGTATGGCAACAATTATTGCTGTGCTTCATCACAAAATGGAATACTTTTTCTGGACTGGTTTTTATTTGCTTGACGAAGGAAAAATGACAGTAAATATGTATCAAGGCCCGGTTGCCTGCCAGATTTTAGAAAAAAACAAAGGAGTTTGTTGGGCAGCGTTCAACAAAAAAGAAACAATTGTAGTGGAAGACGTGCACGATTTCCCCGACCACATTGCATGCGATTCGCGCTCAAATTCCGAAATTGTTGTTCCTTTTAAAACTAAAACGGGCGAAATTATTGGCGTTTTAGATGTTGACAGTTCTGAAAAAAACGCATTTTCGAAGGTTGATAGTCTTTGGTTGGAAAAAATACTCGGGTTGGTGCATGCTTAAATTATTGTTTTAGTCAAGTAATATTCAATGCCGTTTCAAGCATTAATTTTCAATAACAAAATTGGTCTTATTTTTATCTAATCTAAATTTGTGGTCTCCCGTTGATTATTATATGGTAAAATTTATCTTTGGTACTTTCTCAATTCGAAACTATAAATCAAGCTAAAATGACAAATCAAAACAGTACCACAATTAAATTCCATAGTGGCGAACAAATCCCTGTAGAATTGCACAAAGTAAGAGTAGTCCAAAAACTTTTTTTAAGGCCAATTGATGAGCGGGCAAAAGCCATAGAAGCCGCCGGATACAATACGTTTCTTTTAGATACAAGCAATGTTTTTCTTGACATGTTAACCGATTCCGGAACTAATGCCATGAGCGACAACCAAATTGCTTCGATGCACCAGGCCGATGATGCTTATGCTGGCTCGCAAAGTTTTTTTAGAATGGAGCAAGCTGTTCGTGATGTTTTTGGGAAACACTATGTTATGCCAGTTCATCAGGGACGGGCAGCGGAGAACATAATTTCACAGGTGTTTATAAAAAAAGGTGATGTAATTCCTATGAATTACCATTTTACGACTACCAAGGAACACATGATGATCAATGGAGGTACTGTTTTGGAAATTTATACTGATAAAGCCCTGAATATCAAAAGCACTGAACTGTTTAAAGGCAACATTGACATTGATAAATTAAAAGCAGTATTTGCAGAATATGGCGCTGAACGAGTTGCATTTGTGCGGATGGAAGCTTCAACAAACCTAATTGGCGGACAACCATTTTCGATGCAAAACATGCGCGATGTAAAAAAGGTTTGCGAGGAAAATGGAACAATGATGGTACTGGATGCCAGTTTGATTGGCGAAAATGCCTACATGATTAAAAAACGTGAACCTGAATTTGCAAACGCCGAAATCAAAAATATTCTAAATGAAATGTGTGGTTATGCTGACTTGGTTTATTTTTCGAGCCGGAAAGTGAGCTCTACACGTGGTGGAGGTATTTGTACAAATAGCAAGGAATTGTACCTGAAAATGCGCGATTTACTTGTATTATTTGAAGGATTCACAACTTACGGGGGTATGTCAACACGCGAAATTGAGGCATTGGCTGTAGGAATGTATGAAACTTGTGATGACACAGTTATCAGCCAGTCGCCTTCTTTTATCGAATATGCAGTAAATTCCCTTGACTCGGCAGGAATTCCTGTTATAACGCCGGCTGGAGCACTTGGTTGCCATATCGATGCAATGGGTTTCATTCCGCAAGTACCACAGCAGCAATATCCTGCAGGTGCGCTTGCAGCAGCATTATTTATCGTTTCCGGAATCCGGGGAATGGAAAGGGGAACTATTTCAAGTATTCGCGATGAAAATGGCGACGACATTCTTGCCGATGTTGAATTATTGCGTTTAGCTTTCCCTCGCAGGGTTTTCACTCTGTCGCAAACAAAATTTGTAATTGACAGGGTGAAATGGCTGTACGACAATCGCGAATTGGTTGGCGGTTTGGAATGGGTTGAAGAACCACCACTCCTCCGTTTCTTCATGGGCCGGTTGAAACCTGTTGGAAACTGGACTGAGAAATTAATTGCCAAATTCAAAGCCGATTTTGGAGATTCTTTGTAAAAAAGTAAATAGTGAAAAGTATTTAAACTTTGATCTTTCAAAATATTATTTAGGGAGCCGGTTTTGGTTCCCTTTTTTTATGTCAATATTTTTATTTTTAATTAGAAACTTTCATCTTTGGTTTGTACTGCGTAATTTACAGATTAAACTCAGTACTGTTTTAAACACAATATTATGGTCGATTGGAACAAAGTGCGTGATGAATTCCCCGTTTGCAAAAAGTATGTTTATTTGAACCCTGCCGGTGGCTCGCCTGTTTCGCAAAGTGCAGCCAATGAAGGCAAACGGTTTTATGATGAAATGCTCGAATTTGGTGATACTTACTGGGAAACATGGTTGGATCGGACAGAAAATATTAGGAAAAGTTTAGCAGATTTCATTGGCGCAGAAAGGGAAGAAATAGGGTTTACAACAAACACTTCGCACGGAATGAACCTTGTGGCGCAAATGCTGAAAAACAAAGGCGCTATTTTAACCATGCGCGATGAATTTCCGTCAACTACTTTTCCATGGATCAATCAAAAAACTGAAATTAATTTTGTTGAACCAACAAATTACGGTTATTCAATTGAGGACATCAAAAAAACATTAACTCCTGATATAAAAATACTCGTTACTAGCTATGTTCAGTATTGTACCGGATTCAGACAGGATTTAGAAACTTTAGGAAAATTCTGCAAAGAAAACAACCTGATTTTTGTTGTGAACGCAACACAAGCACTTGGCATTTTCCCGGTTGATGTAAAAAAATGCAATATTGATTTCCTGATGTTTACCGGATTGAAATGGGCAACAGCCGGTTACGGAATTGGTGGATTGTATGTTAATAAAAAATGGCTCACTCCCGACAATTTCCCATTTGCAGGCTGGCGAAGCGTTGAAACTCCCGGAAAAATGGATAACCTCGATTTGAATTTAAAAAACGAAGCGTCAGTTATTGAATCAGGTTGCCCACACTTCCCAAATATTTTTGCACTGGGCGGAGCGTTAAATATGTTTAAAAATATTGGGGCTGAAAATGTAATGAACCGGGTTCTTTTTATGAATCACCTAATTGAAGAAAAACTCCGTGAACTTGGAATTGAAATCATTGTTCAGAAAGAAGATAAACACAGATCAGGAATTCTGATTGCCAAAATTCAAAACCCAAAATTTGTGGTTGAAGAGCTAATGAAAAAGAACATTTTTGTTTCGGCACGAGGTGAAGGAATGCGGGTTTCAGCAAGTATATTTAACAATGAAGATGATGTTGAGAAATTAATAACCGAATTAAAGAATCTATTATAATTAATTATATGCACGAAGCATTTACACTTACCACCCCCGCATTGCTGTTTTCAGCAATTTCACTGATTTTACTCGCATACACAAACCGTTTTATGGCTTACGCCCAGGTTGTTCGCAATTTGCATAAACAATATGTTGCGAGTCCGACAACAGTTATTAAAGGGCAAATCAAAAATCTTCGGAAGCGGTTATACCTCATTCGAACCATGCAATTACTTGGGGTTTCGAGTTTGTTTTTATGTGTAATTACAATGTTCCTGATTTTTATAGGTTGGATGATAATCGCAGCATGGATTTTTGGCGCTGCCCTACTACTCATGTGCGGTTCACTTGCAGTTTCTATCCATGAAATTCAAATTTCAGTTAACGCGCTTGAATTGCATTTGAGCAACATGGAAGTCGAATAATTCGCTTTCTAAATTCTAAAAACCTTTTAAATTTAATAAAACCTTAATTGACAATTAAAATTTTTTAAGTAATTTGTACCTTTATGTATTCTATTTAAAAAGGTTTTCTTAATTGAATAGCGTGTTTAAACAACTTTACAATTATAAACGTTTAATACAATTCTTATTAGATAATTTAAAATTTCAACATTATGAAAAACAAAATTTTCATTTCTGCATTTATTCTATTTTTCATGATTGCATCAAGCAGTTATGCACAGTTTAATCCATATAATGATGATGCTAAAATGGTAACTGTAGGTTTCGGCGCATCAGGTTGGGGAATTCCACTTTTTGTGCGGTACGAACAACCAGTTGCTGATAATATAACTGTAGGTGGTACATTTTCATTCCAATCAAAAACAGAAAAATATTTTGGGAGTAAATGGAACCACACCATAGTGGGCATAAATGGAAGAGGCAGCTACCATTTTAATGAGCTTTTAAATGCTACTGATGAATGGGACTTTTATGGAGGTGGTTCTTTAGGTTACTATATTTGGAATACCAAATATGATGGCAATGGTATTTACAGCTATGCCGGTTCAGGAAGTGGTGGTTTTAGTATTGGAGCTCATGTTGGCGCAAGGTATTTTTTAAACGATAATCTTGCTATAACTGGTGAAGTAGGTGGTGGCTCAGTGTTGGCCGGAGGCACAGTAGGAGTCACATTTCTATTTTAAACATTTCCATTCCCTTTGTTGAAAGAATTTATTGATACTGTGCAAAACGCTTAAAAAAACAAGTGTTTTTTGCACAGTATTTTTTTTTATATAATCCTTGCAATGAAGTTCATCATGAATAACTTTCAGAAATCACATCCATTTGAAACTTATGACTTCTTCAATTAACTTTATCCAGATATTAAAAAGACTCAGGTTTATGAAATCGAATCTATTTCTGCTTTTAATCTTTATAAATTGTCTGGGCATTGTTTCCTGCAACACTTCCAAAAAATCAACTTCAACTAAGGAAATCAATGTTGGCGATAATAGCATGACATCAATTGATTGGTCTGGCATTTATCAGGGTATTCTACCTTGTGCTGATTGCGAAGGAATAAAAACTCAGTTGCTTTTAAATGAAGATTTAACCTTCACTTTAAAAACTCAATACCTCGGGAAAAGCGATTCAGTTTTTATTGAAAAAGGAAATTTTAAATGGAATAATTCAGGCAGTACAATTACCCTGGACAATTCGAATCATCAAATTTATAAGGTGGGCGAAAACATCTTATTTCATCTTGACAAAAAAGGAAAAAGAATATCCAGTGATTTGGCGGCAAATTACACATTGGAAAAGGAAAAAATTGAAATTACCAATAAATACTGGAAGTTAATCCAGCTAAACGGTCAACCCGTAAGATTGGGCAAAAGAGAGCCATTTATCAGGCTAAATGAAAATAAAAATGTAAATGGAAACAGCGGCTGCAACACGTTTAACGGGAAATATGAATTGCCGGAAGGAAATAAAATTAAATTTTCACCTTTTTCAATGACCAAAATGGCTTGTATCGGAAATGATATTGAAAACGAATTTATGCGAGTTTTAGAGAACACAACAAGCTATTCTGTTTCATCAAACGAGTTGATTTTGCAGGATGAATTTGAAAC
>JBFHJA010000123.1:0-10248 GCA_041596165.1 Draconibacterium sp. | reverse complement strand
GTTGAAAATGAAAAAATCATGAATATTCTTAATCTGATTTTTGAAGGACAGGATGTTGATCTTTCGATTATTGACAGGCAAATTATCATTTCGCCGAAAGATATTAATAGTCGTGCAAAGTCTGGACAACCAGTTATAACCGGAAAAGTAACTGAAAAAAATGGTGAATCGTTACCCGGTGTAACCATCCTGATTAAAGGTACCACCAAAGGAGCAGTTTCAAATATCGACGGGGAATATTCAATTGCAGCTACTGCCGATGATGTATTGGTTTTCTCTTTTATAGGAATGAAAACCTTGGAAGTAAAAGTTGGGAATCAAAATTCAATCAATATTGCGATGGAATTTGACGCCATAGGTCTGGAAGAAGTTGTCGCTATTGGTTATGGAGTTTCGAAGAAAAGTGACCTCACAGGTTCTGTTGTAAAAGTGAACATGGACGAATTTGCAGCACTGCCAAATGTTTCGGTTATTCAGGCCATGCAGGGAACCGTTGCAGGATTAAATATTGGTGCTGTTGATGCTGCCGGCGAAAACCCTACAATAACAATTCGCGGACAAAATACGCTCTCAAGTGGCTCTGCAGCAAATTCACCGTTAATTGTTGTGGATGGAATTATTTATCGTGGTAGTTTAATTGATTTGAATACTGCCGATATAGAATCGGTTGACATTCTTAAGGATGCCAGTTCAGCCGCCATTTATGGTTCTGAGGCATCAAATGGTGTTATGCTTATTACCACAAAAAAGGGCGACGATTCAGGAAAACCAATTATTAATTATTCAGGAAGTTATACACTCCAGGTTCCATCAAATAAACTGGAACCAATGGGCGCTGCTGAACTAACGGATTTTCTATGGGACGCATATTGGGAAAACGGTTCCAGAATTGGCCCTGACTATTTACAAAGAAATCCAGATTGGTCGCCAGAAGACATTTTGGCAACAAATGAACAGAAAGAAGGATTTAGAAATGGCGTTGACAACAGTATGTGGGATGATTTAACTGGTAACGGTTATATAAATACCCATAATTTAAGTGTTCGTGGTAAAACAAACGCTTTAAGTTACTTCTTTTCCGGTGGTATTACCGATGTTAAAGGCTATATGGCCAACGACGAATACACGAAATACAATTACAGGATAAACCTGGATGCTAAAATTAATGACTGGATGAAGGTGGGAATGGAAACATTCTTAACTTCAAGTGACTATTCGGGAGTGGAGCCAAACTCCGGAGTAGCCTTTCAAATGCAGCCTTGGACTCCATACTATGATGAAAATGGTGATGCATTGCGCGATCTGGCAGGGGTTTGGTTCAGCCCGCTTTTAACTATTCAGCAAGATGATTCAGACAAACGTTTAAATATGTTTGCGAATATCCATGCCGACATCAAACTCCCGGTTAAAGGATTAAATTATCGGGTTAACTTTTCACAGAACTACAGAACTGCAAATCACGACTTTTTTAATCCATGGGGTGCCACTTATACCGGTTCGGGATACAAAAACTCATCTATTAACTACGATTATACCGTTGATAATATTGTAAGCTATGTAAATACATTTAACAAAGTACACAATGTAAGTGCCAGTTTAGTTTATGGAGTTGAAAAACGTGATTATTCCTATACAAATGCCGGAGCAGAACTATTTGTCAACGATTTGTTGGGTTATAATAAACTGGAGGCAGGTGATCCTACACTTTTTTCAATAGATACAGGAAAAGAGGGAGAACAAAGTTTATACTCAATGGCCCGTGTCATGTATAACTATAACAGCAGGTACTTAATTACAGGTACAGTAAGAAGGGATGGTTTCTCCGGTTTTGGAACTGAAGATAAAATTGGCGTATTTCCATCGGTAGCAATTGGCTGGGTAGCAAGCGAAGAAAGCTTTATCCAGGGAAATGCCCCATGGTTGAACTACCTGAAATTGAGAGGTTCATACGGTACCACAGGACGCAGAGGAGTTGGGCGATATGACACTCAGGCGATTGTAAATTCGTCGCCGGTAATTACTTTTGGCGATGGAGCCAGCGCTACTACCGGACAATGGATTAATTCCCTGGCCAACAATAGCCTTGGTTGGGAAACTACAACAGGGGTAAACATAGGTGCCGATTTTTCTGTGTTTAACTCAAGGTTGCACGGTAATGTTGAGTACTACAATAACAGTACAAAAGATATTTTGTATGCTATTCAATTACCCAGAATTACTGGTTTTGCTTCCATTAACACAAATATCGGTGAAGTAGCCAACCATGGGCTCGAATTTAGCTTGACTGGTAATATTATTAGAACCAGGGATTTAACGTGGGAAGCAACTGTGAATTTCTCCAGAAACAGAAACGAGATTGTATCTATTTTAGGTGCCGACAATGATGGTGACGGTAAAGAAGACGACTTGGTAGGAAACACCCTGTTTATTGGAGAACCAACAGATGTAATATATGACTATGAAATAATTGGCATGTGGCAACTGGCAGATGAAGAATCTGGGGAGATACCAAATAGTTTTTACCCCGGAACTTATAAACTTGCCGACCTTAGTGGTCCTGATGGAGTGCCCGATGGTGTTATTTCATCTGCATACGACAGAAAAATCCTGGGATACACTGATCCGGGTTACAGAATGGGGATATCAAGTACATTAACCTACAAAAGGTTTAGCTTATATACATTTATCAATACCATTCAGGGTGGAAAAGATTATTATTACGCAAGAGATGTGCTTCCTTTGGGAGATAATACAATTCTTGAACGCTACGATAAAGCAAACATGATTGCGGGTGGATGGGATTACTGGATGCCTGAGAACCCGGATGCGCGATTCCGCAGACTGGATGAAATTGCTGCATATGATCCTGACCCCGTTATGCAACGTAATTTCATTCGCTTGCAAGATGTCTCTCTAACCTATAATTTACCTAAATCAGTCATCAACAAATGGGATATCAGTAACCTAAAAGTTTTCGTTAGTGGCAAAAACTTGCTTACACTTACAAAATGGAGAGGCTGGGATCCTGAAACAGGACAAGGATTTGAAGTAGGGACACCACTTATGGCAAACTATACTTTTGGTGTAAATGTTGAATTTTAAAAAATTACAATTATGAAAATATATAAATATTTAATCACAGTTGTTTTAACAACTTTCATTTTCTTTTCCTGCAACGAAGAGGAATGGTTAAAAGAAGAAGCATTTGATTTTTACAGTGCAGACAATTCTTTTGTAACAGCCGAGCAATTTAATGCCGGGGTTGCCACTTTGTATCAACTAACCGGTGACTATACCACAATGTCAAATGCGGCCGGATCGTTCATTTTCATGTACACTTCAGATCTTGCCTATAATGCGATTGCACCAAACAACTCCTTAAATTCTTACATTGATAAAGTAGTGCCAGATAATGCGAATACAAGAAATTTATGGAGAAATTATTTTGAAATTGTTTACCATTCCAATGTTATTATTAGCCGGATCGATGGCGAGGATACTGAATTTGATTCTGAAGAACAACGATCTGTATTGAAAGCTGAGGCGATGTTTTTCAGGGGAAATGCTTATCGCTTGCTTGGAATCATGTTTGGTGGTGTACCTTTGGTTTTGGAAGAAATAACAGCTCCTAAAAGGGACTTTGTAAGAGCTACTCGCGAAGAAGTATTGGCTCAGGCAATTAGTGATGTTGAATTTGCTGCAGCAAACCTGCCTTCTGTTACAGAAATTACAGAAGATGGCCGTTTAACAAAAGACGCAGCCAATCATCTTTTAACTGAACTGTATATTACCGCCGGAGAATGGGATAAAGCAATAAACGCAGCAACAACTGTTATTAGCAATCCAAATTATGAATTGATGACCTCTCGTTTTGGTACACGGATGAATGAACCGGGAGATGTTTATTGGGATTTATTCAGAATAGGAAATCAGAATAGGAAAACCAGTGTCAACAAAGAAGCCATTTGGGTTTGCCAATTCGATTACAATGTTACCGGAGGTGGCCGGTTTAATAATTACCCCCAGTACTCGATCCCTTTCTATGTTAGCTTGGTCGGAAAAGACGGAATATCGTTATTTGATTATCCAAATGCCGCTTATGGAGGCAGAGGTATCGGATGGTTTGTAGTTAATAATTTTATGATCAACGAGATTTGGGAAGACGATCCAAGCGATATGCGGAATTCAGAATATAATATCTACAAGGATATTAAGGCTACTAATCCCAAGTCGGCATACTACGGTCAAAATATTGTGGAAAGCGATGCCATTGGAAACGCAAACCTGTACAATCGGAACTGGGCTGCTATTATGGTTAAAATTGCAGCTGTAAATGATCTTCCCGAAGAGTTTTATCTTAACAAGGAAACTGGTGCCGTCATCAACACTGGTCCCTGGACTTTTAGGGATCATTATTTCATGAGATTGGCCGAAACTTATTTGCTGCGTGCCGAAGCATATTTGGGTAAAGGTGACAAAACTAAAGCAGCAGATGATATAAATGTTGTGCGCGCACGAGCTAATGCCAAACCCGTGGCTGCTGCTGATGTCGACATTGATTATATTCTGGATGAAAGAGCTCGTGAGCTTGTTTATGAAGAATTTAGGACTGTTACCTTAATGAGAACTAAAAAATTAGCCGAAAGGGTGAAAAAGTACAATCCAATGTACAATGGACTCTATGCTAATAATGGAATTGAAGAGTATCATAACTTGTATCCAATTCCTGCAGACGAAATTGAAAATAACACTGAAGCTGTTCTCGAGCAAAATCCTGGTTATAACTAAAATTAAGCAGTTTTTTTATAGATGGTTTAGTTAGTTAACGGAAGGGTGGAAATGGTTATTTCTGCCCTTCATTTTAAAAGGTAACAATTCAAGTAAAAAATCCGGTCAGCATGATAAATCGAATAATTATAGTCCTCTTCTTTATTTTCAGTTCTTCATTTTTTGTTGTTGCCACTGAAAAAAAAGTGCAGGGAAAAGTTACAACATTCGATAGTATCCCCATAATAGGAGCAAGTATTCACAAAAAAAGCTCCAAAAAAATTGTTTATACCGATTCTTTAGGAATGTTTACCTTTTCCTGCTTACAAAAAGATAAGCTTAGTGTTACAACCAATGGTTTTTCCCGGCAAAATGTAAAAATTACAAAGAATACGCAATTCATTTTTGTAAACTTAAAATTACAACAAGGTGAGCAAAACAGGGAAATATAAACCCATCATAAAAATTGGATTTCTTTTCGTCCTTGTTGCTTTGTTACATTGTTGGTCAGCGGCCGGCAACAAAAAGCATCAACCCAATGTATTATTGATACTAACCGACAACCAAAGTTACTATGAACTAAGTTGTAATGGACACAGCATTGTAAAAACTCCAAACATCGACAAGTTTGCCCACGAAGCAGTGGTTTTCGATAATTTTTATGCTACTCCGTTTTGTTCTCCAAGCCGTGCCGAACTTCTTACCGGTCGCTACGCCTTAAGATATGGAATACACAACACAATTGGCGGGGTATCCATTCTTCCGACCTCCGAAACGCTTGTCTCCGTCATGCTGAAAAAAGCCGGATATACCTGTGGTATATTTGGCAAATGGCATCTTGGCAACGAGTATCCATACAATCCCATTTATCGTGGATTCGATAAGTCGTTTATACACGATGGCGGCGGTATTGGTCAGTTGCCCGATTACTACGGAAATACCCACATTGACGCAACTTACAACGATGCCGGAGTTTTTGTATCATCAAAAGGTTTTTCCTCAGACGTTCTCTTTCATGAAGCTCAGAATTTCATAAAAGAGAATCAGAATAATCCATTCTTCTGTTTTGTTTCGACCCCGGCAACCCACGCTCCCTGGCAGGCACACCCCGATAAACTAAAAGAGCTTAAAAACAGAGGCATTGAAGGTACCGATAATGATTTGGCGCTGTATTCAATGATTGAAAATATTGACGACAACATTGGAAGAATTCTTCATGAACTCGATTCTCTGGGATTAAAAGAAAATACGCTTGTAATTATTGCCTCCGACCAGGGAATGCGATACAGGGGTTTGGAAACCCCTCCGGAAGTTAAAAATTACGGGCTATCCGATGATGTTCTTGATTTCAGGCAAAAGGTATTTTGTATGATGCAATTCCCGGACAAACAGCAACAAGCTTATTATTCGGTTGAATTAACTGGCATTGTTGATATTACACCTACAATTATTGATGTTTGCGGACTTGAGGTTCCCGCAATTATGGACGGACGAAGTTTAAAACCGTTATTGACAAACACCAAAGACTGGGATGATGACAGGACTTTGATTGTACAGTGCCCGCGAAATAGAAAACGTGCGAAATATACAAACGCCTCCATTAAAACAAAACAATGGCGTTTACTCGACGGTAAAGTTTTGTTTGATGCAATTGACGACCCCTGGTTGTTAAATGATATTTCGGCAAAATATCCACAAGTTGTGGACTCTCTTAATTCAATTTATGACGTTTTTTGGAAAAGCCTGCCAGCAGAACCAATCCTGGCCCGGCATATTCTGGGAGCAAAAAACGCACCCGAAATACGGTTAAATGCAATGGATTGGTACAAAGGAAATTCACCACATACACAAGCTCAGATTTCAGGCAAGGGAAATAAGGGTGTGTGGCCGGTAACTATTGAAAATGATGGTGTTTATAGCTTTGAATTACGACGTTTTCCGAGAGAACATCCTCAATCAATTTCAGCAGATAATGCAAGTATTATAATTGATGAAAAAACCTTCTCAAAAAAATTGGAAACAAATATTGAAAAAGTAATTTTTGAAGTGGAACTAACAGAAGGACAATACGATTTATCTGCTTTATTCGAATCCAACTCCGACAATAACATGAAAATATGGGGTGCCAATTTCGTTTATATTAAACCTATTGATAATTTTAAAAATTAAAATGATTTTAAATCAAATACTATGAAAATCTCATTAAAATTCCTAAGTCTGTTTTTAATAGCTGCAATTAGCATTAGCTGTTCCAACGCATCGCAGGAGAAATCTCCCCGTCAAAAAAATAATTTCGATTTCGACTGGAAATTTACAAAAGGTGATTTCCCGGAAGCCATTAAAAACGATTTTGACGACAGTAAATGGCAGGCAATCGACGTTCCTCACGACTGGAGTATTTCCGATACTTTTTCAAAAGATAATCCGACCCAAAACGTTGGAGCCTATGCCTCAGGCGGAGTGGGTTGGTACAGAAAATCTTTTGATTTAAAAGGCATTTCTTCTTCATCAAATGTAAGCATCGAATTTGGCGGCGTTTACATGAACAGCGAAGTTTGGATAAATGGAAATTACCTTGGCAAACGCCCCTACGGTTATATTAGTTTTAATTACGATTTAACACCTTATCTTAATTTTAGGGGCGAAAACGTACTGGCCGTCCGGGTTGATAACACGCAACAACCAAGCGCACGCTGGTACACTGGTTCAGGCATTTACAGGCATGTTTGGCTAATTGCAACAAACAAATTACACATTGCCCGGCATGGAGTTTTTGCATCAACAAAAACTGTTGATACTGATTCAGCTGTAATTGAAATTAGCACAACAATTGAGAATGACAATAAAAAAGACCAGTCATTTAATTTAAAAAATGAGTTGTATTCGCCTGATGGAAAACTGGTTGCGCAATTTGAAACAACAGCAAATATTGAAGGACAAGGCAATCAGGAAATTATTCAGAACCTTTCGGTTACAACTCCTGATCTTTGGTCGCCCAACAAACCCAATCTGTACAAACTAAGTACATTAATAAGCCACAATAATAAAATAGTTGACATAGTTGAGACAAATGTTGGAATTCGTCACTTTAGTTTTTCTGCCGACAGTGGTTTTACATTAAATGGCGAAAGCATGAAATTTCAGGGCGTTAACAACCACAGCGACTTGGGCGCTTTAGGGGCTGCAATAAACAACCGTGTGCTGCAACGCCGCCTCGAAATATTAAAGGAAATGGGATGCAATGCCATTCGAACTGCGCACAATCCACCTTGTGATGAACTGCTGAATATGTGCGACAGCATGGGATTTATGGTTATGGATGAGGCTTTTGATGAATGGCTGGAGTCGTGGCCCTTTAATGGCGTTAAAGAACCCGAGGGAAAAGTAAAATACGGCTACCACCTGCTTTTTAACGAATGGGCTGAAAAAGATTTAACCGAACTTATAAAACGCGACCGCAACCATCCATCGATTATCCTCTGGAGTGTTGGCAACGAAATACCCGATGCCTGTTTTGAAGTGGGTACCGAACGTTTGAAAAGATTAATGGAAGTAGTAAGAGAGCATGATTCTACTAGGCCAATCACCTGTGGAATTACACACATGCACCTCGCCAACGAAACCGGCTTTGCCAGCGCCCTTGATGTAACAGGGTATAACGGCGGTGGCGGTTCGGCATTTATGTACGAAAAAGACCATGAAACCTACCCCGAAAGAAAACTGATAGCCTCTGAAGTGCCTCATTCTTTTCAAACTCGTGGCGTTTACCGCACCCAATCATGGTACAGGGGACTAAACCCTCTTGGCGGTATTATGGAAGTTCCAAACCTTACTGAAAAAGAGGTTTTTCCTGATGTTTCCAAATATTACAGTTCGTCATACGACAATGCGATGGTACGAATCGGGGCACGCGACTCGTGGCGACGCACTCGCGATTTTCCATACATGGCCGGAGAATTTCGCTGGACAGGTTTTGATTATCTTGGCGAGTCGATGTTTGGCTGGCCTGCCAAATTGTGGAATTTTGGGATTATCGACATGTGTGGTTTTCCTAAAGACACCTATTATTTCTATCAAAGCCAGTGGACTGAAAAACCAATGGTACATATTCTTCCTCACTGGAACTGGGTAGGAAAGGAAGGAACAAAAATTCCTGTTGTAGCCTATTCCAACTGCGAAAGTGTTGAATTGTTTCTCAATGGAAAATCGTTGGGAGAAAAAGAAATGGGCGATGCAATGGATTTGGTTTGGCAAGTTCCTTATGAGCCGGGAACACTTATCGCCAAAGGAAAAAACAAGGGAGAAACAGTTTGCGAGAAAGAAATTGCAACAGCCGGCGAACCCGCAAAAATTGAAATGCTCGCAGATAGGGAAACAATCGGTGCCTGTCGTCATGATGTAGTTCATCTTGAAATAAACATTCTGGATGAACAGAACAGGTTTGTACCGGATGCTTCAAACAAAATTTATTTTAAAATTGAGGGCGATGCAAGCATTTTGGGTATCGATAATGGTGATCCCATAAACCAGGCAAGTTTTGTGGGAAATGAAATAAACACCTTCAACGGAAAATGCCTGCTGATTGTAAAATCGAACGGAAATCCGGGAGAAATTAAAGTTACTGCCGAATCGGAAGGACTGGGAAATGCAGTGGCTTTAGTTCAAATAAAATAGCATTAACTAGTTTTAAAGTGAGTATTATTCAACAATCGGTGTAAACAAAAAGGGCAAAATGAAATAACAGGAAAATACCTGCATAAAGGTTTTAGAGCAACTTTTTTCTCTAATTATTAAATTCATGAAACAAATAACCATTTTATTCGCCATTTTGATTTTTGTTGTTTTTGAAAGTACAGGGCAAAAACCCAACATTATTTTTCTGATGGCGGATGACCAGAACGTGGGATCGGTTGGGTGTTACGGAAATAATGAGGTACTTACCCCAAACATGGATAAAATTGGGGAGGAGGGTATAATATTTACCCGACATTACAACACCACAGCCATTTGTATGGCAAGCCGGTCTACGGTAATGACGGGTATGTACGAATACAAAACCGGCACTAATTTCGACCATGGAAACATGAAACCCGAAGTGTGGAAAAAATCATACCCGGTGCTTTTGCGTGAGGCTGGATACCTCACCGCTTTTGCCGGAAAATTCGGATTCGAAGTGGACGGACTGGGTTTATGCGAAAATGATTTTGATATATGGGGTGGTGGTCCCGGACAAACAAACTATGAAACAGAAAAAAATAGTTCAATGGCGAAATACGCCATAGATTATCCGCATTCTACTTTGTCCTATGGCGCTTTTGGTCAGGATGTGATTCGTGAAGCCGTGAAAAAGGATAAACCATTTTGTTTATCCATTAGTTTCAAAGCTCCTCACCGGCCGGTTACACCCGACCCTAAATTTGACCATATTTATAAGGGAAAAACTTTCACCAAACCTGCAAACTTTGGACGCGAAGCAGGAGC
>JBFHJA010000122.1:0-10319 GCA_041596165.1 Draconibacterium sp. | reverse complement strand
GTTCAGGGATATGCAAATCATGCAGTTTCTGACCATGCTTTGGCGCTGATGTTTGCGTGTTCGCGGGCACTTTGGAATACGAAAGGTCAAATTACGGGAAAATTTGCCGCTCCGCCTGTTACTGATATTTTTGAATTGCATGACAAAACTCTTGGAATTATTGGACTTGGCAGAATAGGTAGCGTTCTGGCAAAAAAAACGGCACCCCTTTTTAAGGAAATCATTGCCGCTGATCCATATAAAAGTCAAAAACACTGCAACCGGTTTGCTGTTCGTAAAGTTGAATTAACCGAGTTACTCCAAACCTCAGATGTGATAAGCCTGCATTGCAATCTTA
Organism: Draconibacterium sp.; assembly: GCA_041596165.1. Lineage (GTDB taxonomy): Bacteria > Bacteroidota > Bacteroidia > Bacteroidales > Prolixibacteraceae > Draconibacterium. The sequence continues at coordinate 9,982 of JBFHJA010000122.1, read as the reverse complement.
CCAAAGAAACTCATCATATTTTACGTGAAGAAAACTTTAAACTAATGAAGAAGAAGCCAGTAATTATAAATACTTCGCGAGGGGAAACAATTGATGAAAAAGCCTTGTTACAGGCATTAAAAAATGAGAATATTCACAGTGCCGGGCTCGATGTATTTGAGAATGAACCAACAAACGAAAACCAGCAACCAATAATCAACCATCCACGAACTATATGCACAGGCCATTATGCCTGGTATTCAGATTATGCTGCCGTGGAACTTCAAAAAAGAGCAGCCCAAAATCTTTATAATTTTCTGACAGGCAAGGAAGTTGAAGATAGTTTAAATTAACAATAAAAGACTTGTAATTCTTTTTATTTAAGCTGGTAACCTTAAATTCCTTGACATGCATCCAGTTATTCCGTAACTTGAATCGAAATTTTCGAATTATGAAAATTTCGTAAACTATTTTACAAACGGTAACAAGTTGATTATAAATAGTTTTCAAACTAATAAATCTTTAAAAAACTTTAAATTAAATTTTCATGGAACAACTCTTAAAAATTGCTTTTAACGAACTTGGAACTGAAGAAATCGTTGGCGACCAGCACAACCCGGAGGTATTAAAATACGCCAAAGACACAAAAATTGCAGGAGTAACAACTGATGAAATTCCGTGGTGCAGCACCTTTGTAAACTGGGTTGCATGGAAAGCCGGATTACAAATTTCGGGAAAAGCCAATGCACGCTCCTGGTTAAATATCGGTACCAAAGTTACAGTTCCTGAACCCGGTGATGTTGTGGTTTTCTGGCGCGAAAGCCCACAATCTTGGAAAGGGCACGTTGGTTTTTTCATAGGATTTTCATTCGATAAAAAGCGGGTTTATACACTTGGCGGCAATCAGGGAAACCGAGTATCTGTATCGGCCTACCGCGTTGACAATGTACTCTCATTCCAACGACTAGCTCCTTCAAAACAGCTGGTAATTCCCGACCCTATACTCAAACGTAACAGTAAAGGGCCTGCTGTGGTTGCCTTACAGGATGCGTTGAAATTACTGTCGATAAACATTGGCACATCTGATGGTGATTATGGCAAAAAAACGGAAGATGGCATAAAAGAACTGCAAACAAGGAAACCAAATCTCACCATTGACGGGATTTATAATTCAGCAACTCGTGATTTACTTGAATCGCTGTTACAGTCGTAGTAATTTACAGTATGATTAAACGAATAAAAAAAGATCAGGGTCATGTCAAAATTAAATGAATTAACAACAGAAGAATTTAAAAGTCTGTTAAACGACTTTTATGCAGAACCCACTCGCCGGAATAAAATGACAGAGGAAGAAATTGTCGATTTGGCCAAACGTTTAAACGATCGGATAAACGTTCCGATTATTAATGAAACCAAAGAAGAAAAGATCTTTATTAAGATAATTCTAAAGATCGATAATTTTCTTTACGACAACCTGCCAAACGAATTTTATGAGTTAATCCGAAGCTCGGATAAGGGTATTGATGAAAAAGAAGCCAAACGACTGGTTCGCCGTCTTACGCGAATGGCCAATGATAAAGTAGATATACCTTATCTGCCTGAATTCGCCGAAAAATTTGCAATTAAATTTGTGATTGGAATGGTGGTACGGTCAGCACGTAAGAAACTAAATTTCGATTCCGTAAGAAAGGGTTCAAGGGATTTGGTGATACCAGATTCAGACGATGAAATAGAAATGTTGGTTGCGGGATAATTTTACAGTAACGCGCGGCCCTGGTTTCTTTGTAAAAACAGGACCGTGCGTTTATTTTTCTTTAAAACTTAACGGAAATTCCAACGCCAAACATTTCCATGAATTGAATCATTGGCGCGCTATTTCCATCTTTATCCTGTATTTTAATATCATCATCATAAATTAATTGAGTTAAAAGATTGGCCGACAACCATTCATTTACTTTCATATTGACCATGAAAGTCCAGTCAATATCAATATTCCCGGGATTTTGGAAATAATTCGAAAACAAATCAATTTTTGTTGTTGCAGTTACATTTTTCACAAGCTCTTTTTGGGCTGCAAATCTAACGCTTCCCCCAAATTCATTCCTCATTTTCTTGCCGGGTTTAACACCAAATCCGCCTGCTGCCGACAAATCATCATCTGCAACAATTGTAGTTTTACCTGTTGCAGGTGATATAAAAAGCGTAATAAAATCGTTTTTATAATCCATACCAAGTGCAACACTTATGTATGCCGGAGCTAAAAATTTCGATATATAATTGGGGTTATCTTCCCTTGGGTAATTATATCCTGCAGCAAATTGTGATTTAAAATTTACAAGTGCTGCATAATTCCAACCAGTCCCGGTATTATAACCAAACTTTGAATTAAACTCAATCCTGTCACTCGATTTTGTTGGATTTTTGTCATCCTTTAAATTCAAGAAACCAAAACGTAAATCCATGTAATTATCCCAGCTCAAACTGTCCTTTTTATAGTTCGCAAGATAATTTAACATAAACACACCCGAGGTTGAACTTTGCCCCCCGGCTGCCCAGTTGGTTAAAGAAACCTGTGAGAAGTTAGCGGAAACAATGCCGCTTTTTTTCCAGTAGGAAATAGAATCAGATTGTTCCTGGGCAAATACCAATATTGGGAACAACAAAAACATAAATAAAATTTTTTTCATTTTTTATCGATTTAAAGATTATGAATTAAACAGAAATCACTCCATTGTTTATGAAGAATAACAACAAATGTCAGAAATGGTTCTGTTTTACTACTTAAGCCATTAATAAATTCAGTTCAGTTTTATTTATTAAACCTAAGTACATATTAAAATTTTGAATAACCAGATAGAAAACTAAAGATGCAACAACGGAATTTATTTTGAAGCTTATACTCCCCGTTTTTTAAGTAGAAGTATCTCAATCCAAATCCAATAAAATACTTTACAGTATTGTATTACATGTATTTTTTACGTAACTTTTTCATTCATTAAAAGCAACATATTCAAAAGGTTAAATATATTTAGTTCTTTGAAACGGATTAAAATCCAGCTCTTTCTATGAAGCAAAATAGTCTTATGGTTCGGAATTTCTGTAATGATTGCTAGAATAGAGATAAACAATTCCACCTCCGATGATCCCCTTCACCAATTCAAAATATCCATTGTTTAATATTATGAAATTTAAAATTATGAAAAAATTTACCTTTCTATTAATTATTTCAATCCTCTGCTGTCATCTTAATTTATTTGCACAGCGAGGTACGATTGTTAATGCAATTCCTGTTACAACTCTTTCCCCTGCTCAAATTATGCAGAGTCTGCAATTGCACATGGATGAAACCAGTTTTGCCTTAATCGATTTTTTTACCTACAAAAAATACAGCGTAACTGCTGTAAAAATAATCTATAACACAATTGATGGCAAAGGCAATCCAACCATTGCCTCCGGCGTAGTTTTTCTGCCAGCTGTGCAAAACGAAACATATTCACCATTGTTTTCATACCTGCATGGAACCTTGACAAAAGATGCGGATGCTCCTTCGAACCTGGTTGGAATAGAATCAACCATTGGTTGGATTATGTCAATGGACGGTTATATTTCTGTTCTGCCCGATTATCTTGGGATGGGTGACGGGCCGGGTATTCATCCGTATACCCATTCCGAATCAGAAGCATCGGCAAGCATCGACCTGTTAAAAGCTGCTATGTTGCTATGTTCAAACCCACTTATTAAATCAAAGCCTGACGGAAACCTTTACCTGAGCGGTTATTCACAGGGAGCTCATGCAGCATTGGCAACTCAAAAGGAACTGGAAGTGAATCCAATTCCGAATCTCACGTTACAAAAAACTGTTGCAGGAAGCGGAGCTTACAGTCTTTCATATATTCAAAAGAACTTTATTTTTAAAAATCCTGCTTATTCCAATCCTTCTTTCCTACCCTATTTATTGCTGGGCTATCAGGAAGTTTATGAAAATCTTTATTCCAATCTCAACCAGGTATTTGTTTCTCCTTACAATTCAGATATTCCGGGATATTTTGATGGATTAAAGGACGTTGAAGATATTGACAGTAATTTACCTGCAAACTGGAAATCAATGTTTGTACCCAAATACCTCTGGAATATACAGTACAATTATTTTCACCCTGTAAATGTTGACTTACGAAAAAATGATCTTATTAACTGGAAACCGAAAACCGATTTGCACCTTTATTACAGCACCGGTGACGAACTGGTAGCCAAAGAAAATTCGATGCTTGCTTATTTATCATTTATTTTAAAGGGAAGCAGAAAGGTAACATGTTTGCCGGTGGGCAGTTTAACGCACGCTGCCAGTGCTCCTTATGTACTCTTACTTGCAAAAATTCAGTTCGATTGTGCATCCGGCATAAATCCATGTGGCTTGAACCTCCCGTCATTAACCAGTTTAATAAAATCGGCATCAACCACAGATCTTTCCATGTTTGAAGCTGCGTTGAACGAAAATGCAACACTTGATGAAAATGCGATTTATGCAAACAAAGAAATTGCATCTTATTTTGATGTTGCCGATGAAAAACCACAACTTCTGAATGTTTACCCGAATCCTTCGAACGACGTCGTTTTTATTGAAATCCCTTCAGAAGCAGGGGCGAATTCAATATTAAGCATTTATGATATACAGGGAAGAATAATTCATCATGAAAACGTCACAAGAAATATCCTTCAACTAAACGTAAAACAATTTGGAACTGGCATTTATAAAATTGTATTAAATGGCAACGTAAACCAAACGGCAACATTAATTGTAAATTATTAAAAATCTTATTTCATCGCTTGAGCCATTGTTGCGATTGACAGCAAGTTGGCAGAGAACCGTTCTTTATACATGTTGAAGAAAGAGCGGTTCTTTTATTTTTCAATAAATGATGTCAGGTTTTTGTTTTCAATTACTTGTCAGCTTGCTAATCTCCTGACAACAACAAAAACAAAGTTATTGGTATTGTTTTTGTAAATTTCAGTCCTATTAATCATAAATGATATGAAATCAAAATCTTCAATTTTACCAACCGTTTTAATTGTACTTTTTTCATTAACCGGTTATACACAATCCGCCCTCAACTTGAAAAACAGTTACGAATATTACTGGGACAAAATCGACTCGCTTGAAATGGCTGGGTTACCAAGAACTGCTTTAACTGAGGTTGAAAAAGTTTACGAAATGGCAAATGCTGAAAAAAACACAGGTCAACTTTTGAAATCTCTGATTTTTAAAATGAAATTCAGCTATGCTTTTGAAGCTGACAATTATGCAAAACAGATTGTAAAGTTAGAAGAAGATACAAAAACCCTGGGATTTCCTGATTCTGCCGTGGCCCATTCAATGTTGGGTGAAATGTACTGGAACTATTTCACACAAAACCGCTACCAATTTTACAACCGGACAAAAACAGTTGACTTTTCACCCAGCGATTTGCAAACTTGGAGCCTCGATCAGATTTTCGAAAAAGCCCGCGATCATTATTTGAGTTCAATTCTCGAAAAAGACAAACTTTATAAAATAGAGGCGGATTCATTGCTGAAAGAAGTTATACAAAAAGGCTATCCTGAAAATTTTCAGTTTAAAACAGTTTATGATTTTCTGGCTTTTCGTACCATCGATTTTCTGAGATCTGATGAAGTTTATCTTAATAACTTTACACCTTCATTTTCGATGAATGGAGAAGGTCTTTTTGATACGGCCGGCAACTTTTTAAAAATCAACCTCAACAAATCAGATTTTTCCTCAGGCACAATTCTGGCACTTCGAATTTTTCAGGAAATGTTACAAAAGCATCAGCAGGAAAATAATTTAAAGGCTTTTTTATTGACCGATTTTCACCGCGTAGAATTTGTGTTTCAAAAATCAGCAAATCCTAAAAAAGATGAGTTTTTTATCAAAGCATTGGAAAATATTTCATCCGAATGTGCCAACCATCAGGAAATATATAGTGAAATCAGATTCCAGATTGCTAACGCTATTTACGCACGCGGAACTAAATATGAGAAGGAAATAAGCGAAAAATATCGCTGGGATTACAAAACTGCAAAAGATATTTGCGAAGAAATCGTCAAAAAAAATAAGCTGGTTGATGAATTTACAATTGAAAATTGTAAGGCATTGATTTCAGTTGTTACTGAAAAAAATGTTGCAATAAACACCGAAGACGTTTTAATGCCCAACGAATCTTCACCAGCATTGGTTTCCTTCCGCAATATCGATTCAATTTATGTTCGAATTATAAAAAGTTCTTACGAGGAATTCGATTCGCTGCAACAAATCGTACACCGCAAAGTTGACAGAAATCAAAATCAGAATTATGAAAAGCTGATGGCCGATACTTTGCGGCATCTCACTCCTTTGAAATCTTTTTCATACAAACTCCCCGTTATTTCAGATTTCCGGAATCATTCAGCAGAAATCATTTTACCTGAACTTTCCTCAGGTCAGTATATTTTTCTGTTTTCTGTTGACTCATCGTTTAGTTATGCAAAAAATGCAGTTGCATTCCATTTTAAATCTGTTTCGAATATCAGTTTTATAAACAGATCAAATAATGAAAAGGATAATGAGTTTATTCTAATGGATCGAAAAACAGGAAAACCGCTGCAAGGAGTTGAGGTGAAACCGTTTTATGAAAAAGTCGATTACAGAGTCGGAAAAACTACGGTTAAACAAGGAGTAATTTTAAAAACAAACAACGAAGGTTATGTCAAAATCGAGCGGAGTGAAATTCATCCTGTTTTAAATGCTGAATTTAAAAATGGAATGGATTGCCTTTCAACTAAAAATTACAATAATCAGTATGATAACGGCATTTATGATTATAGAAACAGAAAACAAAAACAGTGGAAAACCCAAACTGTGCTTTTTACCGACCGTGGAATTTATCGACCTGGACAAACAATTCATTTTAAGGGAATTGTTTACAAAACTGATTTCGAGAAGAAACATGAAATCGTTACCAATTACTCAACAACTGTAACACTTTTTGATGTGAACACTCAAAAAGTTTCAGAACTACCAGTTACAACAAACGAATTTGGAACTTTTAGCGGCAGTTTTGTACTTCCACAAGGAGGTTTAAACGGGAGGATGCGGATAAGCGAAGAAAATGGACTAAAGTATTTTATAGTGGAAGAATACAAACGGCCAACTTTTGAAGTGGAAATCAACAAAACCAAAGGCACACCTAAAATTGGCGAAGAAGTTTTGGTAAGTGGTATTGCAAGGGCTTTTTCCGGCGCACCGATTGATGGTGCAACAGTAAAGTACAACATCGTCAGAAATTCCCGTTTTCAGGGTTGGTATCGCCGGCCTGGTCGAAATATTGAAGCGCCCATCGCAAGTGGAGAAACTACGACAAATGAAAAAGGTGAATTTGAAATAGTTTTTACGGCCACACCTGCTGAAAATAACAACTTTCAGCACCAACCAATTTATAATTATACAGTTACAACAGATATTACCGACATTAACGGAGAAACCCGTTCAGCTACAAAAACAATTGCAATTGGTTACACGGCATTAATTCTGAATGCAGGATTCGTTGATTTAGTGGATAAAAATGAATTAGATGCTGTGCCAATTTCAACAACAAATCTTGAAGCAGAATTTGAACCGGCAAAAGGGAAAATTACAATTACCAAATTAAAATCCCCAGAAATTACATACAGAGAAAGATATTGGGAAATGCCCGACACTTTTATTTATTCTGAGGAGGATTTCCATGCAAAACTACCCAACAACCAGTATTTAGATGAAAACAATTTCCTTACCTGGAAATTGGAAAAAGCTGTTTTTGAGAATGAGTTTGATACGGGAATTTCAAAATCTGTTCAACTTCAAAAAACGAAAAAATGGAGCCCAGGAAAATATCTTATTACATTAAAATCGACTGACAAATTTGGAACAGAAGTAATCTCAAAAAGCTATTTTACACTTTATGATTCTGCGGAAAATACAATGCCTTTTGCCAAAACCGATTTCTTCGAATTGAAGGAAAACAGTGCCAAACCAGGCGAAACTATTGAATTGCTTGCAGGAACTTCGGAAAAAGAAATAATGGTTTTATACGAACTCGAACAAAACGGAAAAGTACTGGAACATAATTGGTTGACGATTAAAAACAGCCTGCAAAAAATAAATATCCCAATAAAAGAAGAATACAGTGGAAACGTGTTTTTAAACTACGTTTTTGTAAAGAACGGTCGGCTTTATAACCATTCTGAAGCTATTTCGGTGCCTTATTCACAAAAGGAAATCGCCATAAAATTTGAAACTTTCAGGGATAAATTGGTGCCGGGAGAGGAAGAACAATGGCGATTAAAATTAACTGGAAACTCTGGTGAAAAACTGGCAGCAGAAATGGTGGCAACAATGTATGATGCCTCACTGGATCAATTCAATCCAAACACTTTTGATTTTGGCGCCAACCGATTTTGGTGGCCAATGCTCCCCTGGAATTCATATTTAGGTTTTCAAGCTTCGCACACTCAAATTATAGCTGAAAACTGGAACAAATATGTTCCGTCAAAAGAAATGCAACAAGATAATTTACAGTGGTTTGGGTTTAATTATTATTATCAGCCCCAGTTTTCGGAAAAAGAATTGAAAGCTATCCAGGAAAGTTCGGTTGTAATTATCTCATCAAAAAAAGGAGAAAATATTTTGGTAACTGGCACTGTAAAAAATTACAAAAATGAAACGATTCCGGGAGCATCAGTTGTGGTGAAAGGAACTGAAAAAGGAGTTATTACCGATAAAAATGGAAAATTCAAACTTGAATACCCAAATAAAAAAGCGACAATTGAAATCTCTTTTATCGGCTACAAAAAATTGGAATTTTATGTTTCGGGGACTGTTGTTGTTGACATAAAGTTGGCCATGGAGAATACCGGACTTGACGAAGTGGCTTTTATAGGTTATGGATTACAATCGAGGGTCATGAAAACAGGTGCTGTTTCTTCGATTAGCATCCGGGGGAATTCTTCGGGCAATGAACAGGCCTTATTAAACATGGAAGTGCAAGAAGCTGACGCGGAAATTTCACCTATTACCATGGAACATGAATTGATACCCCCACCACCTATCCCCACTGAGTTTTTATCCACAATTTCCACACGTACAAACTTAAACGAAACTGCATTTTTCTACCCCCACCTGCGCACAAACGAAGCGGGAGAAATCGTAATCAATTTTACAGTTCCCGAAGCACTGACAAAATGGAAAATGCTGGGTTTTGCACACACGCAGGATTTGAAAACCGGATTCATTGAAAAAACACTCGTTACGAGCAAAGATTTGATGGTTGTGCCCAATTTGCCACGCTTTCTGCGCGAAGGCGACAAAATGATTCTAACTTCAAAAATCGTAAATCTTTCGGATAAAAAACTGGATGGCCAGGCGCAACTGATGTTGTTTGATGCATTGACGATGAAACCTGCTGATGTAGATTTCAAAAACAGCAATTCGCAAAAAGCTTTTCATGTTGAAGCCGGTCAAAGTACTTTGGTAGGTTGGGAGATTGAAGTACCGGAAGGAGTGCAGGCATTGGCTTGTCGGGTAGTTGCACAATCGGGCAATTTTACGGATGGCGAGGAAAAAGTTGTGCCAGTTTTAACCAATCGCATGCTTGTTACAGAAACTTTGCCGGTTTGGGTTCGTGAAGGACAAACAAAAACTTTTGTGCTGGACAAACTCCTAAATACAAGTTCAGAAACACGCAAAAACCACGCACTTACGTTTGAATTTACGGCGAATCCGGCATGGTACGCAATTCAGGCTTTGCCTTATATGATGGAGTATCCGTATGAATGTATGGAACAAACTTTTAGCCGGTATAATGCCAACGCAATTGCATCTTCAGTAATCAATTCGAGCCCAAAAATAAAACGGGTTTTTGATACATGGAAATCGGAAAACAACGGTGGAGCTTTTTTATCGAAACTGGAACAAAACCAGGAACTTAAAAGT
>JBFHJA010000121.1:0-10339 GCA_041596165.1 Draconibacterium sp. | reverse complement strand
TTTGGTGATGAAATGGAGCAAAATCTTGCTGTACAAAAACCAAATTTATGGAGTCCCGAAACTCCATATTTATATACTGCCGTTTCGAAGGTTTATCAGAACAACGATTTAAAAGATGAACAAACCATCCGTTTTGGGATTCGAAAAATTGAATACAAAGCCGATGACGGTTTTTTTCTGAATGGCAAAGTCACAAAATTTAAAGGAGTTTGTTTGCACCATGATTTGGGACCACTCGGTGCTGCAATTAACAAGGCTGCACTCCGCCGTCAACTCACTATTTTAAAAGATATGGGATGTAACGCAATTAGGTCGGCACATAACATGCCATCACTTGAGCAGGTTGAATTGTGTGATGAAATGGGTTTTATGATGATTGCAGAAAGTTTTGATGAGTGGGCAAAGCCAAAAGTTGAAAACGGATACAACCGCTTTTTTAACGATTGGGCTGAAAAAGACGTTGTAAATTTAGTCCGCGCAACACGCAACCACCCAAGTATTGTAATGTGGAGTGCCGGAAACGAAGTGCCGGACCAATGGGGAAATGAAGGAATTAAAAGGTTGAAATTTTTGCAGGATTTATTTCACCGCGAAGACCCCACGCGATTGGTTACGGTGGGAATGGATCAGGTGGGAAATACGTTGAAAAATGGTTTCGGTGCAATGCTCGATATTCCAGGCTTGAATTATCGTTTACCACTTTATGGCGAGGCACGCGAAAAATTCCCACAAGGATTTATTCTGGGCTCCGAAACCGCATCAACGCTCAGTTCACGCGGTGTTTACAAATTTCCGGTTGAGTTTGCAAAAGACAAAAAATATAAAGATTTACAATGTTCGTCCTATGATTTTGAATGTTGCAACTGGTCAAACATTCCTGATGATGATTTTGTTTGGCAGGATGATTTCGATTGGGTAATTGGCGAATTTGTGTGGACCGGCTTTGATTATTTGGGAGAACCGACACCGTATGATGATTTTTGGCCATCGCGCAGTTCCTATTTCGGTATTTGCGATTTGGCGGGTTTGCCTAAAGATAGATACTATTTATACCGCAGTCGTTGGAATACAAAAGATGAAACATTGCACATTCTGCCACATTGGAACTGGGAAGGTCGAGAAGGAGAAACTACACCTGTTTTTGTTTATACAAATTACGACAGTGCCGAACTTTTTGTAAATGGTAAAAGTCAGGGAATCCAAAAGAAAAGCATGGATTCAAATACAAACAGATACAGGTTGATGTGGATGGATGTAAAATACGAACCCGGAACTTTAAAAGTTGTTGCCTTTGATAAGCATGGGAAGCCTGTTGCAGAAAAGGAAATTCACACCGCCGGAAAACCACACCATTTGGAACTGGCAGCAGATAAAAATGAACTTTCGGCTGACGGTAGGGATTTGACTTACATTACAGTTTCTGTTGTTGACAAAGACGGGAATTTGTGTCCTGCTGCCGATAACCAACTTCAGTTTAAAGTTTCGGGAGCCGGCAGTTTCCGTGCAGTTTGTAATGGCGATGCTACTTCAACAGAACAGTTTCATTTGCCAACTATGAAAACTTTTAGCGGAAAATTGGTTGTAACAATTCAATCGTCGGAAAAACCAGGGGAAATTGATTTGGAAGTAAGTGGAAAAGGCTTGAAAAAAGCGGGGATTACCGTGCTTGGAAAGTAAGGGATTACAATAATTCTGACTTCAAAATCCCGCCATTTTTATCAAACAAATATTCATACCGATCGAGTTTTGCGTTGCGAATAATTACTTCGTATAAAATTTCTTCTTCACGGTAAATAATTATCCCGTTCATAATTTCGCCAAATGAAGTTCCTGTGGTTTTAATGTTTTCGGGCAATTCATCGGGCCACAGGTTTTTGCGATATTCTACCAACGAACCATCTTCAGAAAATCTGGCAATGTGTTCAATGTCGTTTAAATAAAAGATAGCTTCGTAAACTTTCTTTTTTTTCTCCCATTCTGTATTCTTTGCTTCAGGGAATTTTTCGGTAAAAAAAGATTTTACGGAATCGGGAATTGATTTCTTTTGGCTCTTAAAAATATTTATAAATGGCAATTTCATAGCTTTTCTGATTTGATAACATTTAAATTCAATACTGGCAGAAACCCAATGTTTCAAGTTTTTAGACGGATGACTTTTAAAAAGTAACTACAAAATTTAATCATTCCCGAACATTTTAAAATAGATATATACAACCCGGGTGCGGGCTCTTTTTAGTCTCATTTTTACAGCATCCTCACTGGTAGAAAGCGAAACGGCAATATCTTTTATTGAAAGCGAGTCCTGGTACTTCATCATTAACAAAGCTTTTTCTTCAGGGTGAATTTTTTCAAAGACAACCATCAGGTTTTCATAACTAATTTCTGATATTTCAGTGCTTGATTCGTCAATGATTTCAGGTAATTCGTTTTCCTGGTTCCAGTTTGGGTAATGTAAATGTTTCTTTTTCCGAAGATAATCAATTACAGTATTGTATGTTATGGAATAAAGCCATGATGAAAACGAGGATTTTCCTTTAAAACTCTCCAGTTTTTCAAAAGCTTTAGTTAAAATGTCGTTTGCAAACTCCTCTGATTTCTGTTTATCCTTAAAAAAACTGTAACATTTATCGTTAACTTTTGGGAAATAACGTTTGTATAACACACCGAAGAGTTCATTTTTTCCCTCGCCAATTATTTTTTCAACTATTAGTTCGTCCGATATGTCGCTGTTTTTCAAGCCTTTCATGTTAAATGATGAAGATGGATTGCGTAAATTTTCCGGAAAATTACATTTTTTTTTTCATTGGCGTGTTACTTCATGTCATCGCACCGTCAAAATACATGAATGACATGAATAGAACATTCAAAACAAATATTAACAAAAAAAATGATTAGAATTATGAAAAGGATTTTTTATGTATTATCGATTGCTGTTGCAACTTTAATGTTTACAAGTTGTGCAAAAGCACCACAAGCTGAAATTGATGCTGCTAAAGCTGCATTGGAACAAGCAAAATCAGCACAAGCTGACCTTTATGTTGAAGGTGATTTTCTTGCAGTTCAAGATTCTTTGAACGCTGTAATGGTTGAAATTGAAGCTCAGTCTTCAAAACTTTTCAAAAGCTACGGTGCATCAAAAGAAAAATTGGCTACAATTGCAACTCAGGCTACTGAATTGGTTGCAAAAACAGATGTAAGAAAAGAAGAAATCAAAACAGAAGTTGCTACTGCTGAAGCTGCTACACAAGCTTTGATTGAAGAAAACAACGCATTGGTAGCTAAAGCACCAAAAGGCAAAGAAGGTAGAGAAGCTATCGAAGCAATTAAACTTGACTTGGCTGGTATCACTACTTCAGTTGGCGAAGTATCTGGTTTAATGGCAAATGGCGACTTACTTGGCGCTCAAACAAAAGTAAACGCTGCTCAGCAAAAAGCTACTCAAATCAATACTGAATTGAAAACAGTATTGGAAAAAGCTAAAATCAAATTTTAAGACGCTGATAAAGTAATAAAGAAATGCCGGGGTTTGTAAACCCCGGCTTTTTCATATAAATTAGAACGGTGAAGAAACTATCCACTTTTTTTACAACTCTGTTTTTTGTTGCTTTTATTCTGACTGTAGGTTATTCGGCTTTTATTTATTTCACAGTAAAACCACCTATAGAAGAGATAAATTCAGCACGTGAATCACTAGCATCAGCAAAAAACAAGCTGGCTGGTCGATATGCCAATGAAAAACTGAAGGAAGCCGAGAGTTTGTACAATTGGTCGATGAAAGAGTGGGAAGCTCAAAACAGAAAGTTTTTTGTTTTCAGGGATTACTCATTAACCCGGGATTTGGCGTTAAAATCAATTGATAAAAGCAAAAATGCCGGAAAAGAAGCAAGTAGCATAAAAGATAAGCTTCAAAAAAACGTTGAATCGCAATTGTCAACTCTGATAAATCAAATTGCGAAATTTGAAAAATATTACAAAAACCTTGTGTTGGGGAAAGCTACAATCAACGCATTTAATAAAGGGAAAACACAATTTCTTGAAGCACAAATTGAATACAAAAAGAAAAACTTTCAGCAAGGGACAAAACTTGCGAAAAATGCTTCAGATAATATTTCTCAAGCCGAAAAGGCTGCACATTTTAAGTTGTTGGAATTTTACAATAATTACCCAACTTGGGAGAAGAACATAAAATTGGCATACAACCTGTCGAAAAAAGGACAAACTGTGATTCTTGTGGATAAGATACAATCCTCTTTAATTATTCTTAAAAATGGTAAAGAGGTTAAAACTTTTTCCGCAGAATTCGGTAAAAGCTGGATGGGCGACAAATTGTATGCTGGCGATAAAGCAACTCCGGAAGGGGTTTATAAAGTCGTTGAAAAAAAGAGCCGTGCAAAAACAAAATATTATAAAGCACTGCTCATCAATTATCCGAATAGTGAAGATCAACGGAGATATGACAAAATGGTACGATCGGGTGAAATATCGAGAAAAACTCATATTGGCGGATTAATAGAAATACATGGCGATGGAGGCAAAGGTGTTCATTGGACTGATGGATGCGTTGCTTTGGAAAATAGCGAAATGGATGAAGTTTTCAACCATGCAAGCGTAAATACCACTGTTGTTATTGTGGGGTCAAGATTACCACTGGAAGATTATTTGAATTAAAATGGAAAAAATAAAAAAATACATCATATTCCTGCTTTTTGCAATCGTGATTGTTGGGCTGATTGCATTGTTTGCCTATGTTAATGTGCAAGTTGTTCCTAAAATTCAGTTTGCAAAATATCAGGCGGGACTAATTAAAACAAGTTCAGTTGATTCTGCTTTCAATCAGGAAACGGAATTAAAAGCGCTTAACAAAAAACTCGGTTTATTGGATAAAAAGATGCAGCGGTTAACACCTGGTAATGCATATCTTATAATTAATACAACAAACAATACTTTCGAGTTATATAAAAATAACCAGATTATTCGCGAAGGAAGGTGTTCAACCGGCAGTTTTATAAGCCTTGAAGTTGACAGCACAAAATCATACCTCTTTGAAACACCAAAAGGAGTAATGACAGTTCAGAATAAAGTAACAAATCCTGTATGGACTAAGCCTGACTGGGCCTTTATCGAGGAAGGATTAGCGGTTCCCCCAATGGGCCACTCATCAAGGCGCGAGGCCAATGTACTGGGTGATTATGCCCTGAAACTGGGTGATGGCTACATGATTCACGGAACTTTGTACCAGCGCTTGATAGGCTCTCCGGTTACGCATGGATGCGTGAGATTACTCGACGATGATTTGGAAGCGGTTTACAAAACACTTCCAATTGGCTCAAAAGTTTTTATCTATTAAATGTTTGAAATGAAGGATATATTAATAAAATATAAAGTTGGTTTTATCATTACAATCGTTGTATTCCTGATTTTGTCGGCTTTTACAATTGTACGTTTTATAAATGCTGAAAAGGCAGTTAAAATGGCAATCAACGAGAAAACATCGAACTTTTCGGAAACAGATGTAAATGATGCAGGCTGGAAAATTCATGAAGTGGAACAGAAAAAAAAGGAAGTTCACTGGATGGAACAGAAACTTTTGTTGGCAAAATCGGATTCACTCAATTTAGGAATTAACCTTACTGACAGCACTGTGCAAGTACAATTGAAAGGTACAGTTTTACTTCAGGCTGATATTTTAAAACAGATTCCGGAGACATTTATACAATCGCCAAATTACGCCGCTTACCTTGATATTACTGCTATTTCTAAAATTGTTGATGAGCAATCCACTAGTGTGAAGCGCCCGGTAAAAAAAATAAAAGCCCCAAAAAACGAAAGCGAAGTACAAAAAGTTGAGCACGATACAGTTCCCGAAGCTCCGATTATTTGGCAATTCACACTCGATAATAATATTGAAGTTGTTATCACTGGTGTTGGTTTGGGGAAAGACTCATTGTTAAACATGAATTTCGAAAACGATATGTTAAAATACAATTTCGAAAAATTTAAAAGCAATTGGCTTCCAAAAACGTATAGCCCAACTCTTTATATTTGGTTAGATGATAAGGATGCCAAAGCAATTTACCGCGCCATTCCCGGAAATGGGAGAGTAGTTTTTAAGATTTAAAAACAACGCCATCTGTTTTATTTTTTTAGCTTTGTTTTCATTAATAATCACAAAAGAATCTATAATGAAATTAAAAGCTTTAGGGTTGTTTTTTGCCATGGCCGCATTAATCTGCAATGCACAGGAAACCAGGCCTGGACAACAACCGCCACCCGAAACCGGGGAAAAATTTAAATTAGGAATGGCAGGTTTTACATTCGCGAAATTCGATCTCGACAAAACCCTTGAAACCATGAAAAAGACAGATGTACATTACTTGTGCATCAAAGATTTTCATTTACCAATGACAAGTACCGATGAAGAAATTGCTGCTTTTCATGCTAAACTAAAAGCAAGCGATGTTACGGGTTACGCAGTTGGCCCAATTTACATGAAAACCGAAGCAGATATCGACAAAGGATTTGAATATGCAAAAAGGGTAGGGGTGAAACTGATTGTTGGTGTTCCTAATGTTGAATTGCTGCCGTATGTCGACAAAAAAGTGAAAGAATATGGTTTTAACTACGCAATCCACTTGCATGGGCCAGATATTAAAATCTATCCTGATGCCGATGATGTATGGAACCATACAAAAGATCTCGATCCAAGGATTGGAATGTGCCTGGATGTTGGCCATGACACACGTAATGGTAAAGACCCGGTTGCCGACCTGAAAAAATACCATACCCGTGTTTTCGATATGCACATAAAAGATGTTACAGGAACAACAAAACTTGGCTACTCACTTGAAATTGGCCGCGGTGTTATCGATTTTCCAGCTCTTGTGAAAATGATACGAAAAGTTGGCTACACTGGTGTTTGCAGTCTTGAACACGAAAAAGATATGGAAAACCCTTTTATGGGAATTGCTGAGTCTATTGGTTATTTCAGGGGTGTAATTGAATCGACAAAAAAATAGAAATCAAAATAATTTTGTTTCTGAAAAGGCTTGAATCTTATGGATTCAGCCTTTTTTTTTAGTACAGTTTAATTTATATATAATCTGTTACAACTTTCTGTTTTTCAGGAACAACAGTTGATATTTATTTTATTTTGACAAAACAAATGATAGAGTTTCCATTTGTTGTTCAACTAAAAACAGTTTTAAACGTTTCAATAGAAATTTAAAAAATATAAATATGTATACCGGACTTTTGCACACCCACAACATGTTTCGCTGGTTGGTTTTGATAACCCTTGTTTTAGCAGTTCTTTTAGCTTTAACAGGTTGGTTTGGGAAACGCGAATGGAATAAGAAAGATAACTTAACAGGATTATTTCTTACTATTTTTATGGATATCCAATTTCTTGTTGGAATAATTTTGTATGCTTTTGTGAGCCCAATCATGAAAGCAGTTTTTAACGATTTTGGTGCAGCCATGAAAAATGCAGATCTCCGTTTTTACGCAGTTGAACACATTTTGATGATGATAATTGCCTTGGTTTTTGTACACATTGGAAGATCGAAATCGAAAAAGGCAGTTGCTCCATGGAAAAAACATCGCAATTCTGCTATTTTTTATGGTATTGCATTGTTGGTGGTTTTAGCAGGTATTCCCTGGGATAGGGCATTTGTATAAAAACTCTTTTTCCATTTGTGGACTTGGAAAGTCATGTTCCCGGAACACGGCTTTTCAAGTCCTTTTTTCTCAAAATTTTGGCATCATTTCAATTATTTCGCCATCTGTGGTGAGGTAATATCCCATTAAATTTGCTGTTAAACACGAATGTACAGGGATGATTTCGACTAAATCGCCTACATGGAAATTTTTAAACTGTTTTTGAGCGACTTTTATAATGCCATGTTCCTGTGATAGTTTTGAGAGATAATTCATTGGGTCGAGCATGATGTTTTTACCGTTTTTATGAATTTTAACCCGACCAAACATACTTTTACCATCAATGTTGCTTATTTCGTCTCTCGAAAAATGAACAGCGCCGCCATGAATAATTATTTCGTTTCGTGCAAGGTGTTTTGCCACTACCGGACAAATCATTTTAACGGCAATGTCATCAAAAGAGCAAACACCCAGGTTTTGCTGCATTAAATCGTAAAAAACAAAGTTACCCGGCCGCATTTCGTCCACACCGTTGAAATTTGTGCAAAGTGTGGCTGCCGGCGTGTCGCCCATACTTATTTCAATGCCGGGATAATTTCGTTTATATCGTTGTTTTAGCGATTTAAGTTTGAGCAAGGCATCAAAATGCCGGCTAAAAATTTCATCGGTTGAGCTGGCGCTATAGGTATGACCGGTGTGCGTTAAAAATCCCCTGAATTTTAGTTTATCATTTTTTGTTATTTGGTTAATAACCGATCCAATATAACTTGTATTTGAGGGATCGAGTCCGGTGCGGTTATTTCCAGTGTCTATTTTTATCCAAACCCCCATTGGCTGAGTAGCTTTTTCCGTTAAAAATGCAACAGTTTCTGTGTTTTCAACCAATACATGAAGTTTAATCTTTGCTGCCAGTTGGTTTATATTATTTATTTCAAGAATATTTAAAGGAAACGCGATTGTAATATCCATCCAACCGTTTGCTGCAAAGTATTCTGCCATTTGAACGGAAGAAACAGTAATAGCATCAACTCCAAAATTTCGAAACCACTCACCAATTTTTGCTGATTGATGGGTTTTAAAATGAGGACGGAAGCGCATTTTATGGTCAGCAGCTTTTTTGGCCATTCTTTCAATATTTCGCAAACAAATTTCTTTGTCGAGAACAAGCGTGGGACGAATAATTTTATTCATTTTTCAGTAAAACTTAAAGCGTGTTTTTTATTTGTTTCGAAAGCGCATTCCGGGTTTCCATCAGTTTTTGGGTGATCCCGGTCTTGTATATATGCGGGCTGATAAAACGTTTGTGTTCATCGGGTAAACATGAGGCCCTGTTTTCCAAGTGTTCGTGTATTTCCAGAGGTGTTTTTTTGTTAAGCACTATTTTTCCTGCATTTACAACTACCTGTAAAAGTTTCTCAAATTTTAATCCCTTAATATTTGTATTCTTTTCGGGGTAAACCGGATGATAAATTGTGCTTATTTCTTCTGGATTTTCGTTTTCATGAGCAATTGCATCACGGTAAAATTTGCCATGTTCATCAAAAAATCTGTACAATTGTTTTTTCGATGGGAGCGTATTTTTTTCAATATTTTCGGAAAACTTCATTTTTGGTAGGCCATCGATTTCAACTAACTTATAAACCCCATCCAGCGCAGCTTCACTTTTACCGGTTACCAGTTCCGTGCCTATCCCAAATGCATCAATTGCAGCATCCTGATCTTTTAAAAGGGTTTTTATAACGTGTTCATTTAATTGGTTGGATGCAACTATTTTTACTTGTTTCAATCCGGCTTCATCGAGCATTTTCCTGGCTTTTTTGCTTAAATAAGCTAAGTCACCGCTGTCCAATCTTATTCCGTTTAAATGTTGTCCTTTTGCTTCCATTTCTTTGGCAATAATTATGGCATTAGGTACACCCGATCTCAAAGTGTCGTATGAATCGACAAGAAGTACAGTGTTGTGAGGGTGAACTTGCGAATAGGCACGAAAAGCTTCCAATTCATTGTCGAAACTTTGTATCCAGCTGTGTGCTTGGGTGCCGCTAACAGGGATTCCAAAAAGTTTGCCTGCCAATACATTCGAAGTAGATGAAGCACCGCCAATACACGCAGCCCTACTTGCATGAATGGCACCAAAACCCTGAGCACGGCGCAAACCGAAATCAGAAAAAATATTTTTACCCGAAACAAGTTTTATCCTGAATGCTTTTGTTGCAATCAGTGATTCGAAGTTGATTATGTTCAGCAGCAGGCTTTCAATTAACTGACATTCAATAATATTTCCGTCAACCCTTAAAACTGGCTCGTTTGGAAAAACAATTTCGCCCTCTGAAACGCTCGAAATATTTCCGGAAAAACGAAAATCAATTAAAAAATCGAGAAATTCAGGTTTTAGCCCTTGCTTTTTTAAATATTGAATATCGCTTTTGCTATACTTAAAACGGTTGAGTAGTTCAAGGAAATCATCAAGACCGGCAAAAATTGTGAATCCACCCTTGAATGGGTTTGTTCTGAAGAAATAATTAAAAGAAACCTGCTGATCTTTTTTCCCAAGATAAAAATAACCGGCAGCCATTGTCAATTCATAAAAATCAGTATAAAGTCCTATTTTTTCTTTGGTTACAACCATTGTTTAAAAATTCGGTTTGAAATAAGTTAAAGGTAATTAAGAAAACATGAAGGT
>JBFHJA010000120.1:0-10349 GCA_041596165.1 Draconibacterium sp. | reverse complement strand
GAAATGGGAAATATTGCCTACCGCGTTGGTCAAAGGATTCATTGGGACGATACAACAAAAAGTTTCAAGGAAGAAGAAGCCAATAAATTAATGAAACTGAATTACAGTGAAAACTGGAAATTACCTAAAGTGTAGTGCTGTAAGGGAGTTTTACTGTAATTAATCAAGTTATAAAAAGGTTCGCCCGATGAAATAAAATTCACCGGGCGAACCTTTTTTATAACTTTTGGAAAGATTATCTTTAACCTAACTTTTCAACTAAAAACTAATAACATGAACTCAAATCGAAGAAATTTTATCAAAACTTCAGCACTTGCTACTGCCGGAATTAGCACTTTCCCTAACATTTTGCATGCAGGAAAATTTGCAAACGAAAAAATAGTCGTCGGCCTGATAGGCTGCAAAGGCATGGGTTTTAATAACCTTACTGCATTTTTAAAGCAACCGAATGTTGAATGTGCCGCACTTTGTGATGTTGACCGCAATGTACTTGAAGAACGTGCTGCTGAAGTTGAAAAAATTCAGGGCAAAAAACCAATTCTTTATGATGATTTCAGGAAATTGCTAGATAACAAAGATATTGACGCTGTGATAAATGGTACGCCCGACCATTGGCATGCGCTTGTTGCAATTTACGCCATGGAAGCAGGAAAAGATTTATATACAGAAAAACCGCTTGCAAACTCAATTCAGGAATGCAATTTAATGGTGGCTGCAACAAAACGCTACAATAAAGTTGTTCAGGTGGGGCAGTGGCAGCGAAGCGACCCGCACTGGAAAGCGGCTGTGGAATATTTACATACCGGAAATATCGGACGAATTCGTTCAGTACGTGCATGGTCGTATGTGGGTTGGAAAGGATCAATTCCGGTATTGCCAGATTCTGAAGTGCCAGCCGGTGTAAATTACGATTTTTGGTTGGGGCCTGCACCAAAGCGTCCGTTTAATCAAAACAGGTTTCATTTTACATTTCGCTGGTACTGGGATTATGCCGGCGGATTAATGGCAGACTGGGGTGTTCATCTACTTGATTATGCGTTGTTTGGGATGAATCAGTATGTTCCGAAATCGGTAATGGCAACCGGCGGAAAATATGCTTTTCCTGATGATGCAATGGAAACTCCTGATACCTGCATGGCTGTTTATGATTTTGGAGATTTTGGTGTTCTTTGGGATCACACCATTGGAATTTACGGCGCCAATTTTGGAAACCGCGGACACGGAGTTGCTTTTGTTGGCGAATGGGGAACTCTGGTGGTCGACAGAAACGGTTGGGAAGTGCTTCCTGAAACAACAAGTACTTCAGCTAAAAAAGATTTTAAATTATTACCGCTGCAAAAAGGAACCGGACAGGGTTTGGATTTGCATGTTGCCAATTTCATCGACTGCATAAAAACCCGAAATAAGCCTAATTGCGATATTGAAATTGGTGCACACATTGCACGGATTTCGCATCTCGGAAATATCTCTTACAGGTTGGGAAGAAAAGTTTTTTGGGATGCAGTGAAACAGGAATTCATTAACGATGCCGAAGCAAATGAAATGGTGAAAGCTCATTATCGTGCGCCATGGGTGTTGCCAAAAGTTTAAATTTTTATGTTCCACAACACATTTATTTAATGCAAAGCTTTGCGCAAACCTTTGCGTAAAGGAGCACATTTTCAGGGGTTGCTGCGTGTGAAAAGAATGATAATATTTGCAGTGGAAATAAAAATTAAAACAGAAAAAAAGATGAAAAAAAGAGCATTGGTTGCAGGAGCAGGCGGCTTTATTGGCGGCCACCTCTCAAAAAAATTATTGAGCATGGGTTATGAAGTTCGTGCAGTTGATAAAAAGCCATTAACGAAATGGTATCAAATTCACGATGAATGCGACAACCTGGTGCTTGACCTTAACGGAAAAGAAAATTGCTACACTGCAGTAAACGGATATTACGAAGTTTTCAATCTGGCAGCCGATATGGGCGGAATGGGTTTTATCGAAAACAACAAGGCAGATTGTATGTTGAGCGTATTGATCAACACGCACCTGTTGATGGCCGCCCGTGATTTGGGAGTAACCCGTTTCTTTTATGCATCGTCAGCATGTGTTTATAATGGTGAAAAACAGACTGATGTTCATAATCCCGGACTGAAAGAAGCGGATGCATACCCTGCTTTGGCTGAAGATGGGTATGGTTGGGAAAAACTTTTCTCCGAAAGAATGTGCCGACACTTTACCGAAGATTTTGGAATAACTACACGCGTTGCACGTTTCCATAATGTTTATGGACCTTTTGGAACTTATGACGGTGGTCGCGAAAAAGCACCAGCAGCCATGTGTAGAAAAGTTATAGAAGCCGAATTATACGGTAAAGATGAGATTGTAATTTGGGGAGATGGTGAACAAACACGTTCGTTTATGTATATCGACGAATGTGTTGAAGGAATCCTGAAGATCATGTACAGCAACATTCAAGAGCCAATTAACCTTGGTAGCGACGAAATGGTTTCAATCAATCAATTGGTTGATTATGTTGAAGATATTGCAGGAATAAAGCTCAAAAGGTCTTATGATTTAGGGGCACCAAAAGGCGTTCGTGGTCGCAATAGCGACAATACATTAATTAAAGAATACCTCGGTTGGGCACCTTCATATCCACTTCGGGATGGAATGAAAAAGACCTATGATTGGATCAAAAAAGAAATGACAGCAAAGTAATAGAATAGTTTAAATTGCCCTGTCGGTAATTTGCTGGCAGGGTTTTTTTTATGCTTTTCAATTGCAGGTAAAAAATCATTGTAAAATATAAAGTGAACTGCCTTTTCCAAGAGGCTGTTTTGAATATTATTTTTTATTCCATTGGTTACTTAATGCGGGTAGAAACGGTTCGTAAACCTTTTTGTTCTTTTCTCCAGTTGGCGGACAATTTCATTTACGTAAATAAATCTTTTTACTCATCTTTTTTCCCTTTGGACAATTTCGAAACAGTTTCTAAGTTTTTGATTTTTGCCTTTAAATATTTATATTCTCGTTGAAATAATCACTATTATGTGATTGTAAATTAGAGTTTTGTATTCAAAATATTAATAAATGACAGAAAAAAAAGTAATGGTCAGCGGGTGTTATGATCTGTTGCATGCCGGCCACGTCGCATTTTTTAAAACTGCAGCACAATATGGCAAGCTGTATGTTTTTGTGGGACAAGATGATAACATAAAATTCTTAAAAGGAAAAGCTCCTTACTTTTCGCAGGAAGAACGCAAGTTTATGGTTGGAGCGGTTCGCTATGTCGAAAATGCAAAAGTTGCATCTGGCTTTGGAATGCTTGACTTTGAGCAAGATATGAAAATATTGAAACCCGACATCTTTATTGTAAATCACGATGGTTTTACGGAAGGAAAAAAACAGCTTTGCGAAGAAAATGGGGTTGAATTAATCGTTTTGGATCGCATTCCTGAAGAAGGATTGCCAGCCCGGTCAAGTTCTTCATCCAAGAAAGAATTGAAATTTCCATACCGCGTTTGTTTGGCTGGTGGTTGGATGGATCAGCCCTGGGTTTCCGAAATACTTCCGGGTTCGGTTGTTGTCGCACAAATTTGGCCTGCACTTGATTTTAATGATCGTTCAGGAATGGCTACAAGTTCGCGCAAAGTAGCCATTGAGTTATGGGGCGATCAAATCCCTGATGGCGATCCTGCTCGAAATGCACAATTGCTTTTTGGTGCTGAAAATCCTCCCGGTTCTGAATATATTTCAGGTTCTCAGGATCACCTAGGTTTGTTGATTCCCGGAATAACACGGATTGATTACAATGGAAAATACTGGCCTCACCATATTGAAAACTCCATTGATCCGGAAACTTGTGAGTGGTTATCAAAGGTGTTACATTTTGCACCGCTGCAGCCACGGCCTGAAGGTTATAACCCAATTCTCAAAAAGAATCTCGACCCCAAAATTATCAAACGGTTGGGTGATTCAGGTGTGGCATGTTTCGATGCCATCCTGAAAAAAAATGTGAAACAATTGGGCGAATCGATGAAAGAATCATTCCTAGCCTGGAGCGAAATGTTGCCATACACAGTGCCAGAGTGGGTTATGGAGGAAATGCAAAATAATTATTTCCCAAAATATTCGGGAGCTATTACTTCCGGTAGCGGCGGTGGATATATCGTTTTTCCTTCGGATGAGGAAGTGGAAGGGATGATAAAAGTGAGAGTTAAATATTGAAAAGAAAGCCCCTTCGCTCAAAGGAAAGAGGAAGCACCAAAAAAATAGATATTACAACTGTTATTATGCAAGAATTCAAAAGATATTGTAAATCACTACAACTGGAAAATGACCCTGTACTGATAGAAGATTATAAAAAAGTTCATGCCCCTGGAGCGGCCTGGCCTGAAATTACACAGGGAATGAAAAAAGTTGGTATTGTTGATATGGAAATTTATATTCTCGGGAACCAGCTTTTTATGATTATGGATACAGAGGCAGATTTTAATCATGATGAAGCCATGAAAGAACTTGCCGGATTGCCCCGTCAGTCGGAATGGGAAGCCTATGTTTCGCGATTTCAGAAAACTTCGGCAAATGCAACTGCCAATGAAAAGTGGCAATTAATGGAACGCATTTATAAGATGGGTTTTTAAACTTATCTTTTAAATGCAAAAACTAAACTAAAATCAAAAACTTATGAATCAAACGAAAATTGTAGTTTTTATCTTGGTTTTTGTATTTGTTGGGTGCAATTCAATCCCGGAAAAGGAAACTAAAAAACAGGTTTATCAAGCCAATTGGGAATCATTAAAACTACACGAAATCCCCGAATGGTTTTTGGATGCCAAATTTGGCATTTATTGCCACTGGGGACCGTATTCTGTTCCTGCACATAAAACCGAATGGTACTCTCATTACATGTATGTTGAAGGTCATCCAATAAGAAAATACCATGAGGAAACTTATGGAACACTTGATAAATTCGGGTACAAAGATTTTATACCGATGTTTACTTCCGAAAAGTTCAATGCCGATGAGTGGGCTGAATTGTTCAAAAAAGCCGGGGCGAAATTTGCCGGCCCGGTTACGGAACATGCCGATGGATTTGCCATGTGGGATAGCAAATTGACAAAATGGAACGCTTCCCAAATGGGGCCAAAACGTGATGTGGTAGGCGAACTTGCCGAAGCAATCCGCAAACAGGACATGAAGTTTATTGCGACTTTTCACCATCAGTGGAAATACGCATGGTATTCAACATGGGATGAAAATACAGATGCCTCAAATCCTGAGTATGCTGATTTATATGGGCCAAAAGTACCACCGGGTATTTTTGGTGGTTCCGATGTAAAAGTTGACCCGCTTCCAGACCAAAAATTTAATGACGAGTGGCTGGCAAAAATCGAAGAAGTAGTTGAAAAGTACAATCCTGATTTGCTCTATTTTGATAATAAAATGACAATAATTCAGGAGAAAATACGGCAGGAAATGATGGCTTATTTTTATAATCACGCCGCATCAAATAATCAGGATGTGGTTTTAACATATAAAGCTCAGGATTTGACTGTTGGCACTGCCGTGCTCGATTTAGAGCGGGCACGAATGAAAGAGAAAAAGGATTTTCCCTGGTTAACCGATGATTCAATTGATTGGGAAAGTTGGTGCAATGTTGCGGAACCCGATTATAAATCGACGAATCGTTTGATTGATTTCCTTGTGGATGTAGTGAGCAAAAATGGAGTAGTTCTTTTGAATGTTACACCAACTGCACAGGGCGAAATTCCTGAACAAGTAAAACAACGCCTGCTTGAAATGGGAGAGTGGTTGCAAATGAATCGCGAAGCTATTTATGGATCCCGCCCCTGGAAAGTTTATGGCGAAGGACCGGCAGAAGTGGTTGAAGGACATTTGAGTGAGCGTCAAAATGCGGATAATACCGAAAAGGATATTCGTTTTACAACTAAAAATGGAAACTTGTTTGTGCTTGTTTTGGATACGCCAACAGAAGATATCCTCATTCATTCACTCGGTAAAAGTGCTGGATTGTGCGAAAAGGAAATCAAAAATATTGAAATATTGGGAAGTTCAGAAAAAGTTGTGTGGGAAACAAAAGATGAATATTTGAAAATCTTAGCACCAAAAGGAGAAACAAATGATTATACAGTTGTTTTTAAAGTTACACTTGCCCCCTAAATCTTTCCAAGGGCGACTTAAGAACTTCAATTCTTAAACAAGTAATTTTAAGCGAACAACAACTTTTTTTAATGCAAATCAAGGGTTAGAAATTAAACCATGCCCAGGCATTATTTTCTTATTTTTATTTGAACTTTTCAAACGAAGGGATATATCGACATTAAGTGGGGTAAGTAAAAACATAAACTATATACTGGATAATGAAAACACTATTTTTATTAGTTGGAATTTCACTTTGTATGATTTCATCAGCACAAAACGGTTTTCCATTTGAACTTCCAAAGGAAAAACCCAAGCGAAAATTAAGTGCTGCGATGGAACGAAATTATACCGCATATCTTGCACCAAGGCCTGAAGACAATGAACTCTTTACCCAGTTCAAATACACCGAATTGAAAGGTTTTGATTACAACAATCACGATGGAACAATTACACGCCGCGACCCTTCAAAAGTGATTTTTGCCAACGGAAAGTATTACGTATGGTACACCTATCGAAATACAAGTACCTCTCCGCAAGGTGCGGAAAAATGCAACGACACAATTCCTTCCACCGATTGGGATTTATGCGAAATTTGGTATGCCACCAGTAAAGACGGTTTTATTTGGGAGGAACAGGGAGTTGCCATTCCACGTCCGCCAAAACCAAACCCGGGCTGGCGTTCGGTTTCAACATGTGATATCCTGGAATGGAAAGGAAAATATTACCTCTATTATCAGGGTTTTATGCAAGCCAGTGGTTTACGCGGCGATGATTGCCCTGTCGCGGTTTCCTATGCCGATTCGCCTGATGGGCCTTGGATTGCATACAATAAAATTGTTATTCCGAATGGGACAGAAGGGGAGTGGGATCAGTATTCAATTCACGACCCTTACCCATTAATTTACAATGGTAAAATATACCTATATTACAAATCCGATTTCGATGGCGAACCACGTTTGGTGCGTATGCAGGGATTAGCAATAGCCGATAATCCGCTTGGCCCTTTTACAAAACACCCGCTAAATCCGGTTATCAATTCGGGCCACGAAACAACACTTTTCCCTTTTAAAGAAGGAATTGCTGCACTTGTAATTAAAGATGGAAACGAACATTTTACAATTCAATATGCCGCGGATGGAGTGAATTTTGAAATCGCCTCCATCGTTTCGTTAATGCCCGTTGCTGCCGGACCGTTTGTCTCCGATGCTTTTACAGATACAAAAAATGGAAGGGGGATAACTTGGGGGATTTCGCATATTACAAATGCTACAACCTGGGATAAAAACCATTCCATTTTGCTTCGCTTTGATTGTGATTTAAGCCTCGATTTATACGATTCGGAGATGAAAAATCACAATGAATATTACAAACCTGAATTTTTTTACCAGCACGGTTTGAGCAAAAAACAATTAGAACGCATTTCTAAAAGTCAATAAAAAATGAAAATACATTTCTTGAAAAGGTGCATTTATTCGTGCAAGTCAACTACGATTTTTCTTATTTTGGTGCTAACAGCATGTTCTATTAATAAAGAAAAGGTAATTCGTCCAAACATCATCTACATCATGTCCGATGACCACACCTCGCAGGCATTTGGAATTTATGGCAGTCGTTTGGCAGTTTTAAATCCAACACCAAACCTCGACAAAATTGCACGCGAGGGAATTATTTTCGACAATGCATTTTGTAATAATTCAATTTGTACGCCAAGCCGGGCAAGTATTATTACCGGACAGTATCCGCAAACAAATGGTGTTTTAGACCTTGATGGGAGTATTGCTCCTGAAAAACAATACTTGCCTGTGGAAATGAAAAAACTAGGTTATGAAACGGCAATTGTTGGGAAATGGCATCTAAAAGAAGAACCGGCTGCCTTCGATTTTTATACAGTTTTACCCGGTCAGGGCGATTATCACAATCCAACTTTTAGGATTCGCGGCGAGAAGGAGTGGACAGAAAATACAATTAGCATGAATGGCCATTCATCAGATTGTATTACCGATGTTTCGCTGGATTGGCTGAAAAATAAACGAGATAAAAACAAACCTTTCTTTCTGATGCACCATTATAAAGCCCCGCACGATTTATTTGAATTTGCAGAACGTTATAAAGACTACCTGGAAGATGTATTTATTCCTGAACCGGCAAGTATGTATTACAATGGCAAAAATGGTTCTGTGGGGACACGTGGTGAAAATGATGCATTGATACACGACATTGGTTCTTCTGTAGGTCACAGAAACACCATTCGCAACATGGGAATGCACATGGATATCGATTCTGATTTACCCGATCCTGAATATAAACATCAGGCTTATCAGGAATATCTGAAACGCTACCTTCGGTGTGTGAAAGGTGTTGACGATAACGTAGAACGTTTATTCGCATACTTGAAAGAAGAAGGTTTAATGGACAATACAATCATAATTTATACCGGCGACCAGGGATTTTATTTAGGAGAACATGATTATATTGATAAACGCTGGATGTATGAAGAATCGATGCGAATGCCTTTTTTTGTTCGCTACCCAAAAACAATTAAAGCCGGTCAGCGAACCGATGCAATTATAAATAATACCGATTTTGCGCCAACAATTATTGAAATGGCCGGAGGAAAAGTTCCTGAATATATGCAGGGGCACAGTTTTAAAACGATTCTTGAAACGGGCAAGGAACCTGAAGGATGGCAACAATCGACTTACTATCGTTACTGGATGCACATGGCGCATCGTCACGCCAATCCTGCACATTTCGGTATCCGTACCAAAGATTACAAATTGATTTTCTTTTACGGGCGTTTTTGGAAAGACACCCAAGTTGAAAAAAATATTGAAGGCTGGGGAAACCGTTACGATTTTGAAACACCTGCATCCTGGGAATTTTACGATTTGAAAAAAGATCCACAGGAAATGGAAAACCGTTACGACGACCCAAAATATGCTGAAATTATAAAACAGCTTAAAACTGAACTGGCGCAAAAACGAAAAGATTTAAACGAGGAAGACACAAACTATCCCCATATCCAAAAAGTGATTGACGAAAACTGGGAGAAATAAAGGTTGTCGCCTGCCTTGTCAGCAAACCGGGTTTTTAATCGCTATTAATTTTTCAGCTATTTGTGTGGCATAAAACGAGTACAACCTTAAATCTGCTTGCAGCTTTTAGCAAATAATGGCAAATAAATTGGTGAGACTTACACTAACGATTCCTTTCACTAACTTAAAGCCATTTTACGGAATCACACTAAATCAAACGATACAATGAACAAACTTTTCAAATTTACAGTCGTACTTATTTTTTGTGCACTATTTTCTTCTTTTTCGGGTTATCAGCAAGCTAAAAGGGAAATACCTGAATATTTGGTCCAGACAAAAATCGAAGATAAGCTCACTCCGGTTTCTGTGAAACAGATAAAAATTGGCGGCGAAATCGGTCGAAGAATTGATGTTACGATCAACAATAACATTAAAAATCTTAATCTGCAAAAGAATTTTACCGGTCATTTTGAACAGAAAACCGGACCCGATGTAGTGGGCGCTTTTGTAGGAATGGGAATGTTGATTGATGCAAGCGTGCGTTTTGCCGCCTATTCAAACGACCCTGAAATGATTACTATTAAAAATGAAATTGTTGAAAAAATAATAAATGCCCAACTCGAAAATGGTTATTCAGGATTTTACAAACCCGAACGTAGATTATGGAACAGCAAAGGAGGTGGCGATAATTGGGATATTCATGAAATGGCTTTTATTATTGATGGTATGCTGTCGGATTATCAATTTTTTGGGAATGAAAAGGCTCTCGAAGCTGCAGTGAAAACTGCCGATTTTATAATATCGCGATGGAATGAAATGCCCGCCGATTATGCAAAAGAAGTTGATATGCATGTTCTCGATACAGGAATTGACTGGGCAATTGTGCGTTTATACAGGATAACCGGAGAAAAAAGGTTTCTTCGATTTGTAGAGGAAGTAAAATCATTATACAACTGGGAAACGCCAATTACAATTGGTCGCAGACCCGGAGTGAGCGGCCACATGTTTGCCTACTTTGCCATGTGCATGGCTCAAATGGAATTGTATCGTCTAAGCGGAAACAGTGATTTGTTGAAACAAACAGAAAATGCAATTCATTTCTTTTTGGCCGATGATGGTTTAACAATTACAGGTAGCGCCGGGATTCGTGAAATTTGGACAAACGAT
>JBFHJA010000119.1:0-10355 GCA_041596165.1 Draconibacterium sp. | reverse complement strand
TGCAAACGGGCGGTACGAGAAAAAAGAAACCTTGTTAAAACTTATCGACCACGCCAAAAAAATTGGGGCGTTTGAGCAAATCGCCATTATTGAAGAACCGTTCCCCGAAGAACTTGAAATTGATGTTTCTGATATTCCTGTGCGTTTGGCTGCCGACGAAAGCGCGCACACAGATGAGGATGCAATCAAACGCATTCAAATGGGCTACGGCGCTATCGCATTAAAAGCAATAGCCAAAACGCTGAGTATGACCATGAAAATCGCACAGGCAGCACACGACCGCAATGTGCCATGTTTTTGTGCCGACCTCACAGTAAACCCAATTTTAGTGGAATGGAACAAAAATGTTGCTGCCCGTTTAAAACCATTTCCCGGAATGGGCAGTTTGGGTTTGATTGAGAGCAACGGCCATCAGAATTATAAAAACTGGGATAGGATGTTGAGTTACCATCCACGAAAAGATAGAGGTTGGGTACAGGCAAAAAACGGAGTTTATGAATTAAATGATGAATTTTATAAAACCGGAGGCGGGATTTTTGATGCAAGTCCACATTACGAGGAAATGTTTAGACGTTGATTGTGTAAAAAACAAAGGCTGCCCGAAAATTCCGGACAGCCCCATTGTGAACTAAACAGCTCGACATTCAAGATTACTTGAACTGTTAAAAATCTATACTGCTTTATTTCATGGCTTTTATCGATTATTGTAAATCTGCGATGGATACTTATTTAGTTTCCACAATTACATATTTTGTTAGCTTCCAGAATTCCGTTGGGTTTTCTATTTCGAGATAAGCAATTTTATCATTTTCTTCAACCAAGGTGTATGAATTTGCCGGGTGCTCCGAAATAAGTTTTACTTTCTTTGAATTAAGTGCAAATTGGTTTGTATTCCGGATATCAAGTTGGGTGAAATATTTTTGATTCAGATCATCACGAATTACAATGTTTTTGCCAATTCCCAAAAAACCGCCTTCTTTAGTAAGTACCCCGTTTTTAATTAGCTGGTCGTGCGTACCAACTGCAACAAATGCTTTATTGATTTCATTTTCCCTTTCCACAATAATTTGCGATTTGTCGGCAATTGAACGTGATTTTGATAGAAGGCTGTCTTCTTTTACAGCTATATCAGTTTGCAGTGTTACAAGTTGAGTTCCCATTTCATTGATTTTATAATCGCGCTGCTCAATTTCAGCTCTCAATTGTTGAATACTGTTGTCTTGTTCTTCAATACTTTTATTAAACTGGGCAATCTTGTTTTTGAATGATTTGATTTCAAAGCCTGAACTTTTTAATTTCTTTTCAAGTTCTTCAATTTTTTTACTGCTTTCTTCCAGCATTTCATTCATCATTTTAATGTCGGCTACCAGCATTTCCTTTTGATTTTCCTGTCCTTCTTTTGGTTTTAATACCATCTGTTCTCTTTTGTTGCGCACAAAAGTCAGGTTTTCTTCAATTTGTTCAAATGTACCTGTCATTTCGTTCACCAATGAATCACGTAATTCTATGGTTTCGTTAAGGGTTGCATTTTGCTGGTTTAAAACATCAATTTGCGATTTTTTATTCAGAATAATGATTCCTGCAATTACAACAACCAATACCAGTAACATCGCTGTAATTCCACTCAAAATTGTTTTCTTGTCAGTTTCCATAACTTTTTCTCCTATTTTAAATTTTATTTGTTCTAATAGAAGTTCGTAATCCAAATTAAAGACCAATCGGTTTTTAAAATGTAATAGGCAGAAATACTGTGCTTTAGGATTGTTGAGATTTTGAATTTGTTATCAGTTTGATTGGATATTATCAAATTGGTAATTGTGAGGGGTATGAAAAATGGGAAAAAAAAATCAGAAAAGTTTTATGTTAATATAAGAATAGGGGAGTGGAAAATATAAAAAATTGATTAATCCGCATTTTCTTCTTTCAACATCCTGTATATGGTAGCAACTCCAATATCTAATTTTTCGGCTACAAGTTTTATGTTACCATCGTACTTTTCAAGATATCTTTTCACAACTCTAATGTTGTATTCCCTCAGACTCAATTCTTTATCAATTGTTTCTTCGATAAGAGCATTACTACCGAGCAAAATGTCCTCGCTGGAAATTTCATCATTGTCGGATAAAGTAATTGCAAGTTCAATTACCGACTTTAACTCGCGGATATTGCCTGGAAATGAGTATGAAATTAGTTTTTCAACGGCAGTTTTTGAAAGTGTTTTTTGAAGCAGGTTATTTTCGTTGCAAAAGTCTTTTATAAAATGTTTTGACAAGAGAACAATGTCATTTCCTCTGTCGCGAAGTGGAGGCAATTCAATCGGAAAACCATATAAGCGATAATACAAATCCTGTCTGAATAATCCTTTCAGAACTGAGTCCTGCAGATTTTGGTTTGTGGCAACAATAATCCGGCAATCGGTTTTAACCGGTTTGTTACTTCCCACCCTCACAATCTCTTTTTCCTGTAATGCCCTTAATAATTTGGGTTGAATCGAAATATCCATTTCGGTAATTTCATCCAGGAAGAGTGTTCCGCCATGAGCTTCCTCAAATTTGCCGATTCGTCGGGAGCTGGCTCCTGTAAAAGCTCCTTTTTCGTGCCCGAACAGTTCACTTTCTGTTAATTCTTTGGGTATAGCCGCCATGTTTACAGCTACAAAAGGTTTTGCTGCACGGGTTGAATTGTAGTGGATGGCCTTTGCAACAAGCTCTTTCCCGGTACCGGTTTCACCTGTTATTGAAACTGAAATATTGGTACGGGTGGCCTTTTCTATCAACCCAAAAATATGTTTTGTGGCTTTACTGTTTCCAACTATTGTATTCTGGTAACTGTATTTTTTTTGTACTTCGGTGCGCAATGATACAATTTCCCTTTTTAAACTTACACCATTTCGTATGTTTTGTATTGTGTTTAAAAGCCGTTCCCTTATATCTTTCGACTTAACAATATAGTCATAAGCTCCGTATTTCAGTAGCTCAACAACAACGTCTATTTCGTCTTGTTCTGAAATTAATATCACCTGAGTTTCTTCATTCTCGGCTTTAATCCTTTTTAGCACTTCAAGACCCTGCATGTCGGGAAGCTGATAGTCGAGTGTTATCACATCGGGATTTTTATTCAGGTTGCTGAGGCAATCTTTCCCGTTGGTAAACGATTCAATTTCATAGTCAGGATTTAGTGATAGATTATGCACAAGTAACCTGTTGTACCATTCATCGTCTTCCACAACAAATATTTTAAATGGTTTCTCATTCATAATTATCACATTTCATAAATTAAACTAAAATTTTTTAGGGAATTGAAAGATAAGGATTAATAAGCATTTATCATAATAGAATGACTTATGTTTTTAGTTCACTCAAATGTAATTTTAGTGTTTTATTTATTTCTTCAATCTCATTTTTTATTTCCTGAAAAACAGGCTCAATAGTTTCAATTTCAACCTCTTGCTTTGATAATTTTTCAAGAAGTTTAATGTTTTCATACAAATGGCCGGCTCCAATATGTTTGATGGGGGCAGCCATTTTGTGTGCGTTTTCAGAAATACCGTTCTTTTCCCCCTTTTTTAAGGCTTCCTCAATTCCTGATATTCCGGTTTCCATTGATTTTATAAAAAGTTGAATCATTTCATTGAGAAATGTTTCATCGTAGCCTGCAAGGCGGCGTAATTCCGAAATATCTACCGATTGTTCAAGATTTTTTGTCAGTTCGCTGCTTGATTTCTCCTGGATTAATGAATTAATTTTTTCAAAGAGGTCTTTTTCAGAAAATGGTTTAAACAAAAATTCTTTCATCCCGGCATCAAAACAAGCTTGTCGGTCTAACTGCTCTGTTACTGCAGTTACTGCAATTATTTTTGTTTCGGGGTCGCATTTCAGTATTTCTTTTGCAGCTTCAATGCCATTTATTTCGGGCATGTTAATATCCATTAAAACAATGTTGTAATGTTCATTACAAGTGGCACTTATAGCTTCTTTTCCATTGAATACTTCTTTGTATTTTATGTTCCATTTTTGGAAGATATTTTTCAACAAAAACCGGTTATATTCTTCGTCGTCGGCAATCAGTATCGAAAGCTGCCTGAAAGTTTCAGGAATTTCAGGAATTTCATTTGTTTCCTTTTTATTTTCCATTTGCTCGCCTTTCGGGTAAAATAAGTTAACAGTAACATTTGTGCCAAAACCTTGAATACTTTCAAGCTTTATTTTACCACCTTGAAGTTCAACTAGTTTTTTTACAATAGAGAGACCAAGACCCGTTCCGTGGTATTTTTTTCCTGTTCTATCCTCAATTTGAACATATTCATCAAAAGCAACATGTAGCTTTTTTTCTTCTATTCCAATTCCTGTATCAATAATTTGTATCTGAAGTTCAATTCTATGGGTGCTGTTTTCCGAACATTTAACTTTTATTGTTACTTCGCCTTCCTTTGTAAACTTAATTGCGTTACCTGCAAGATTTATAATAATTTGTTTTAAACGCAGTTGATCTCCAATTGCAACTATTTGGTTTTCACCGTCCCAGACGAATTTTAACTCAATACCTTTGGAGGTTGCCTCGTATTTAAAAAGTTGGTAAACTTCCTCGATAATTGCATAAGGAGAAAAACTTTCGGACTCGGTAATTAATTTTCCCGATTGAATTTTGGAAAAATCAAGTGTGTCATTAACAATACTTTTTAAGTGCGCGGCTGATTTGAAAATGACAGTCATTATTTCAGCGATTTTGCTGTCAAGGTTTTGCTGAAGTACTTGTTCTGTTAGGCCATAAATTGCGTTTACAGGTGTGCGCAGTTCGTGACTGACATTGGCCGCAAATTGTTCTTTTGCGTGTGCAAGTGTTTCCGCTTTTTCACGGGC
This sequence comes from Draconibacterium sp., assembly GCA_041596165.1. Classification (GTDB taxonomy): domain Bacteria; phylum Bacteroidota; class Bacteroidia; order Bacteroidales; family Prolixibacteraceae; genus Draconibacterium. The sequence goes on along the minus strand of JBFHJA010000119.1, from coordinate 5,496 downwards.
GTTAGTTAGTGCTCGCTCTACGGAACGCGCCTTTCTCAGGTAATTGAACAATACAAAAAGCGCCACAAATAAAAGCACAACTGCAGAAATTACAAACTGGGAAAGCCTTTTATACGTTATTTTAGCTAACCTGTCGGCTTCGGTGGTTTTCTGTAAAAGCACGTTCTCTGCCCTGATTTCTGCCTCATTTATTAGCTTTGTTATATTTTTACTTATCGCAACATTTTTTTCAATTAATTGCGTTTCCAATACATTTTTGTTTTTGCTGTTTCTATAAATTTCCCACTCAAGCTTTTGTATCTTCTTTTTAATTGTTATCCGTTCGATTGATGAGCCGGAAATAGTTGTATCAACACTACTTTTCAAAGTAGCAGGATCTACCTGTGCAACATCTGCATTTTGGGAGTCAATGGCGATTGTATCCGTTTTCTTTTCTTCAAGATTAGAATATAGCTTTGAAAATGCTGGGAAGATTCCTTTTTTTGAAAGGTGAATATTTAATATTTCGTTCCATAAATCAAGTTTCTCCTGTGACAATTTCGAAATGGAATCAATCAACATTAAATCATATTTGTTTTCCACCTTGAACCCGGCAAGAGCTTTCAGGTTTTTCGAAATCTCATCTTCGTGGGTATAAAATACTTCAAGAACGTCGTAGTTATTGGTTAAGGCATAAAGGCGAACTGTATTTTCAACCGCGTTTAAATCAGAGTCAATTTCCTTGATAACAAAAATTTTATTGTCGGGATAGGTAACCAGTTGAATGTAATTCACAATTTTCGAAAGACTTTGATATGAAAAATAGCCAATAGTAACCACAACAATTCCGATGATTATGGCAAGCGAAGTTATTTGTATTTCAATTCTGAATTTTGACATTTCTATTTAAGCCCACATTTTGGTATTTTAACGGCAAAATACCCGGATTGTTTTGATTTGGATTTGTCAGTAATTTCGTATTTCGCAGTAAAAAACATTCATTTACTAAAAATGGATCCAAACACGAAAATACTGGAATTTGATAATAACAAAAGCAAAAAGCACTTAAATTCAGTATTTTAAGTGCTTGAAAAAAAAGTTTTTTTATTGTATTTTGTAGTCCCGACGGGAATCGAACCCATATCTACGGTTTAGGAAACCGCTATTCTATCCGTTGAACTACGGGACCATTTTCCTTTTTAAGGTGTGCAAAAATAAAAAATACAATCAGTTATTCAAAATACATGGAAGAATTCGCTAAACGAAGTACATTTTAATATTTTCTGTGCCTCATAAATAATACCGTTCACTTTTATAAATCACGTTTTAGTTGGGCGCCAAAATCGAAAATGGGTAAAAAGGGATGTTCCGCAAAATCCAAAATGCAATTACAAATCCGAAAATTATCCAGGGTGTGCTTTTAAAGTAGAAAATATTGGGAAGTTTCCAATTAAAAAAGCGGTTTAAAACCGGGTGTAAATAGTGGTAAAGCATAAGAAGAAAGGCTGGAATAAACAGGAAATTGTAGCTCGCAACTCCAACAAAATCAAAATGTAATAAACTGTGAATAGCGCGCTGGGATCCGCATCCCGGACAATAATATCCTGTAATGGAATTAAACAGACAGCGGGGAAATACATTGTGTTTGGCGGGGTCCAAAATAAAAAAAAGGACTGCCAGCCCTATGAAAAAAATAAGCAGTACAATGTTTAATAATTTTTTCATGCATTAATATTGGCACCACCAGGTTTCAGCATGTAAACCAAATTACTGGATGGAGAGTTAGTAGCGGATAATTCTGTTGTTCGTTCATTTCTGAAAGCTTAAACCTGTGTTTTTTTTGTTTTCCAACAAATCTAATCGATGATTTTCACAAAAGTAATGACAGGGATTGATAATTAACAAATAAAATTGATTTTGGAGGTTTTGAAATTAAACCATTGTGAAGGTTGCAAGTCAATAGTATATGGAAAAAAAGAGAGCTTTTTTTCCATACGTTTATAGTTAAAGATTAATGCCATCCTTTTGGGTGGCATTTTTAATTGTCTACGTCTCCTAATTTTCGTGATAGCAATTTATTTTTTTTTTAATCCTCTTAACACCTTATTAACAAATTTAGATTAAACCAAAAAAGGACATAATAGTCCTAATATAGGAAAGCAATTATTTTACAATAAACAAAAGGAAAACAGAAATGCGGAATTTACTATTATCTATAGGTATACTATTCAATTTGGGATCAGTTGGAAATGCGTCGGAAAAGATTGATTCTTATTCAGACGATGATAAACCGGGAACAATAAGGGGAGTTATTATTGAGGAATCTACAGGTCAGGCAATGGAATACGCCAATGTAGCAATTTATAATCAACTGGATTCATCACTGGTTACGGGCGGAATTACCGATAATAACGGGGAGTTTCAGATAAAAGGAATGCAAATGGGCGAATATTATCTCGAAGCTCAATTTATTGGTTTTGAAAAATCGAAAGTTGATGATATTGTTCTCGATAAATCCAAGCCAATATTTAACTCGGGAAAAATTAAACTCAGCCCTTCAGCAATTGCGCTGGGAAGTGTAAATGTTGTGGCTGACAAAGCTGCCATTGAATACAAACTTGATAAAAAAGTAATCAATGTGAGCCAGGTAATCAATGCGGCAGGTGGAACTGCCGTTGATGTGCTGGAAAATACTCCATCGGTTCAGGTGGATGTTGAAGGCAATGTAACTTTAAGAGGTTCAGGTAGTTTTACAGTTTTGATAGATGGCCGGCCAAGCGTGCTGAGTGGAACTGATGCACTGCGGCAAATTCCCGCTGCAGCATTGGAAAATATCGAAATCATTACAAATCCATCAGCAAAGTACGAACCAGATGGTGCGGCAGGTATAATTAATCTTGTAATGAAAAAGAATTCGATGAACGGGTTGAGCGGAATTGTAAATGCTTCAGCAGGGACCGGAGATAAATACAGAGGCGATTTTACCTTGAACTACCGAACAGAAAAATTTAACTTTTTTATAGGTGCCGACTGGAGAGACGAAACTAATTATGGCAAAATGGTTTCTGAACGGGAATTATACCTTGGCGATACAACAAGATTTATCAATGTGGATGGCGACAGGAATTTTAATCGCGGAGGCCAGAATTTTAAGGGTGGGCTCGATTATTATCTTTCTGAAAAAACTACTTTCACATTATCAGGTGAAGCAGGAAATTCCAAGAATAACCGCTCAGGTGATGAACTTACAGAAGAATTTACAGTTCCTCAGTCAACGGATATTTTTTCGCTTAACCAGGAATTGTCATTCAGTGAAAATGATTTTTACAGCGGGACTGTAAACTTTCAGCATAAATTTAATAACGATGGTCATAAAATTGAGGCAATGGCTTTTTATTCTGAAAGAAACGGAATGGATAGCGATGAAGAAAACGAATTGCTGACTGATCAAAACTACAATCCAACGGGTGGTTATCTTGCCCGAATTCAAACCACAGAGGCAGAAGATGAAAAGGAAATCAGGTTTAAAGCCGATTACACTTTGCCAATCAGTAAAGTGAGTAAATTTGAAGCTGGTTTGCAAAGCAGGATAGAACGCGAAACAGAAGATATCTCGTTTAAACAATACGATTCGGAAAGTGGAAGTTATCTTGCCAGTGATTTTTTCTCGAGTACAACCAATATGAAACGCGATATTCATGCCCTATATTCAACTTATTCAAATAAAATCAGTGGGATTGAATTTATGGCCGGTCTTCGCGGAGAATTGACAAACCGCGAAATAAAATCGTCATCAGATGATTCGGAGATAACCTTAAACCGCTTCGATTTGTTCCCAACACTGCACCTATCGTACGATATTGGTGAAAAAAATGAACTGATGGCAAGTTACAGCCGCCGCATCAACCGCCCCAATGGGCGCGATCTCGATCCTGTGCCTGCCTATTACAACCGCTACACTGTGCGGATTGGAAATCCAGGTCTGGATCCGGAATACACCGACTCGTATGATTTGGGTTACATGTTAAAATTTGGCAGGTCATATCTTTCGCTTGAGGCCTTTCGGAGAATTACAAACAACAAAATTGAACGATTGGAAAATTTGGGTGATGACGATATTATCTATTTAACACCAGAGAATATTGGGAAAGATTATTCAACCGGACTTGAATTGATGGGTAATGTGGAATTTACAAAATGGCTCACTTTAAATGCCAGTGTTTCGCCCTATTTTTATAAGATTGAAGGCGAAGTTAATGGAGAATTAATCGACACGAAAAGCAATAACTGGAGTGGCAGAATGAATGCATCAATTAAATTTTCGGACGTATCGAGATTGCAGATTCAAGGATTCTACCGAGGCCCGTCAGCTTCGGCACAGGGAGAAACAAAATCAATGTTTTATTCGAACATTGCCTACCGTCAGGATTTGCTGAAGAAAAAACTGACTGCCACTTTAAGTATTCAGGATCCGTTTAAAACAGCCAACTTTGCCCGCGAATCATCAGGAACCGATTTCAAAAGCTACTTTAAATGGGAGCGTGAACCGCGGGTTGTGATGCTCACATTGAGTTATAAAATCAACAACTTCAAATCCAATGAACGTGGCGGCGATTCAGGTGGCGGCGGCGGAAATATGGATATGGGTGGGGAAATGTAAAACAATGATGAAGATGTTTACCGCATCCGCTTTTTTAACGCTGTCAAGTCTGCGACGTTGACAGGTTATGGGACTTGTCAGCGTCGCAGACCTGACAACGTCAAATAGGAAATACCAAAAAATGCTGTTCGAAAGGGCAGCATTTTTTGTTGTTTTTTATTATTAACTGATAAATCAGTTAGAAAACTATAAAATCAGTTGCAAAACTGAAAAAACAGTTGTATGTTTGTTTTGCGATTGAAATATTGGTATTTCATTTATGGAAATACCCCCCGTTTTCGCTTTCCCCGACAAGTCGGGAGTGGCGGCTCAAACTGTCCCACTGATTCAGGGGGACAGTGGAGGCAAAAACTCCGGCGGAGTTTGAAGCCGAAACGGGGGGTAATAAAAAATAACAAAAGAAATTAAGCATGAAAAAACTTACACGCAAGGAAGAAGAGGTAATGAAAATCCTCTGGAAACTCGAAAAAGCTTTTGTAAAAGATATTGTTGAAGAATACGATAATCCAAAACCGCATTACAACACGATTTCGTCGCTTGTGCGTTTATTGCAGGACAAAGGAATTGTCGGGTTCACGCAATACGGAAATACCTACGAATATTTCCCTTTGATTTCAAAAGAAGATTACCGCAAAACATTTATGAAACAAGTGGTAAGCGATTATTTCGATGATTCGTATAAAAGTGCGGTAGCCTTTTTTGTAAAAGAAAAAGGTTTGTCATCCGAAGAACTGGAAGAGCTGGTTAAACTGATTAAAGAACAGGAATAATGGAAACAACCCTTATTTATATCGGAAAAGTTGCGCTGGCAGCCGGTGCTTTTTACCTTGCATTTTTGCTGCTTTTTCAAAACCAGA
>JBFHJA010000118.1:0-10403 GCA_041596165.1 Draconibacterium sp. | reverse complement strand
TTCTTCCTGTGTAAAATCTTCGTTGAAATATTGTTTTGTGTAATTTTTAGTAGGATGACATTGAATGGAGAGATTCCCCCCGTCAAAAGTATCCAGAAAATCAAAACGAATGGGAAATTCAGTTCCGTAAGTTGAAAATGCATCTCCCAAAACAGCATTTCCTTCCTGAAACATGATACTGTCAAAAGAGATTTCCAAAAGATTTTCTGAACTTTCGAAAACCAAACCATTTTCAGGTACAATCAATTCAAACGACCATGCGTAATTTGGTACATCTTTGTTCAATCCGTCAATGTGATCGAAGCTCCAGTTTCCGCCCCAGGCGCCGGGTTCAAACCATGGGCGCACACGGAAAACATTTTGGCTGATTTTTTTTAAGCCGTTTCGCAAATCGCTGCCCTTCATCCAGGTAATTTCATCGGGTCGCTGCTCGTCAACTACAACGTCAATTTTTGGCAGAACTTGTTGTTTGTGTTTGTTCAAAACCACCCAATCGACAAAATAAAACCGTTTGTACATGGGTTTAATTTCATATGGTTTTGAAGCGGCCAAATTGGTAATTGACCTTGCACGAGCCCGAAACTGGATTTCGTTTTTTGGCAAGTCAATGTAAATTAAAGTCCCTTCGATATTGGTTAAACTTGCACCAATTCCATATACAATATTGAGGTCCGATATTTCATCTATTTTTATATTCTGAAGTTTTTCAGTCTGAAAAAAGTCAGATAAACTCAGTGTTGTCCGGCTTCCAAAAATGGGGTCATTTCCGCCTAAAAACGGGGCAATCATTTTATCGGTTTCCGTTTCTGTTTTTAAAGCCGTTGAAATATCGATCCAGTTCACATTCAAACTTTTCCTTTCAAAATACTTTTGAATTTGAGTTCTGAAATTATCGAAAAACACTCCAAGATAACCGTCGATAATTACTGTTTTGTGTAGCTGAATTTCTTTTGCTAAACTTTCAAAACCGGTAAATATTTTGTTTTCGCCAACAGAATGCGTTGGATATAAGCCATATCTTCCAATGCTTTCTTTTTGTTTCGAGGCCGGCATTAAGAACTGGCTCGATTTTCTCCACGCTGGTTTTTCCATTATTTTTCTGAATCTATGTATTCTTCAAACATTAAAATCGCTTTGTAAAGCACCCCGGCTTCACCCCTGAAAGTACCCGAGCCTTTTGGTTTATTATCAACAGTGTACCACTCAAAAAAACCATCGTTGTCTTTTACACGTTTTACCATGGGTTGCATTTGTTTGTAGGCTTCATCAACATAACCATTTTTTATGAGTTGCTGAATCATACGCCCGCCAAACCAGGTCCAGTCGCCGCCGTTTTGATAACCATACGGATACATGCCTTTGTTTTTAAAAAATCCTTCGGGATAAGGCGGATACATTGTCAATCCTATTGAACCAGCTCCTGAAGCTAAGACATTGGCAACCATTTTATCAAGGGAAGTTTTTATCTCTTCTTTTGAAAGTAACCCGGCTTCAATTGCAACCGCTGTTCCGCCATGATAATAAATTTCGTTTTCATCAAAACCTTCGGGGAAGGGAGAACCGTTCAAATATATATGAGGAATAAATTTTTGATTGGATTCATCCCACAAATATTTCCGGGTATTCTCAAATATTTGGTTTCGAATGGGTTGCCACTTGTTTTTTAATTCCGGAATGATTTCCATTAAATTATCCAGCGCAATGAGAAACATTGCATTGTCATAAATATCAATTGCATAATGTGTGTCATCGGTAAAATAAACCCCCCAGTCGTGTTCGGGCTGAACATCGCCCCAGTCGGCGGTTGTTGCACCCCAAAGCAGCCCGTATTCCTCGTTATATCTATGGTTCATTAAAAAATCCATTGCCCACTCCAAACGTTCAGCCACGGTTTTGATTCCTATCGTTTCATTCAAAATTGATTTGTCACCTGAAACGCTTATGTATTTGTGAATTGCCTGTACCAATGATGATTCCTGATCGGTTTCAACCGTATTTTTATGACCTGCGTACCGCGGTTCCAAATCGGAAAAAATATAATCATAACCATGTCCGGTAATTTTTTCTTTGGGAATAAAGCCATCAATAATATTTCCATCATCGCCTTGCATTTTGAAAAACACAAGTAAATTTTCCTTTAAAACTTCAGGTTCAAAAACCTGTGCTGATAGTTCAATAAATGTGTTGTAATCCCGAATCCAAACTTCACCATAACCATCGCCGGCATTAAAACCTGTTTTAACAATTTCGAGTGCTTTAGCTTTTGTAAAAGCAAAATTTTCGTCTTGCTGAATTTGTTGTATCAACATTTTGTTAGTTTTTGATTGCTGGGTGCAAGCTCCTGATAACAGCAGCATTAACGATAAAAGGAGGCAGGAAAAATTGAGTTTCATATTTTTTTAATTTTTTTTTTTATTAAAACAAGGATCGTAAATTATAAACCCGAAGAGTTGAAATTATTATAGAAATCTGGTCAAAACACATTCTTAAACCACGAAGTGGTAGCATTACTCTGTCATACCTTCGGTTTTTTTTTGAAGCTTGTGTCATTCTAACTACAATAATTCCATGCCTTCGGCATTAAAATCGTATCTGATCCACATTTCTAATTTCATTTTATAAATCCATTTTAACTGCTTCACCATTCCACGGTTCCAAAACCAGTTGCAACCTTTCATTTCTTTTTGCATAAGGCAGTTTCGACAAATCGATTTCAATCTGCTTTTGTTCCCCCGGGAAAAGAGTAATATAATTATCGCTGAAAAATACTGGGAGTGCCAGTTCTTCTCCCTCTTTATCAATCACTTTCAGGCGATTAAAAAAGGCGGTTTCGTTGCTGTTGTTTTTAAGGGTTGCAATTGTAAGGTCGGCGTTTTCTTTTTCAAGATGAAGATCGGGTTGAACTGTTTCCAGTTTTTCTAAATCCTGCATGTCAGAATCCTGGTTGGTAAGCCAGTACAGGTTTTCATCAAAAACTTCGCCCTTATCATTTTTCAGGATTAATCGGGCAAAATACAGCCCGGTTGGTTTTGCTCCTGAAAATAATTTCCCTGCAATTTTAGTTGTATTTGTTTGAACGGAAATTTGAAATTGTTCCGAACTTATTTTTTTTCCATGCAAATCAAACAAATTGGCTTCAACATTTAAATTATTTGCATCGAACAAAGTTTGATTTAAAACGCAAACACTTGAATCGTTAAGATTTAACTGTACATGCAATGGAACCGCTCCGTGCTGGAACCCATAAAAACCACCATTTTGTTCCAAAAAAACATCGTAAAACTGACCTCGCAATGCAGTCCAGGGGTTTTGGTTTTTCCATACCAGCATTCCCGTGTATTTGTCCCACATGCCAGCATTAAAACCTTCCTGTAAAGCCCGGTATTGTTCATAATTTACCACCTGAGCCTTTTTACAGAAATCGTCAATGTCTTTGATTTCGCCAAAACGTTCGATATGATCGCCATAACCGATATATTTATGGTAGAGCCAAACACGATTTGCACGATCGTTTCGTGGAGGCTGCAAATCTTTTTCGTCCATTATTTTTCGCATGGTTTCCACATTTGGCATTCCAACTGAACCCAACTCAGGATTAAAAGGGTAGGATTGTGTTACAAAAAACCGCAGCGGATTTTGGATTCCGTAAGGTCCATCGCCATTTCCGCCAATCGTGTTACGAAGAATGCTGTCTGAAGTAGATTCGTTTACATAATAGCGGGTTCCATCAAATTCAGGAAAAATATGCGTTTCCAAAGCTTGGTGAATGTCGGCTGGAGGAGGGGTTTCGTTGCCGCCGCACCAAAGGTACAGACTGGGATGATTGCGCAACATTTTTATCTGATCGATTGCCGTTTTAAGAAAAAGCGAATGGTCATCGGGGTATGCTTGTCGCCGCGCTTGCGATTCCTTTTTCTTTGGGTCGAACCACTCGCCGTTACAATCGCCCGACACCCACAAATCCTGCCACACCAAAAGTCCGTATTTGTCGCATGCATCGTAAAACTCTGGTCGTTCGGGCATCGCACCACCCCAAACCCGAATCATGTTCATGTTCATTTGGGCGTGCATTTTCACTTCGGTATCATACCGTTCAGCGGAAAGACGTAACAATGCATCTGAGGCAATCCAATTCCCGCCTTTGATGAAAACCTTTTGTCCGTTTATCAAAAACACACGTCCACCAACAACTTTATCAAAATAATTATCGGTTTGACGTATACCGAAATTGAGGTTTTCCGAATCAGTAACTACTCCATTTTGTTCGAACCGGAGTTCAAGTGGATATAATTCAGGATTTCCCATTCCGTTGGGCCACCACAATTTTGGGTTTTCAAATTTGATTTCTGGAAACTCCACTTTTTTAGTTTCGCCTTTTTTGAGGCTTACTTGTGTTTTCCATTGTTTATCGCCAATTTTTGCAAACAGAGTACCTTCCTGATTTCCATCAGCGGCATTAAGCAATTCAGTAGAAATTGAAATATATGCTGGTTCCTGTTTGCCACCGGGCGTTCTTTTTCCCGGAACACGGGTTTTTATAAATGGGTCGCGCAGGTCAACTCCGCCGGTAATTTCAATTGAAACCTGATCCCAAATCCCCGTGTTTCTGTCTCGGATTGGGCAAATCCAGTCCCAACCAGCCGTATATTGCATGGTAATCGAACGGGCAATTGTGCCGTCGCCACCCTGTCCGCCGTTTGCCTCACCAACCGGACCTGGAGGTTCAACAATAACTGCCAGATTGTTTGGTTTTGAATCGTTCAGAAAAGGTGTTATCAAATACTTTTCGCGCAAATACATACTTTTGTGTGTATCGGTGTTTACCCGCTGTCCGTTCAGAAAAATGTTGGCCGAATAATTTATCCCTCTAAATTTCAGCCATACTTGCTGACCCGGTTTCAATTCGGGCAGCGAAAAATTATTTTGAAACCAATAGGTATAATGGTCAGCACCAACATTGTAAATATCAGGGATTAATTCGTTGTTCAACCCAAAAAACGGATCTGGAATTTTTCCGTTGTGCAATAAAGTTGTCAGCACAGTTCCGGGAACCACAGCGTCCATCCATCCTAAAAATTCAAAATCGGGAGAGGAAATCAACGTGCCGTCCACAACAATTTCATTTGCTGGTTTTGCTTTCCATCCTTTGTTTAAAATGATTTCACTGTTTTGGGCAATTGAAAATGTTGTTGCCAGAAGAATTAGGAGAAGTGTTGAAGTTGAATTTTTTGATTTCATTGTTATATTTTTAACTCTAACCCAATAATTATTGGGATTGTAAGGTTTTAAACGTCAGCTTTTACATCGAAGGAGGTACTGTTTTAACCCCCCAATTCATATTTGGAACTGAATCCATTTTGAAAGTTAACTCGCCTCCTTTCATTATTTCAGTACGGTTAATCCAGCAGTTTTCTATCGAATTGCCATTCAACTGAATTTCTTGTACATACATATTATCCTTTGAATTATTTTCAGTTTTGATGACAAGTTTTTTTGAAGGATCGTTTGCAAGCTGAATTGTCACCTTATCAAACTGTGGGCTGCCAAACTGAAAAGTAGGATTTGCAGCCGCATGTCCCTGTACGTCAAACAATCCGAGTGCAGCCATAACATACCACGCCCCAAGTTGCCCCTGATCTTCATCCTGACCGAAACCATAACCATGTAAAGGTTCTATCCCGTAAAATTCATTGCAAATGAGGCGGGTCCATTTTTGTGTCAACCAAGGTTTTCCCGAATAATTGAACAACCAGGATTGGTGCAAACATGGCTGATTTCCTTGATTGTAAAGTGCCTGAACACCCGAAAAACTATCGATTTCCTTACCTCCTCCAAAACCTGTTTTTTGGCTTTCATCGAATGTTCTCTCCAGTCTTTCGTTAAAAAGACCGACACCTAATTTTTCAATCAACCCGGCAGGATCATGAGGAATAAACCATGTAAACTGATAAGCATTTCCTTCCTGAAAACCATCCCAGGGTTTCATCGGGTCAAAATCTTTGATAAATTCTCCGTTTGGTAGTTTGGGGCGGATGAATTTTGTTTCCGGATCGAACAAATTTTTCCAGTAATCAGCTTGTTTCATAAGCTTTTCGTAGTCATCAGTTTTTCCAAGGTCTTTTGCCATTTGAGCAACAGCGTATGAACTAAACGCATATTCAAGCGTGTGCGATCCCCCAAAATTATAAACCCACCCATTTGATACTGTGGTACTTTCGTAGGGATTGTACCCAAGTTTCATAAATCGGTGCAAATCGTATTTCCCGTTTCCAAGGGTTCTGCCAACCGAATCAATCTCATTTTTCAATGCCGCATCGTAACCTGTTTGCCAGTCAAAATCACGGAGTCCGCAATTATATGCCGCGGCTATTAATAATCCCTGAAAATTTGTTTGAACGCCATTCGTGTAAGTTCCGGCAGCTTCGCCATCGTGCAGCCAACCAGTTTCTTTATAAAAGTCGATATTAGATTGAAGGTACTGCGTAAAATAATCAGGATATACAATTGACCAGAGTTGGCTTAGATTCCAAAAACCACCCCACATACCGTCTGTATTGAAATGTGCGTATTTTGGTTTGCCGTTTTCATCCATAGGAATTTGACCAATTCCTTCACCATTTAATTTGTACTGGCCATTTACATCGCTCGCTAATCCACGACCGAGAAGTGCGTGATATAATCCGGTATAAAACTTCTTTTTATTGTCGGCATTTCCATCTTCAACCTGAATGCGACCAAGCATATCATTCCAACTATTTGTTGCCAATTGTCTTGTCTGATCAAACGAAATTGATTTTGCTTCGGTTTCCATGTTCAAACGTGCATTCTCAATGCTTGTGTAGGAAAGTCCGACCTGCATTTCAACCACTTCATTTTCTGTAGTTTTAAACGTCAAATAAATCCCATTCCTGATGCCTGTTGTTGATGATTGATTTTCGGTAATAATTGAATCGTGAAAAGTTCCAAAACTATCAGGAGTTTTGTTTAAACGGGCTATGAAATACATTTTCACACGGTTTCCAGGATCACAGAATTTCACATATTCAGGGTTTGTTTCTACAAATCCTTCCACTTCATTTCCATTTACCAATTGTGCAAAGGCTTCAGTAACATCGCTGCTTTCGCCCTGTTTGTGGCCAATGTCAAAAATCAACCTCGAATTTTCGGATTGCGGAAAAGTGTAACGATGAAAACCAACCCGCTCGGTTGCTGTAAGTTCTGCCTTAATATTGTAATCTTTTAAAAGAACTGAATAATAACCCGGTTCGGAGTGTTCATCTTTTTTGTCGAAACGGGAGCGGTAACCTGAATCTGGATTTTCCAGAGTTCCGGGAACTGTTTTCAACTCACCAACCGTTGGCATCACCACCACACCACCAATCTGAAATTCATGAAAATGGCCAAACCCTTCAATGGAATTGTGCCGGTCGTCATAACCACCCGGCAGCCAACTCCCCAAACTTTCGTAGGCATTTGTGTGAGGTGCAAGTTTTGCCATTCCAAACGGAAGGGCGGCAGGCGTATAAAAAAACCAGCGACCATGTACCGAACCAATTTGCGGATCGACATATTGAACCGCGTTAAAAGCCACTTCATCTTTTGTTGTTTTAGTACACGAAAAAAGAAGCGATAAACTGAATATGAATAAGAAGTACTTCATTGCTTTATAATTTTAGTTTCTATTAATTTTTGATAAAACGCATCGTTGCACAAACGTGCACTGCCAATTAAAGCAGCATTTTCGTCAAGTTCACAAGGTATAATTTCGGTTATGATTTTGTTATTTTTGAAAACCGACTTTAAAGCGGATTCGAAAAGTGGATAACTTTTTGAAATATTTCCGCCGAGAACAATACATTCCGCATTAAATTGCTGAATCCAGGAAGTTAAAAAGTCGCCTAGATTTGTTCCCAAAAGAGAAAACATTTTTTTTACAGTTTTATTGCCAGCTGCTAATTCTACCAATTCTTTTACACCAGAAATTTCTTTTCCGGTTTGATTTTTATATTCATTCAAAAACCAGCGGGTAGAAAAATATTCATCGGCAATTGATTTTTGAAACGGAATATGGTACAAAAATCCGTCATCGGGAATGCCATCTTCCCCGGCAACGGGCAGACCATTTTTTATAAAAGTGGTTCCAAATCCGGTTCCCAAGGTCAGTGCGATTATCCGCTTATATTTTGAGGCCGGTTCAACATTTGCCGCACCAATTGCAAAACTTGCAGCGTCGTTTAAAAACCGGATTGGAAAATTAGTGGGCAAATGGAGTCGTTGCAATAATTCTGTTTTTATGTCAACACCATGTAAATCATGAAATTTACCCACATTTTTATCGAACCAGGCAACTCCATTCAGGTAATCAAACGGTCCGGGCATTGCAAACCCAATTCCTGCCAAATCATTTATTTGTTGATTTGAAATTGTTTGCTGAATGGCTTTTACCCAGCTTCCCAAAATATTTTCTGTTGAACCATTCCCATCAACTTCAACGCGCACTTTTGATTCAGGAATTAATTTATTTGTAACATTATCAAAAAGCTGGCAGGTAATGTGGCTGCCGCCAATGTCGATTCCCATGGACAGTTTTTGCATCATCTTCTGATTTCTATTGAATAAGTAAATTTTTCGGCAATATAAAACCCAATGTTGTATTCAATGGGTTTATCACCATCACCGGAAACAAACCTCTCGCGTATCATTATTGGCTCGTCCTGTTTTATTTTTAGCCGATTGGCTGTAATTTTTGTGGCAAGCCGTGCCTTAATACGTTCCCGTGAAACTGTTGCATGAACATTGAATTGATTTTCAAGCAATTCATACAAAGGAAGGTTGAAATCCGCCTCGGTAGAAATTCCGATTCGCGGATGAAAATAGCTTTCAAAATACACATAAGGTCCGTTTTCGTCGCCACGCAACCTTGAAAGTTGGATGACTTTTGTTCCTTCGGGAATATTAAAAAACGTGGCAATTTTTGCGTCACATTCAACACAATCCGCCTTTATCAGAAAATTTGTAAAGGCAATTCCACTTGCGTTCATCTCTTGCGTAAACGAATGCCAATTATCAAGTTGCGTTGTAAATGATTTTTCGGCCACTTTTGTTCCGTAGCCTTTTTTCCGGATGATCAATCCTTCGTATTCCAGTTTATTTGTTGCCTGTCGGATTGTATTTCGGCTTACCCCCAACTGTTTGGCCAGTTCAACTTCCACAGGAAGGAATTCGCCTTTCTTGTAATTTGGTTGCTCAATCAATTCTCTCAACAATTCTTCAACCTGAAAATGAAGAGGTAGTTTACTTGCATGATTAATCCTGATATTCATATTTGTTCAAATGTTCAGACATTTGCAAATGTAGGATTTTTTATTTGCCCAGATGGATATTTATTACTAAAAAATGGGTTTTTTTTATTGCCCCGGCTTTCAAGCCTGGGTTCAGAAACAAGAACAAAAACAGGCTCATCTACGCCCACTGAAAAAAGATGGAAAGCTGCATGAGCGGCAAAATAGAAATTGATAAAAGAATTAAACTAAAAATTCACACTGAAAGGATTAATGGCTAAAGCCAAATAAAGGGAGTCAATTTATAATCGCCAAGCTAAAGCATGGCGCAAAAGTTACCGACGCTGTTTTACTTCTTTGGCGTCAACCAATTTGTAAAGTTTGTCTGAGCGGCGGATAATTGTATCTGTTTTTATTGAAATTTGCTCGCCTTTTTTGGCTTCCTGGACTGATTCCAGATTTACACGGATTTCACTTACGAATGTTTGCACCACTCCTGTTGTTGTTCCGGAAATGATGATTTCTTCGCCAACTTTTAAATTATTTGTTTCCAGTTTGAATTCGGCAACACCGATTTTGGAGAAGTAGTTTGTGCATTTACCAATATAAAGTTTGCGTTTTGTAGCCAGTGAACCATAATTTTTGCTCCACTCGCCCAAACGTTGACCCAAATAGTAGCCATCCCAAAAACCGCGGTTGAAAACCTGCGCCAGCCGGTTATTCCAATCTTCCACTTTTTCGTCGGTGAAACTTTCATCAAAGTAAGCATCAACTGCTTCGCGATAACATTCAACAGTAGTTTTAACATATTCGGCTGAACGGGCGCGCCCTTCAATTTTTAAAACAGAAACACCCGCATCGAGGATTTTATTGAGGAAATGAATGGTTTTCAAATCCTTTGGCGACATGATATATTCATTCTCGATATTCAACTCAGCTCCGGTTTCTTTGTCGGTAACGGTGTAGGCACGGCGGCAGGTTTGCAGGCAAGCACCCCGGTTGGCAGAAGAGTTCATTTCATGTAAACTCAAATAGCATTTTCCGCTGGTGGCCATGCAAAGTGCTCCGTGCACAAACATTTCAAGTTGCACCAGTTCACCTGAAGGACCTTTTACATTGTCG
>JBFHJA010000117.1:0-10417 GCA_041596165.1 Draconibacterium sp. | reverse complement strand
TAAAGGCACAAGAAATGGTACAGTTACTGACTTGAATGGAAATTATTCCATTTCAAATGTTCCCGAAAATACCACTTTGGTTTTCTCCTTTGTAGGTATGTTAACTCAGGAAGTTATTGTTGGTAACCAAAGCTCAATTAAGGTTATCATGAAGGTTGATGCCATTGGGATTGAAGAGGTTGTTGCTGTTGGTTATGGTACCATGAAGAAAAGTGATTTAACTGGTTCAATCGCATCTGTAAAAGCGGAAGAAATTGAAAACCTTCCTGTTCGTTCTATTACAGAAGCCCTTCAAGGACGTGTGGCTGGTGTAATGATCAATAAAAGCAGCGGAAAACCTGGTGCTTCGTCCGAGATTATTATCCGCGGTGTAGGTTCAATTAATGGGTTAAGTCCTTTGTTTATTATTGATGGTGTCAGCCGTGGAAATAATGTGACTTATAACCCGAAAGATGTTGCATCAATTGAAATTATCAAAGATGCAAGTGCAGCTGCTATTTACGGTGCTCAGGCTGCCGGTGGTGTAGTATTGATTACTACCAAAAAAGGAACATTTAACCAGGGTACTGAAATTGACGTTAGCAGTAACTACGGTGTTCGACAAATATCGAAATCATATGATATGCTTGAGACCGAACCTTATATTGTAGCCAGAAAAGCAATTGGCGATAATTATGGTTTATGGAATGATCCTTCCAGTTTGCCTAATACCAACTGGTTTGATGAATTGTTTCAAACTGGTATTGAACAATCGCACAATATCTCAATTAAAGGTGGAACAGAGAAAAGTAATTTTTATGTGTCTTTAGGGTATGATGGAGAAGAAGGAATTGAAGAAGGTAATAAATGGGAACGTTTTTCTCTCCGTGCAAACAGCGATTATAAACTTGCAAAGAATGTTGTTGTTGGAACCAAACTTTATGCAGCGAGAATTACAGCGGATCCATATACTCAAGATATTCCATGGAGATCTATTCCATATATGGCGGTATATAATGATGATGGAACATTCGCCAGTGTTCCGCCGGAAGCTGAATTTTCGGGTGGCAATGATGTAGCCAGTTTGGCTTTTCATCATTACAAAGAAGCAACAAGTGTATTAAATGCGGATGTATTTTTAGATTGGGAAATCCTTGATGGATTGCATTTTCTGACTACAGGATCAGCGGGTCTCTCATCAAGTTACACTGATAATTTTACAGAAGCCGATAATTTGAGAAGAAGTCCTAATCCAGCTTCTTATACAAAATCATCATGGTATTCCGAATCATATACTGTAACTTCCACATTAACTTACGGCAAAACTTTTGCAGAAATGCATGATTTTAAAGCACTGTTAGGGTATGAAATTAAAAACTCCAACTATTCATCGTTATCAGCAAATGCAAACTCTTTTCCGGTTGATGTAGCAGAATCATTTGCGCTTTCTACAAATAACACTAAAACTGCATCTGGAAGTTTAACTTATGGCAGGTTTTTATCTCAATTTGCAAGGATAAACTATGCCTATGACAATAAATATCTGCTTACTGCCAATGTTCGTCGTGATGGCTCACCTAAATTTGGTCCATCAAACAGGTGGGGTATCTTCCCTTCAGTTTCTGTGGGTTGGAAATTAAATGAAGAGGAATTTTTCAAAAATTTAGGCCTAAGTTGGGTGTCTATGGTAAAACCCCGTGTTAGCTGGGGTATATTGGGTAACGACGCTGCTCTTGCAAATTTTGCTTACCTGAACTCATACAAAACGGTTAATATGCATTCTTTTGATGAATCAGGTTCAGTATCTGGTTATAATTCAACGAAGGTTATTAATGAGAATATTAAATGGGAAGAAATTCATACAAATAATTATGGTATTGATTTCATGTTTTTTGATGGTAAGTTGTCTGCATCTGCCGAGTATTACAAGCGGAATACCAAGGACATGATTTATAACCTTCCTACACCAGCTTCAGCAGGGATTGCTGAAAATAACAACAACAGCAGTTCATTACCCGTGAACATAGGTAGCATCGTGAATCAAGGCTGGGAAGTATCTTTTTCTTACCGAGATGAAATTGGTGATTTCCGCTATAGCATAGCCGGTAATTTGTCACATAATACAAATGAGGTAATCGATTTAGGTCTCCCTACTGCTTATATTTATAGCGGTTCCGGTTCGTTCCCATTCTCAGGTACTTCTCCTTTTAAAACGGTTAACGGAATGCCAATTGGACAAATCTATGGTTTTCAAACCGAAGGATTAATAAAAGATCAAGCCCAGGTTGATCAATTAAATGCAACAGCGAAGGAAAAATATACAGCTGCAACAGGAAAAGATGCCTCAAGCATTTATTATTTTAAATCATTAACCGGACCAGGTGATTTACTGTTTAAAGATAATGACGGTGATGGAAGGATTACAGATGCTGACCGTACTTTTCTTGGCAATCCATGGCCAAAGTATCAGTATGGCTTGAATATTAGTTTGGGTTATAAAAACTTTGATCTTTTGGTTGATATCGTTGGTGTTGAAGGAAGAGATGTTTTCAACTGTGCGAAATCAAATGAATTAGCTTTTGCCCAGGATTTTCAATCAACAGATAAAATATTTGGTGCATCCTACTCTTTTGGAAATGGCTTAACAGATCAGCCAGCTCTGGGGCATACAAATGTTCAAACCGGCGCATTTGTTAAAGATCCGAATTTAAATTACAGCAGCTACTCCGATTATTTTGTTGAAGATGGTTCGTATATGAAAGTTAAAAACATTTCATTAGGATATACATTCCCTAAAAGTTTGTTGTCTTTTGCGAAAATCCAAAAGTTTAGGATTTATTTAACAGGTCAGAACTTGCTTACTTTTACGAAATTTACTGGTCTTGATCCTGAATTTTCCAATGATGTGAAAAATCATGGATTATACACCTTCTCAACCTATCCGCAAACGAAATTATATTCAATCGGTTTAGATTTGACCTTTTAATTGTTAAAATTGAAAACCTTAAAAAAGTAGAAAATGAATAAAATATTTAAAATATTAGGCTTTAGCTTTGTCGCAGTTATTGCTATACTCAGTACCGTAAGTTGTAAGGATTCATATCTTGAACTTACTGACACCGAATCAATTTCTTCAGATAAATTCCCTACTTCATTAAACCAGGTTGACTTACTTGTGGCATCCGTTTACGGGGAACAACATCTTTGGTTTTTTCAAGGCCATTATTGGTTAGGTTATGCGATGTATCCTTTGGATCATACTGTCGACTTTCAGTGGAAAGGAACGGATTCGTGGCTTGCGCTCTCTGCAGGGTTGGCTCAGGGAACTGATACTAAAGTAACCCGGGAATGGAATGCATTATACCAGGGGATTTATTATGCGAATAGTTCTATCGAAGGAATTCAGAATTACCGTGCCATTGCACCTGAATCAGAAGCTCAGGCGATAAACCATTATGAAGGTCAGTCTTTGTTTTTAAGAGGATATTATTTGTGGCATTTAATGGAACTTTACGGACAGCCTGATTTAGATGGTATGGGAGTACCAGTTATTACTTCAGTCCCAAAAAGTCTGGAAGCAATGTCTGTACCAAGAGCTTCAACAGCTGAAACTTACCAGGCCATGATTAATGATTTTAAAAAGGCCGCAGAACTTCTTAAAGGCCAGACTGATAATCACCGGGCTACTGAATGGTCAGCAAAAGCTGCATTAGCCAAAACATATTTATTTGCTGAAAAGTTGGATAGTGCTAAAATTTACCTTGAAGATTGTATCAATAACAGCGGTAAATCGTTGGTCTCTTTCAAAGCCTATAAAAACATGTTTAATGGAGACACTCAGTACGAATATAACGCTGAGTCTTTTTATGAAGTAGGAAATAAAGCTGATCCCGTAAGTGGTAATTCTTATGGTAGTGATATGACTGGTACTGCTACATCAATTCTTTATTCGCCATTTTTCATTGCAGCCGATGGTGCAAGATCAGCAATGAGTTATAGCAATCTATACATGCACGACAGGAATATTGCCCGTTTTGGATACAATGATCCTACACCTCTTACCCAAATGGAACAAGTTGATGGGAAATGGAAATTAAAAGATGCCTATGTTGCACAGCAATTAGAAAGAAGAGCAAAGGCCGGACAACAGGAAGATGGACCTGATCCAAGGATTTGGGTTAGTGCATTGCAACCATTCTTTGATACAGTGAAATATCAAGGTGTTGAATACCAGGTAGCTCAGGCTGAATTTGGCAAATATTGGGAATTGGATCCAGCCACACTTAACGACCCTGAGACTTTTTATGGTTGGCCTACAAGAAAATATCAGTTTCTCGATGGCCATATGACGGAAACACGAAATGTTGCCGGATACAACTTTTACTTCATCCGCTTACCCGATATTTATTTGATGTATGCTGAAATTATGAAAAGCTCAAATCCAACACTGGCTTTGGAATACATCAATAAAGTACATCGTCGTGCCTATGGGTACGATCCAAATAGCTCGTCTCCGGTCGACTATACAAGTTTGACCGCTAAAACAAAAGCACCTGCCGATGATCACCTGTCGAATAATCCACTGCTTTATGAGCGTTGGGCTGAATTCTTTGGTGAAGGACGTTGGTGGGAAGATATGCGTCGCTTTAGAATTGGTGACGAAGAAGCCGCCTTTTACAAACAAGTTGCAGGAGGTAAAGCTCTTATCAACTGGCGAGATGAACATTATGCAATGCCAATTCCCTCATGGGAATTTGAAACAAATACAAACCCAGGCATGGTTCAGAATCCTGGCTATTAGTTAGCCAAACCAACTAAATTTTAATTCAAAATAAGATCAGCCTCATTTTTTTGAGGTTGGTCTTATATTTCTTTCACTTTCATTGTTGTTAATTCCTTAAAATAAAAAGTTCTTTTTTTTTCTGGATATTATCGCAAAGATATATCAATGAAGAGATTAACTTTGTTCAAATTATTGTTAAATCAAAAACTTTTGGTGAATTTGACGATTTAACTTTATGTTGAAATCTTTCTGTATTTAAGGCTCGATTTCCTGCCTTGTTCAAAACTACAACAAGGTAGTTAGAATGATAAAAATTGAATGCTGCTGACTTAACCTAATTGAACTTCAGAATTACAACTATCGTACAGTCGCGTTTAACGATATAATATTTGGTTTTAAAAAAAATACTTGGTTTTATTAATACTTGGAGACAGGTATAAAACTTAGTTTTTACAATTAGCAATAAAATAAATCATATCAAGATGAATCATACCAAGATGAAAGCTTATTTAAAAATCAATTGTATAACAATTTTATTTTTGATTTTTTTGAATAATGGATATGCTCAACACAACCGTCCGGCATATCAATATCCGAAATCAGCAGAAGTGTTGCAAACATTGGAAGAATGGCAGGACCTGAAGTTTGGACTTTTTATGCACTGGGGAACATACAGCCAGTGGGGGATTGTTGAATCGTGGTCGTTGTGCCCCGAGGACAGGAATTTTACTTCTGTCCGTCCGGAGGGTATGAGTTATTTTGATTATGTAAAAGAATACGAAAAACTTCAAACTACCTTTGATCCGGTCAATTTTGATCCTGAAAAATGGGCTGAAGCAGCTAAATATGCCGGAATGAAATATGTTGTTTTCACCACCAAACATCATGATGGATTCAACATGCTTGATACAAAACAAACAGATTATAAAATAACAAGCCAGGTTTGTCCTTTCAGTTCAAATCCAAAAGCAAATATTACGAAGGAAGTATTTGATGCTTTTCGCAAAAAAGATTTTATGGCTGGGGCATATTATTCAATTTCAGACTGGAACAACAACGATTTTTGGTGGGACTATTTTCCTCCTTTTAACCGCAACATCAATTATTCACCCGAAAAATATCCTGAAAAATGGAAAGCTCTGAATGATTTTATGTACAATCAACTGGATGAATTGACAAGTGAATATGGAAAGCTTGGCATGCTATGGTTTGATTTGTGTGGAGTTTCAAAAGAAAAACAGGAAGAATGGGCTCGCTTTGAAGAAGTAATTCATAAAAACCAACCTGCGGCTATGATGGTCGCCCGCCATACAAATACCGAATATGAAAACTACAGGACACCAGAACAGGAGGTCCCAGATCAGGCATTGGATTATCCGTGGGAAACTTGCATGACCATGGGGAAATCGTGGTCGTATAAACCGAATGATGAGTATAAATCGGTTTATGAATTGGTTCAGTTGCTTGTAAAAATAGTTTCCAGAGGCGGTAATTTCTTGCTCAATATCGGGCCTGGTCCGGATGGGGATTTTGATCCGGTTGCCTATGATCGCTTAAAAGGGATTGGTGATTGGATGAAAATAAACAGCGAAGCGATTTATGGCACAAAACCAATTGCGCCTTTTTACGAAACTAAAATCGTATTTACTCAAAAAGAAAATTCAATTTATGCTACTTATTTACCCGATGAAGGTGAAACTCAAATGCCGGGAAAAATATTAATTTCATCTATGCAGCCTTTAAAAGGGAGTAAGGTATTTTTACTTGGTTACGATAAACCATTGAAATGGGAAAATAATGGTTTGGGGTTTATTGCTGAAATCCCAACATCAATACAGAATAAACCAATTTGCCTGAATGCCTGGGTGCTTAAGTTTCAGGTAAAATAGTATGACTGAATATTTAATTTATCAAAGTTAATGACTTGATTAGAAGCAAAAGGATTGATTCCTGAAAATACATTCAAATTCTTAAACCTTAAACCAATGATGAAGCGTGGATATTTTATGCAAAAAACACAGGTACTAAAATTAACGATTATGAAAAAATTTATGAATCGATTAACTGTCATCTTATTTTTGTGCTTTACGCTTGTTCGTTTCTCTGTAGCACAAGACGACAAATCGTTTTTGAATCCTCCCCAAATAATTGACAATCCCGCATCAGTCGACGAATATAAGTCCGAGTCCAGAAAATTCACGGGAATATCAAGTATAGCTGTCAGTCCCAAAGGTCGGATTTGGGCTGTTTGGTATACAGGAAAATCGCCGGGAGAGAATGAGAATAATTACGTGGTAGTTTCCTCAAGTGGGGATGACGGCAATACCTGGCAGGAAATTATTGCTATTGATCCGGATGGGGATGGACCTTCCAGGGCTTTTGATCCTGAATTGTGGGTTGACCCAAATGGAAAATTGTGGGTTTTCTGGGCCCAGTCTGTTGGCCATACCGGAACAGTTGCAGGTGTTTGGGCCATGACAACTAAAAATCCTGACTCAGAAAAACCAGAGTGGTCAGACCCCAAACGTTTAACGAACGGAATCATGATGTGTAAACCTGCAGTACTTTCTGCGGGAGAATGGGTTTTGCCAGCTTCAACATGGAGGTTGACAGATAACAGCGCAAAAATGATTGTTTCAAAAGATGAAGGCAAAAACTGGGAAGAACGAGGTGCGGTTAATGTCCCGAAAGAAGCACGGGAATATGACGAACACATGATTATCGAAAAAAATGATGGAACACTTTGGATGTTGGTCCGCACAAAATATGGGATAGGAGAGAGTACTTCCTCCGATGGAGGGGTAAGCTGGAGTCCTTTGGTCCCTTCAAAACTTGAACATCCAAGTGCACGGTTTTTTATCTGTCGTTTAATTTCGGGTAACTTATTGCTTGTAAAGCATGGGCCAATCGATATGAAATCAGGCCGTTCGCATTTAATGGCATTTATCTCGATAGATGATGGACAATCCTGGTCAAAAGGACTTTTATTGGATGAAAGACCCGGAGTTTCCTACCCGGATGGGCAACAATTGACAGATGGACGGATTATTCTCACTTATGATTACAATCGAACCAAGGAACAGTTTATTATGATGACAAGTTTTACAGAAGAAGATATTTTGAGCAGCGAATATGATTCAAAAATTGTGAAAGTTTTTAATCAGCGGAAAATAATTAGTGACGGTGGGGAGATTGATCAAAAAAGGAAATAGGCAACACAAAACCGGACTTACCTTTTCCTAAAGAATAAAACCAGATGAATCTATAGAAAAACGACTAAGATGACAAGTAAAACTGAGCATTGTATGAGAATAAGAATTCACTTTGCATGTATGATTTTGCTGTTAACCGTTATGGTTTTATTTACGAATAAAAATGAAGCACTTGCCGGTGACATAAAGAAAGAAGAATGTTCCAGGGAAAATCTGTTGCCTTTGAACTGGAACCCAAAACAAGCTGGAGACAAGGTATTGAAGCAACTGGTTAAAGTTACAGCAACCCAGGTTAAGGGAGCTCATGATGCAGAAATGGTGCTGGATGGAGACCGTGCTTTTATAGTAGCAGAAGTCAATGATATAAAGACAGGTGAAGGGGCAGGATGGCCTTTTATTTATGTCGCCATGTCCATCGTCAATATAAAAACATTGGAGGTGGAGAAGATTATACCTGTTGCAAAGTCGGAACAAGTGTTTGATAATGAAGAACTCCCGTCTGGTGCTTGTTTCGTGCCACGCATCATCCAAAAGAATGGCAGATCGTTGCGTTGCTATTTTTTTAGCGAAAATCCAGGTGTTCGCCAGTCACAGGGTTGGTATATCGACTTTGATTTAAAAAAGCAGGTCTTTGAGAATAGGATTCATCGGATTAAGATTAAAACTGCGGATGGTGTTTTTGATATGCAACCACGCTACTTTCATGCAGATGCAGCAAAGTGCGGCTTAACTAAAGAAGCTAAAGATTATGGCTTTTATATTTTTGATTCGTTCAAGGTATTTGATAAAAAGACTTATGTAACACTAAATAATTATCCGGGGAAGCAGAATGCATTGGCTGTCTTGAATAAAGATTTGAAAACCTTTGAAATAATCGGTCATTATAATGAGCCTCAAGATCTTGAATTATCGGAATCGTCTGTTAACCGGTTGCCGGATGGAACATGGATGGCCATCTGTCGTCAGGATGGCGGCAATAAAAATTACCTTTTCATGACTAGTACAGATGGAAAGAAATGGACAAAAGGGGAATACAGGGATTTTGTTACAAATGGATCCAATTCTAAACCCACTTTCGACAAATTCAACGGCATTTATTACCTCGGCTGGCAGGAATCAACAAAAATTAACGGGATAGACAGAAGCGTGTTTAATATTGATATTTCCAGCGATGGTTTGATATGGGAGCGCAAGTATCGTTTTGAAACAGAAGAATCATTCCAATATCCATCATTTCATCAGCAAAAGGGAGCCATCTGGTTGGTGGCGACACAAGGAGCTAAAAATCGTATCATGTTTGGCAAATTGGAATAAGCAATGAATTAAATCAGAAAAAATAAAATTATGTTAAATAGTAGATTGTTCAAATCCATAGGTATTTTATTTCTTATAGTTGCGACATCTTGTATGGCTCAGACCAACAAGAATCTTCACATCGTCCGAATTGGAAAAACGAATCTAAATTTCAGAAACTCAATTTCGAATTAATATTTTAATTGATGAAAAAGTTTCTTTATATCTTTTTATTTTTTTCTGCAACAATGAGTTATGGTAAGGGATTGACGGATTATGTGAATCCTTTTATCGGTACATTGAATGGTGGAAATACCAATCCGGGGGCAGTCATACCCTGGGGAATGGTTTCTCTATCTCCAATGACTACAAATGAAGGGGAAACAACTTCAAGTCCGTATATTTATGGGAAAAAGTATATCTCTGGTTTTTCTCATCTGAATATGAGCGGTACCGGATGCCCTGATATGGGGACTTTTACCTCAATGGCAATTACAGGTGATTTGAAAACAAAACCGGAAGAGTATTGGTCGGCGTATTCCCAGGAACAGGCCTCACCTGGCTATTATGCGGTTATGCTGGACAAATATCAAATAAAAGCAGAGTTGACCACAACCACCCGAACCGGAATATGTCGATATACATTCCCTAAAGGAACGTCCAATATTGTCCTGAACATGGGAAATTCATTGACTAAGCGCAAAGGAGCCTCTGTCCGAATAGTTTCTGAAACTGAAATCGAAGGCTTTAAACTCATTGGTGGGTTTTGTGGAATTTCCACTATTCAAACCGTCTATTTTGTTGCAAAAGTGAGTAAAGTACCAATAGAAACAGGTGTATGGAATGATGAAAAGCTATTTCCCGGATTTAAACGGGAAATAGCCGGAAACGATATTGGAGCTTATTTCACTTTTGATACAAAAGCGGGAGAAGAAGTGTTGCTAAAAGTCGGAATTTCTTTTGTCAGTATTGAAAATGCCCGGTTGAACTTAAATACAGAACAACCAGCCTTTGATTTTGATGATACCCGATTGAAATCTGAAAAAGCCTGGGAAAAGGAACTTTCTAAAATTATGGTTTCCGGCGGAACGGAAGATGACAAATCCATTTTTTATACGGCATTGTATCACATTTTACAACACCCCAATAT
>JBFHJA010000116.1:0-10419 GCA_041596165.1 Draconibacterium sp. | reverse complement strand
ACCGGAAGTGGGAAAATTAAAAGGAAACATGCCTACAAAAGCCACATTTTGACTAAAAAAAGTACAAAACGTAAACGTAACTTAACTTATTGGACTATGATTGACAAGACCAATGAGAGTAACGTAAAGCTTTTGTTGTGTATGAAATAATTCGTCAGTTGACGGATAAAAATCCTTTTAAAAGGTAAAAAAAGTTATAAACCAGATAATTGAGCTTTAAAGTATTCCGATATATCGGGAGCGCCGGTTATCAAAAAAAGTAAAAAGTATGCCAAGAAGTGTAAATCATGTAGCATCACGGGCCCGAAGGAAAAATTTACTGAAAAAAACAAGAGGTTATTTCGGTTCACGTAAAAACTTCTGGACGTTTGCAAAAAATACCTGGGAAAAAGGCCAGCAGTATGCTTACCGTGACAGGAAAGTGAAAAAAAGATTATTCCGTGCATTGTGGATACAGCGTATTAACGCTGCAACACGTTTGGAAGGAATGTCGTATTCGCAATTCATGGGATTGTTGAAAAAGAACGAGATAGAAATCAACAGGAAAGTTTTGGCTGATTTAGCCCTGAACCAACCTGCAACGTTCAAAGCAATCGTTGACAAAGTAAAATAACAAAGCGTATTATTTTAAAGGTGAAATACATGAACCCGGGAGATTTTCTTCCGGGTTTTTTTTTGGTGCGGCGGTTTTCGATCTGCCGATTTCTATTAACGCGGATCGGAAACCGCATCACCCTTTACCAAACTGTTTTCATAATCCCACCATCAACAGCCAAACTAACACCAGTTATATATGATGCAGCCGGAGAAAGTAAAAATGCACCGACTTTGCCAAATTCATCAATATTTCCATAACGTCCAATCGGGATTGTAGCCTCATTTTTACTTTTTATTTCAGCAACAGAAATACCAGCTTTTTCGGCGTTGATTTTATCCAATGATTTTACACGGTCTGTATCAATTCGTCCGGGAAGCAAATTGTTAACGCGAATATTTTCAGCGGCAAGTTCGTTGGAAAGACTTTTTACCAAACTTGTTACTCCTGAACGCAGAACATTGGAAAGCAATAAGCGGTTAACAGGTTCTTTTACCGACATCGATGTTACAGTTAGAATTGAACCTCTGCCATTTGCCCGCATGGCAGGTAAAACGCCCCGAATTAACCTTACTGCACTCATCAAAGTGAGGTTGAATGCAGCTTGCCAGTCATCGTCTGTAAAATCATCAAAATTCCCGGGAGGCGGGCCGCCTGCATTTACTACCAATCCGTCAATCCGCTCAAAAGCTGTTTCAACTTCTGTAATCCAGTTTTTAATGGAATCGGCATCGGAAGCGTCAAAAACTGAGGCATGAATTGTTGCACCGGTTTCGTTTCGCAAAGTTTCAGCAGCTAATTCAATGTCACTTTTCGTGCGGCTGGCAATGCAAACTATTGCACCGTTTTTTGCCAGTTCGCGTGCGATACCAAATCCCAAACCTTTGCTGGCAGCGGCAACCATAAATACTTTCCCTTCAATTTGTAAGTCCATGTTTTAGTATAAATTTCAAATTATAAGCTCCAAATAACAAATAAATCACAATTACCAAAATTTTCATTTCTATTTTCCTTCTCCTCTGTTATGGAGAGGTCGCGTGAGGCTGTATAACGCAAATGAAGCCAACCAGTGCGCTCCGGCATATTCACCTGTATCCATTTTTTCGTAACTGTAATTAAAGTGCTGGATTCCTAAATCAATCATTTTTGGGTTGTTTAATGCTTTTCCCATTTCAAATAAACACCAGGCACGACTAAAATTCAATCCGTCCAAATGGGCAAGTTTTCCATCACTGCGGTCGCTTACGATTGCAATTTCAAGGAATTTTTCGGGATGTTTTTCAAAACCGGGGAGAAAATCTTTGAGCCATTTTTTGAATTCTTTTTCGGACAGAACTTTTTGCATCAATGCTGCTTCCTGCAGACAAGGCGAAAGAAAATCGAAACCACCGGGTTCCCAGGTTAGCGGGCAACCGCAATCGGCCATAAAATATTGTTTTGCTTTTTCCTCGATTTTTGCTGCAAGTTTTGCATCATATTTTTTTGCATAGTCGTAAGCAAACGACATTCCGAAAGCAGTGTTGTTGTGTTCTCCAATTCTGATTGGGTAATTTAGTTTATCGAGGAATTCGATAAATCGTTCAGAAATTAAGTTAACAAGTGGTTCCAGGTTTTTATGTAAAGTCTGGGACTCGGGAGAATTCCAGTCCCGGAGAACTTCGTCGAGTTTGAGCAGCCATGCCCAACCATAAGTACGCTCGTAATCTTTGTTGTGTTTATCGTTGAAATATTCGATTTCCTTTTTAATGTTTTCGGCAGTGATATTTTTATTGAGTTTGGCCAGAATTTCTTCGCTGTGTTCAAAATCAGGAAATTCGCGTAAAATTGTTACCAATGTCCAGTGTCCGTGAACTGATGAATGCCAGTCGAAACAGCCATAAAACGCAGGATGCAGCTCGCGGGGAGGGGAGAGGTACGAATCGTCGCCCAGCACGCCGTTTAATTTATTTGGATATTCCTGATCAATACATTCGTAGGCGAAATGGTAGAGATATTCAGCCTTTTTTACGTCAAATTGCAAAAAGTCTGTAGTTTGTGATTTTCCGGAGAAAATACAAAATGTAAGAATTAATAACAGAAAAAATTTCATATTCATTTTTTTAAGAGTTTTGATTTAGGAAAATAATTAAAAACGCGAAACTGCATTTTACCACTGACTGGTTTAAAAACTAAAACGATTATATTTTTAGATTGGATGATAAACGCCATTATGAATTTTTATGCAATTTGATTTATAATTAATTTTGTTAAAATGTTGAAGTTTACGGGTTTAGATATGTATTCGTCGCAGGAAGAATTTATTATTCTTTCGCGGTCATTTGAAATGGCGAAGGCAGTTTGAGCAATGATTTTTAGCTGAGGTTTAAGTTTTTTAATGCGTTTGGCAGTTTCCAAACCATCGATTCCTGGCAGCCTGATGTCCATTAAAACCAAATGAATTTGGGTATTCTTTTCGCAAATTTCAATTGATATCTCTCCAGTTTTTGCCCAGATTATATTCGCCTTGGTGTTTTTAAAGTATTCTTTAAGCAGAATAAAATTTGTTTCTTCATCTTCAACAATAAGAATTGTTTTGTCTTTCAAATCGGGGTATTTGAAATTGCTTACAGAAGTATGAGATAATTTATCTTTCCTGATTACATCTTTTAATAAAAAATAGAAAGTTGACCCTTTCCCTTCAACCGACTCCGCTCGTATTTCGCCTTTCATCAATTTAGCAATTTCGGAGCAGATGGAAAGTCCGAGCCCAACGCCACCGTGTGTACGGTTGTGCGTATCGTCAATTTGTCTGAATCTTTCAAAAATGATGTCCATTTTATCGGTGGGAATTCCAATTCCTGTGTCCTTTACATAAAACTCAATATTAGTATTGTCGGTTAAATATCCGATTTCAATTTCACCTTCTTCGGTGTATTCAATTGCATTCTTAATATAATTAATCAATACCTGGAAAAGCTTGGTTTTATCGGTTTTAATTTTTATTTCAGCTGCATTATTGTCTGGTTTAATCGTAATTCTGAGTTGAGTTTTATTCCTGTTCCTAAGTTCAATATCGGCATACTGAATCAAGGTCATAAAAAATTCGGAAATTTGGATTTCTTCAATAATTAGCTTTGAATGATTTGTTTGTAACAATGATATGGTAAAAATATCGTCAATTATATTTTGTAAATGAATTCCGCTATTATTAATTATTTTACAAAATTTAATGATTTCAGGTACAGACAAGTTTTCATCGATTAAATCGCTAAAACCAATAATTGCATTCAACGGAGTTCTTAATTCATGGGACATGGTAGCCAGGAATGCTGATTTCAAACGGTTACTTTCCTGAGCCTTATCGCGTGTAACAATTAATTCTTCCTCATATCTTTTCTTCTCAGTTATATCTTCTTTTACTGCCAGAAAGTGAGTTGTAATTCCTTTTTCATTTTTAATAGGAGAAAATGTGGCATTTTCCCAAAAGAAAGTACCATCTTTTCTTTTACTCAGGAATTCGCCAGACCAGATGTTGTCGGAATTTAAGGCCTCCCATAACTGTCTGTACATTTCATCGGGCATAATTCCTGATTCCATGATTCTGGATTTTTGCCCTATCGACTCCTGAAATGTGTACCCTGTAACTTTAGTGAATTTAGGATTAACATATTCGATATTTCCTTGCAGGTCGGTAATTACTATAGAAACTGAACTTTGCTCGATTGCCCTTGAGAATTTACGTAGTTCTTCGATTGCTTTTTTACGTTCAGTATCATCAATTATGTATCCTTTTAGGGTTTCCAGTTCACCATTTTTATCAAAACCACCAATGATATTTGCAATTGCATGTATTTTTTTTCCATCTGTTCGTGTTAAATCGTGCTCAAACCAAATTAACTTTTTTTCCCTTTTTATTTTTTCGAGCATATTTGCCCGGAATTCATGACTTACATGAATCTGTTTTAAATCATATTTTTTCGCTTCTTCCAAGGATGCAAATCCCAGTGTTTTCAGATAGGCGTTATTACAATTAATAATATAACCATCAACGTGAGCGATAAAGTCGCCGGTCAAATCGTCGTCAAAGAAGCTCCTGTATTCTTCTCTGCTTTCCATCAATTCTTTAAGAGCCAGTTTTCGTTTCGATATATCTCTGATAGCACCCTGGATTCCTATAAGTTCGTTGTTTTCATTGACCAATACAGATGCTTTTACTTCGGTCCAAACCGTTGACTTGTCTTTCCTAATCATTTCAAGTTCCAGCGACAGAGGTATAATGTCTTTATAATTTAACGGGGTCAACTGTGGGGTTATATTTGTAATTACTTGTTTTATTTTATTGTATGAGCTAGGTGTTAAAACCTCGGAAAGATTCTGCCGGAGAGCTTCTTCAACTTCAAATCCTCTTAATTCTTTAACAGAAGGACTTATATAAATATAGTTATAATCAAGATCCAGAATAAAAATAACATCTTTCGAATTTTCAGCCAGTAAGCGGTATTTTGACTCACTTTCGCGAAGTAACTTTTGGTTTTGCTCCAGTTCATATCGATGGTAAGCACTCAATAAAAGAGAAGGTAAACGAAACAGGTAATTTTCGCGTTTTACCAAATATTCGTCGGCTCCGAGTTTAAGTGCCTGAACTGCAATTTCTTCATTTCCATGGCCGGTAACTAATACAATTGGTATATTGATTTGCTTTACTTGTCGAATAATTTTAATCGTGTCGAGTGCATCTAATCCGGGCATTCGATAATCCATTAAAACAACATCATAAGTATCGGGTTCATCCGGAGAATCGGGTAAAAGTTCCAACGCATCACTGGCAATTGCAACATTCTCCAGGTGGATTTGAGGTGCGTATTTTTTCATGTGCCGGATGGTAAAATCAACGTCTGGTTTATTCCATTCGATGTACAGCACGTTTAATTGCCGGGCTTTTCTATCTACATTTTTTTTGAAATTTTTTATTACACCATAAATTGCATTTGGTAATTTCTTCAGGAATCCTTCTTTTTTTGTCAAATAATCATCGGCACCTGCTTTTAAAGCGGCAATTGCCGACTCTTCGTTTCCTGATCCTGTTAATATTATTACCGCTATTTGCAGGTCGTTTTGCCGAATGTATGACAAGCAATCAATTCCATTTCCGTCGGGTAGGTTTAAATCAAGTATTGCAACATCATAATCAGGTTTTATTTTCAATAACTGAATGGCATCATTAATTGTATTGGCAATATCAATTTTGCTATCTGTAATTGTTTTTTTTATTTCAATTTGAGTTAGTTCAATGTCGAATTTATCGTCTTCCAGATATAGAATTTTTATCATATCGGCAAAATTTTGTTTTACGATTCAGTAAAATAGGGTTTATTTAAAACTGTCCAATACAACTCAATCTGGGCAGCAACTTCAATAAATTTGTCAAATTCAACAGGTTTAACAATGTATGAGTTTGCTCCAAGTTTATAGGCAGTATTTATATCTGAATCTTCAGAAGAAGATGTTAAAACAACCACAGGAATTTTTTGAAAAACAGGATGAGATTTTATTTCTTTCAAAACTTCCAGTCCATTGAATTTTGGTAGTTTTAAATCAAGTAGTATTACTATTGGAATTGGTTTGCCTGCTTCCCATTTTGCAACCATATTAATGGCTTCTTCGCCATCGCGTGCAATTTCAATGGGATTGGTAAGATTTTGTTTTTTGAATGCCCTTAAGGTTAAATCAACATCTACAGGGTTGTCCTCAATAAGTAAAATTGGATGATTAATGTTTAGCATGCTCATGATTTATGGTTTTTTGGTATTTCAAGATAAAATTTAGCTCCATTGCCCGGAGAACTTTCGGCCCAAATTTTCGCCTTCAATCTCTCCACCGATTTACTAACCATAGCTAAACCGATTCCTGTACCCGCAAATTGTTCCGGTAAATTCAAGCGTTGAAAAATTTCGAAAATACGGTTGTGGTATTTCATGTCAAACCCTATTCCGTTATCTTCAACCTGTAATTGCCACGAATATACATTTTCTTTTAGAAGTATTTTAATTTGAGGATTCTTCTGTTTCCCCGAGAATTTTATAGCATTATCAATCAGATTCCGCATAATAATCGATAATCCATCGTAATCGGTTTCTATTTCGATATTATCGATATTCATTTCAACAGTGACATGATTATTTGAGATTTCATTTTTTAACATTTTTAAAATGTTCTCAAGTAGATCGTTTATCCTGAATTTTGAATTTCTGATAATACTTCTTTCCAACCTTGAATAGGACAGTAAATCTTCAATCAGTTGGTTCATTTGTGTTGTTCCTTCCCTGATTGATTTAATAAACCTGTTTCCCTCGTCGGTTAATTTATCGGAATACATTTCCTCCAGTAATCTGCTGTACCCGTCAATTCCGCGTAAGGGAGCTTTTAGATCGTGCGAAACTGAGTAAGTAAAGGTTTCGAGTTCTTTATTTTTCGATTCGAGTTTTTTCGAGCTTTGTTCGAGTTGATTTGTTTTTTCATGAATGTCTTCCACCAGGTTTAACAAGGCAATTCGGCTGTTTGATAATTCCTGTGTGCGTTCATCCACTCTTTTTTCCAAATCCCGGTTTAAACTCTTTATTTTCTCTTGTGCATTTTTATTTTCTGTAATGTCAAGAAATGTAACTGCGCATTGATTTGGCTGGGCCTGGAAA
This sequence comes from Draconibacterium sp., assembly GCA_041596165.1. Classification (GTDB taxonomy): domain Bacteria; phylum Bacteroidota; class Bacteroidia; order Bacteroidales; family Prolixibacteraceae; genus Draconibacterium. Next base: position 3,153 of record JBFHJA010000116.1, on the reverse strand, counting down.
GCCATAACCGAGTAATAAAATCCAAGGAGTTCAGAACCTTGTTCGAACTGTTTAGCTTCACCTGACAGTGCTACTTTACCATAAGTTCCAATCCAGTCTGCTGCGTCGTTTTCAATGCCGGGCAACACTTTTGTGAGAAGTTTACCCGTAACTTCCGTGTTTATTAGTCCTGTAGTTTTTTCAAATAATTCGTTGGCAGCCACAATGATAAGATCAACCGGAATACCTTTGTCGTTCTGAACAACTTCGAACAGCACGAATCCGGCATTAATATTTTCAAAAAGTGTGCGATATCTCTTTTCCGATTCCATAAGGGTTTGGTTTATTCGGTTTTCGGCTTCCTTTACAATAGCTTCTGCATGTTTGCGTCCGGTTATGTCAACTGTTGCCACAATGGCCCGATTTAAATTTTGGTTTGATTGACCAATTTTTAAATTCAGATTTATATACTTTAGTTCACCTGTTAATGTTTTTGTTTCTGATTCAGATTCGAATTGTGTAATACCCCTGGTAATTGCGATTATTTCTTCTTTAAATTGAATAAATGAATTTTCAGTAAATATTTTGTCGAGATTGCTCAACAATTCATCTTTGGTTTTTGCTCCATGCAATTGAAGTGTGGCCTGGTTTACGTCCGAAATTTTTATTCTGTCGAAGCATTTAACCAATTCATTAGGGTTATTGTCAAAATATTCCCGAATATTGTCGATCCCTTCCTTTTTTAATTCATTCAAATAAGCCATTAATTCACTAATATCTTCTTCCCACAAAGGAACCGGAGATTCATTAAAAAGGGATTTGTATCTTTCCTTAGTTAATAATATTTCCTTTTCAGCTTGTTTACGTTCGGTTATGTCCTGTACAATTCCGATGGATCGAACAAGTTTTCCATCGGGGGTGAAATCGTGGTTGCATTTTTCGTGAACGAAACGAATTTCGCCATTATGTTTTCTTATTATGCGATGATCAATTTCGTAATTATCTTTCCCTTTTTGCACTGATGTGGAATAGGCTTTATCCACTGCTTCTCTGTCATCAGGATGTATAAAATCAAGAAAAGCTGCATAGCTTGGGGTTAATTCATTTGGTTTTAAACCGAAAATACGGTAGGTTTCATCTGACCAGTATAAATGGTTAGTTATTACATTTAACTCCCAGTTGCCAATGTGTGCAATTTCCTGCGATTGTTTAAGTAACGATTCACTTTTCTTTAATTCTTCTTCCGCTTTTTTTCGTTGTGTTATGTCGGTTGAAATTATCTGAATACCAATATTTTTTTTATTTGAATTGTTAATTCGGGTGTAGGTACTGTTAAACCAAATATTTCCTTTTGGCAAACTTACCATATCTTCGTATTCCTGTGGTTTTTCTGCAAGACATGCTTTCCTGATACGTTCAAAATAGATACTGGCTATGTCTTTTGGGAAAAGGTCGAAAATTGATTTGCCAACAAAATCTTCAGGTTTGCCCCCCAAATATTGGGCTGCGATTGTATTGTAAGTAATTACTTCTCCATTGACTGAGTAATAAGCAATTCCAACGCCGGCGGCTTCGTGTAAAAGGCGATATTTTTCTTCGCTTTCACTTAAAGCATTTTCGGCAATCTTTCTTTTTTTTCCTTCTTTTAATACCTTTTTTGCTTTTATGAAAAAATAGAAATAAACTAAAATTGATACTAAAAAAACAGCATAAAGTATTACTAGCCGATTTCTAAAACCCGCAATAGTTTCAATTACTGCTGACTGAGGATTGGAGATGAGTATTGTCCAGTATGTATTACCCAGTGGAACACGATAATAGTTAACATTCCTTTCTGTTTTTGCTAATTTTTCAGAAGTATCATGATAACAGTTTACTGTCCCAAAATCACTCTTTTTTATTAGATCTGTCAGATTTAGAACAGTAGGATCATTTTGGGAGATTTCAACAATTGATTTACTGATATGATTGTGAAAAGGACAAAATATTTCAATATTGTTTTCGCTTAATAAAAGTGCATAACCTGATTCTCCTTTTTTGATGTTTTCCAGATATCGTTTCCCAATTTTATCGATAGCAATGAGAACTGCGAGACTGCCCTGAAACTCATTGCCTTTAAATACCGGAACATGAACCGCAATTGCAAGATATCCCTGAACAGCCATGAATACATCGCTAATTACAGGCTTTTGTTCTTTAATTATTTCGCCCAAATGCTTCTGATTGGAAATATCCATGCCAAGTACCTTTTTGTTTTCTGGATATGTGTACAGTAATATTCCTGTGGAGCTTGTTCTCGTAATTGCTTCAATTTGTGTTGAGCGGTTGTTGAAGAAGTTTTTGGCTATTTCTAACCCATTTTCGTTTAAGTCAATTATTTCAGGGAATTTTGATAAGAAAACTAAATTGGATTGCAGGTTGCCTAAATAATCTGTTATTCCCTGCGAGGCCGATTTGGCAATAAGTATCTGCTCGTCATTAAACTGGTCGATAGTTTTATTTTTAACTTCCTGATAAACCAAAAAAAATATATATACAAAAACAATCAAAAGGACAGGGATAAAAATATATCGATTTAAAAATTTCATTTTTTTTTTGTTTTATTTATTTCAATTAAGCATGAAATTGCAGATTTTATATAAGTAATAGGAATAAAATAATGTCATATATTATTTGTCACTTTTGTTTAAACTTACCCCTCGCATCTGCGATGCTCTTCCCCTCTCTTTGCAAAGAGAGGGTGGAAGTCCGCTTGCGGGCTTGGGGTGTGTTCTGTTTAAAATACGACAACAAATTGTTCTAATTACTTAGTTGCCTAAGTTTTATTCGTTTTAGTTTTTTATTGTATTGATGCAGGAAAGGTCATTTAAACTTATTTAAATACCAAATTCCTATGTTTTGTTTTTCAATTTTTCCGTCAATTCAATAATCTGTGCTTTTAATTCAACCTTGCGCAACTCACGTCCCACAAACATTTTATTCATTAGTTCCATATCAGCATATTTACTTTCCAGTTCCAGTGTTCGCGCCTTCACCAATTCCTCCAAATTGTTTTTATGTTTTATTATCTCTTCTTCCGCTCGTTTCTGTTCGGTGATATCATGAATTATTCCAACCAGAAATTTCTTGCCAGTGTTATCAATATATCGTGTTTTTCTTGTTGTAATGATTTTT
>JBFHJA010000115.1:0-10427 GCA_041596165.1 Draconibacterium sp. | reverse complement strand
CGCAGTTTCATAACTGCTGACAAACTGGTAGAAATTAATTTCGCCAAATTCGTATGATTTCATAGCGGTTCGCATAATTTCATCGTGTAACAGTTTTCCTGAAGTATTGTAAACATCCAGTAAGGCTTTGTACCTATTCTGCTGATTTATCAATTCATTCAGCCTGTTTTTTATCATAACCATTTGGTTTTGCGAAAGTAAAGATTGTGCTTCTCCTGAAATTTTAGCGGCCTGGGTTCTTCCTTTTTCGCTTCCAAAAAATAATGGAACCGCTACGCCAACCTGGAAACCATGATAGTATTTTGAATTTTCAAACCGATTCGATCCTAAAAAATAATTAAAAGAAAAATCCGGTAGCGTTTTGTTTTTCGACACCTGAATTAATGAGTTGGAATAGTCGTTTTCCAATTTCAGCAATTGAAATACCGGAAGCGAATCGGGCGTAAAACTTATCGAAGGTAACAATTCTGATACTTCAGATACTTCAAAATCAGCATCATGGTTCATCATTATCTTCAATTTCTTATAAGCGTTTTCAATTTCAATATTCAAATTATTTAAAGCAATTGAAAGCTGGTTTCTTTTTGCTTTAATATTCAAAACCTCTAAATGACTGATATCACCTTTTCCTTCCCTTTTTTCAGAAACAACAAGCAGCTGGGTAAATAAACTGTCGAGCATTTTTGATACTTCCCGTTTATTTACAAGCATCTGAATATTGAAAAAAGCACTTGCAACATTTTTTGCACATTCGTTTTTCTGAATGTTCAACCTTGCTTCGGCCATTGATATTTCAATTTGTTTCGATTTGCTTTCTGCCGAATACAACGCAGGAAAACTGACATTCTGTTCAATACCAAAAACATTTAAAGGGTTGCCATTTTCGGCAATATTATTCTGGTCGGTTCCATAGGTTAAATTTGTTTTCCCGGGGGCAAATGCTGTCTTTTTCAACATTTTACTTTCTTCAACTTTCAGTGAAAACGCTTCAAGCTCGAGATTTTTTTGCAAAGCAATTTCCACAACTTCCTGTAACTGTAATTTATTATCCTGACTGTAAGCCGACACTGCCGGAATCAACATAAAAAACAAGAGCATCATGGTTTTGTCACGAATAACTTTAAACGGGAATAAACGGATACTTTTTACATTGTAAAACACTTCGAACAACAACGGTAAAGCAATCATGGTGAGCAAAGTAGAAGTAAATAATCCGCCAATAACCACTGTTGCAAGTGGTCGCTGAACTTCGGCTCCTGCACCTGTAGAAATTGCCATTGGTAAAAATCCCATTGCTGCAGCCCCGGCAGTTAGCATTACTGGTCGTAACCTGTTTTTGGTTCCAGTCATAATCAGTTCACGCATATTAGTCATTCCCTCGTGTTGCAACTCTTTTAAATGCTCAATCAATACAATTCCGTTTAAAACGGCGATTCCAAAAAGTGCAATAAAACCAACTCCTGCCGAAACACTAAAAGGCATCCCGCGCACCCACAAAAGAAAAACTCCGCCAACTGTGGCTAAAGGAATTGCAGTGAAAATCATAAGCGCATCTTTGAGCGAGCCAAAGGCAAAATGAAGAAATATAAATATCAAAAGCAAGGCAACCGGAACAGCTAAAATCAAACGTTTTGTTGCGTTTTGCAGGTTCTCGAACTGACCTCCATATTCAATATAATTTCCGGGTGAGAGTTTTATGTTAGCATCAATTTTTTTCTGAATATCCTCGATTACCGATTGCAAATCGCGGTTGCGGACGTTTACGCTCACAACAACTCTGCGCTGCGTATTGTCGCGCGATATTTTTGCCGGACCTTCAGTATATTCAATCTCGGCCAGTTCGGCAAAAGGAACATGTGCACCCGACGAAACAGGGACCTGAAGTTGACGAATGTTATCAATATCGGTGCGGTTTTCATTATCAAAACGCATTACCATATCGAAACGTTTTTCGCCTTCGAAAACCACACCCGTAATTCTTCCACCAAAAGCCGCTGCCAAATATGTATTAAGTGTATTGATGTCGACACCGTAATATGCGGTTTTACTTCGGTTATAATTTACCCGAATTTGCGGCAGTCCCTGAGTTTTTTCAAGAATAACATCACTTGCACCCGGAACATCTGAAATCAGGTTTTTTATTTCGAGTGCCTTTTTGTTGATATAGTCGAGGTTTTCTCCAAAAATTTTAATTGCAATATCCGAACGTACACCCGTAATCAATTCATTGAAACGCATTTCGATGGGTTGGGTAAATTCATATTCAATTCCCGGAATAACAGAAAGGGCTTCCTTAAAATTATCGGCAAGTTCTTCTTTACTTTCAGCAGATGTCCATTCTTGTTTCGGTTTCAGTTTAATTATCATGTCAATTTCTTCCATCGACATTGGGTCGGTAGGAACCTCAGCCGCACCAATACGCGAAACAATTTGATGAACTTCATTTGGAAATTCTTTGATTAGGATGTTTTCCATTTTTGTTGTCAATTCAACAGTTTTTGAAAGCGAAGTACCTGTTTTCAAAACTGGTTGAATAACAAAATCACCCTCATCCAGCGTAGGCACAAACTCGCCTCCCATTTTTGCAAATAAAACACCCGTTAAAATCAATGAAACCAAAGCCGCACCAAAAACAACATTTTTATGATTGCATGACCATTTTATTGAGGGTAAATAAGATTTGTATGCAATGTCCATGATCCAATCCGAAATGTTGCGTTTGTTGGTTTTCGCGGGTTTTAGAAACAGTGCTGAGGCCACTGGCAACCAGGTTAATCCCATTATCATTGCCCCAATAATCGCAAAAGAAAAAGATAGTGCCATTGGTCGGAACATTTTCCCCTCAACCCCACTGAGTGAAAGAATTGGAATAAAGACAATCAGAATAATAATTTGTCCGAAAATTGCAGAATTCATCATTTTAGAAGCGCCTTCGAACGATATTTTATCCATTATTGATTGGCGTTCATCACCTTCACTTCCAAATATTTTATCTTTTTGAAGTGTCATTTTTATAGCGATAAATTCGACTATAATTACCGCGCCATCAATAATAATCCCAAAGTCGAGCGCGCCAAGACTCATTAAATTGGCATCAATTCCAAAAATAAACATCATGGAAATTGTAAAAAGTAAAGCAAGGGGAATCATTGATGCAATTACAAGTGCCGAACGGATATTTCCCAGTAAAATAATAACAGTCAACATAACGATAACTGCTCCTAAAATAAGGTTTTCAGCAACGGTAAAAGATGTTTTCGAAATCAGTTCGCTGCGTTCCAAAACTGGATTGATAAAAACTCCCTCGGGCAGGTTTTTCTGAATTTCTGCAACCCGCTGTTTTACTTCGTTGATAATAACTTTTGAATTGCCATGTTTCAACATCATAATCTGCCCTAAAACAGTTTCGCCTTTTCCATTGGCAGTAATTGCACCAAAACGGTTTGCAAAACCAAAATGAACTTTTGCCAAATCTCGAATCAAAACAGGCCTCCCGGCATTATTCTTAACAACAATATTTTCAATATCCTGTAACGTTTTAACCTGTCCGTCGCCCCTGATAAAATAGCTTTGATTTGTTTTTTCAATATACGAACCCCCTGAAATACTGTTGTTATTTTCAAGTGCAACAAAGACTTCCATTAAAGTAATATCGAGACTTTTAAGCAATGCCGGGTCGATAGCAACTTCGTATTGTTTTAAATAACCGCCCCAGCTGTTTATTTCAACTACTCCGTTAATTCCCGACAAACGGCGTTTAACAATCCAGTCCTGAATGGTACGCAAATCCATGGCTGAATATTTTCCTTCGTAGCCAGGTTTTACATCAACAATGTACTGGTAAATTTCGCCCAACCCTGTTGTTATTGGTCCCATATCGGGCGATCCGTAAATTTCGGGGATATTTGCCGAAGCACTTTTTATTTTCTCTGCAATTAACTGGCGGGGAAGATAAGTTCCCAAATTATCATCAAGAACAACTGTAACAACCGAAATACCAAATTTCGAAATGGAACGAATTTCCTGCACACCCGGCAAATTAGCCATTTCCATTTCAACAGGGGCTGTAATAAATTGTTCTATTTCCTGTGTCGACAAATTACCTGAGGTTGTGATAACCTGTACCTGGTTATTAGTAATATCTGGCACTGCTCCAACCGGAATTTTGAATACTGCGTACATCCCAAATGCGGCTACACTTAGTGTAAAAAGTATTACAATGAGTTTATTCCTAACACTAAAATCTATAATTTTTTCTAACATATTAGATTGATTTTTGGTTGGTAGAAAAAGGTTATTATGAATTCAAGTGGTTCTTTTCAAAACTAAAAAATTCAAACAATTAGAGGGTTAAAGATACCATGTATTTTGAATTTTAGTGCAATTGTTTTGGAAAAATCCAGTAACATTTGGAACTTCATTAATTCAACAGGTGACTTGAAGTCACCCTTTGAATAAATTGCAGTTCTAATTCTTAAAATATTCGGAAGGGCTGCAACCAAACTGTTTTTTAAATGCACGTGAAAAATAAGCGGGGTCGTTAAAATCGAGTTGATAACAAATTTCGGAAACTGTTCCTGCTTTTTGCATTAAAAGGTCGGCGGCACGTTGTAAGCGCAATGACCTCATCAACTGCCCTGCCGGTTGATTTATAAGTGCATTCAGTTTGCGGTTTAGCTGTGAAACACTCATGTTTACCTCACCGGCAAGTAAGTCAGGTGTAAAATCCTGGTTTTCAAAATTGGCTTCAATCATTTTGATAATCTTGTCGAGAAAAACCTGATCGATGGATAAAGCGCTTACTTCAGAAGGTTTAATAACTGTGGAAGTTTTGAATCGGGCCCGAAGCAATTTACGCTGGTTAATCAGGTTTTTAATCCTTACCATTAACTCTTTCGAACTAAAAGGTTTTGTAACATAATCATCCACACCAGTTTCAAGTCCTTCCATTTTATCATCAAACCCCACTTTTGCAGTTAGCATGATAACTGGGATGTGGCTCGTTCGTTCATTGTCCCGAACTGCTTTACATAGTCGAAAACCATTTATCTTAGGCATCATTAAATCGGTAACAATTAAATCAGGAACTATTTCAAGCGCCAAAAGCATACCTTGTTCCCCATTTTCGGCTTGTATAATCTGGTATTCACTTTCAAGCTGTTCACAAATAAATGCCCTGACATCATTATTATCTTCCACAACCAAAACAATTTCACGGTTATCGACAGGCTGTTTTTTGGTGCTGCCATTCAAACCATCAGTTTCTGTGGTTTTTTCTTCCTGGAGTATTTCTATATCGAAATCATCATTCGGAACTTGTATTTCACAGGATTGTTCAGCTTTATTTATTTCTCCAACAGGAAGCTTGACAATGAAAGATGATCCCTCCCCTTCCCTGCTTTTTACATTTACGAATCCATGGTGCAATTCAACCAATTCTTTCACAAGAGCCAAACCAATACCTGTTCCTTCATAATTCCGGGTACTTGTATTTTCCACCTGAAAAAACCGATCGAAAATATGAGGAAGGTATTTTTTGGGTATTCCGGATCCATTGTCAGTTACACAAATTTCGACATGAAGAGAATCAACCATTTTTATTTTAACTTCCACTTCCCCTTTTTCATTCGTGTATTTTAGAGCGTTAAAAATCAGGTTATAAAAAACTTTTTCCATTTTATCCAAATCAAAAACCATGGGAATATTGTCAGATACAGTTTTAAACGATAAGGTAATTTTTCTGGCAGTAGCGATCGATTCAAATGAATAAAACAGACCTTTAAGAAATGCAACCATGTTATATTGTGATAAAACAAGTTCCATATTTCCAGTTTCCAGTTTCGATAGATCAAGCAACTGGTTAATTAGCTTTAATAATCGGCGGGCATTCCGTTTGGCAACCTGCAACTTTGATTTTTCTTTAGTTTTAATTCCCGATGACATCACACTATCCATTTGCCCCAAAATCAAGGTTAAAGGGGTTCTAAATTCATGCGAAATATTCGCAAAAAACTGTGATTTCATCTGATCAACCTGTCGCAAAGAATCAGCAGAAACCTGTTCAAGCTTTAATTGGTTTTTTAATAGAAGCCTGTTTTTTTCGTACCGGCGCACAAGGTAAATTATAATAACCAAAACCAACACGAAAAAAATGTATGCAAGCCAGGTTTTGTACCACGGAGGTTCTTTTATTAATTCAAGGGCAAGTCCTTCTGAATTCCATACCCCATCATTATTTGATGCTTTCACCCTGAAAATATAATTACCTGGAGGTAAGTGAGTGTATGTTACTGAACGAACTCCTCCTGTGTTTATCCAATTGTCATTGAAATTTTCAAGCATATAGGCATATTGGTTTTTTTCGGGAGCTGAAAATTCAAGAGCAGCAAATTCGAAAGTAATAATATCTTCTTTGGGTGACAGGACAATTTTTTTTGTTTCCTCCACTGACCTTTCAAGTAAATCCGGGTTTTTTCTAAACGATAAACTTTTTTCGGCTAACTTTATTTTTGTTAATACAACTGGCGGGATATTTTTATTTTCTTCAATCTGTTCCGGGAAAAAATAATTTAATCCTTTTATTCCACCTAAAAATATTTCCCCTTTTTTACTTTTGAAATAAGCGCCGGTATTAAACTCGTTACTTTGCAATCCGTCGTTTACATCGAAATTCCGAAATTCCCCCGACTGAAGATTAAACCTTGACAAACCCTTGTTTGTGCTCAGCCAGAGATTGTTCTGCTCATCAGATAAAACACTATAAATTACGTTGTTTGGCAAACCATTTTCTTCGGTATAATAAAAAAACGAATTTGTTTCCCTGTCATACCTGTTTAGCCCACCATTTGTTCCAATCCACAAATATCTTTCGGGGTACAAAGGATCGGCACAAATCGATTTAATCATGTTATTATTCAGGCTATTGGGTTGTTCGGGATTGTTTTTAAACAACTTGAAAGTTTCAGTTTTGGTGTTAAAAAGATAAAGCCCATATTTAGTTCCCAACCACATTTCCTGTTTTGTATCCTGGTAAATTACAGGCCTAACCTGTTCGTAAAATGTTGATATTGAGTGATAACTTATGGAATGAAAGGTTCCTTTTTCATTATCCGTAAGTTTGCACAAATATTTTTCGGTTGCAATCCAAATGGTGCTGTCTAAATCCTGAAAAACAGCATAAACTTCTTGTTGCGGTACTCCATTAGTTTGATCCGGATGATATTTATAAAGTTTCTGCTCGCCATTTTGTGGATTATACCTGAAAAGACCTTCGGTTGTAGCGGCCCAGATGTCTCCGTTATAGCACTGAATCATGGAAAACACAATTGTGTTTCCAAATTCATTTGGCTCATTCGAGCTTTTTTCAAAACTTATTATTTCACCTGTTTTGCGCTCCCACTTATACAAAACCTCTGTACCAATCCAAACATCACCTTCTTTATCCTCAAGTATCGATCGCACACTAAAACTACCAGTTCTTGATTTTTTATCTGGAATAACAGTTAAAATATTAAACCTGTTGGCTTTCGGGTTATAATAATCAATTCCCATCCCGGCAGTGCCTACCCACAACATATCTGTATTGTCAACATAAACACTTGAAACAGTGTTAAAACTAATTGTTTTCGAGTTAAACGGATCGTGTATGAATGAAGTATAGCTTTCTTTTTTGCTATCAAATTTCATTAACTCAGCAGGTGTAGCAAGCCATAAATTCCCATCTTTATCCTCGCTCATTGCTGAAATATTCCCCCATCCATATCGAAATAAATCATACTTGTGTGGAAAATAACGATAGCTTTCGTCAGCACGGTTAAACTTTACCAAGCCTCCCAAAGTACCTATCCATAATGTTCCGTTTTTAGATTCTAAAATGGAAAAAATTGAATTAGAAGTGGAAACCTCCTGAACAGCAGGATTTTTTGTGTTAATCAAATATTGTGTAAAAGTATTCGATTTCAAATCCATCCGACTTATCCCGATACTTGTACCCAGCCAAAGTAATCCATTTTTATCAAAACAGATAGAAAAAACCTGATTACTGCCAAGACTGTTTTTATTATCAGGATCATTGTAAAACCTTTGTGTTGAGAAACTCAAAAGATCATTATTCTCATGTACTTTAATCCTGAATAATCCGTCACCACTGGTTCCGACCCATATATTTCCCTCCAAATCTTCACTAATTGCTTTTATTTCAAAGACATCCCTTAATATGATACTGTCTTTTCGCAAATTAACCCTATAAAAAGTTTCAAATTTACGGTCGTAAACATTCACTCCACCATCGTAAGTTCCTACCCAAATCAATCCCTGTTTATCTTCATACAAAGAGGTTATGTAATTTGCTGATAATGTTGTTGAATCAAATGGATTGAATTGATAAATTGTAAAATTATAACCATCGTATTTATTTAGACCATCCTTAGTCCCAAACCACATGTAACCCTTACTATCTTTTATAATAGCAAAAACAGCGTTTTGAGATAGCCCGTCGTTGATATTGATATGTTTAAAATTTATTTCCTGTGTATTGCCGAAAAATGGGAGACATAACAAACAAATAGTTAGTACAAATATAATTTGATAACAATTTTTAAGTATCTGATCTATAAATAGTTTAAATCTCATTTACCAAAATTTGAAACTTATCTTAATTAAATTAGAAAAAGTTTGAAATCAGATTATATTCTACTAATCTTTATGTTAGGCATAATTTATAACGAATTTGCTCAAATAATGTTTAATAAGATTTATTTAGTGTTCTTTCATTTCAATTTCGTACTTATTAACTAACAATGACAACAGATTGTTAATTTCAGCAAATAAAAAGTGTTAATTCAGTTTTATTCAAATCTCTCAAAATTTGAAGATGATTTTGCTTTCTTGTATTAAATAATAAATAGAAATAATCATGGATTACTTAAAAACACTCGTTAAATCCGGGATTATAAGTTAAATTGCGTGAAAAGAGCTTTCTATAGTCAGATTGGCATTAAAAAAAAAAAATAGTTTATGGCAATTATTGTAGCAATAAAACACAACACTTTATACAAATATGACAGGCTGATAAACATGGGCCCACATGTTATCCGGCTAAAACCTGCGCCACATAGCCGTACAAAAATTCACTCCTACTCGTTGAATATTGAACCAAAAGTGCATTTTATAAACTGGCAGCAGGACTCCTTCGGGAATTATTTGGCTCGTGTTGTAATGCACGAAAAAGTAAAGGAATTTAAGGTGGAAGTGGAAGTTTTGGCAGAAATGACAATAATAAATCCTTTCGATTTTTTTGTAGAAGAATATGCCGAAAAATTTCCGTTTCAGTATGAAAAACAGGATAAGAAGGAACTGGCACCTTACTTTGAAATTGACGAAAACGGGCCGCTTTTGATGGAGTGGATAAAAAAACTTGAGCATTATAAAAACATAAATATTGTTGATTTTTTGGTTGCAATAAACCGAGAGGTAAATTTGGAACTGGACTACACAGTCCGCCTTGAACCCGGAGTTTTTACCTGCGAGGAATCATTGCAAAAAAAGTTTGGTTCCTGTCGTGATTCGGCATGGCTGCTCGTGCAAACAATGCGTCATTTAGGTTTGGCAGCCCGTTTTGTTTCCGGTTACCTGATTCAGCTAAAAGCCGACCAGAAAGCGATTGACGGACCATCAGGAACAGAGCAGGATTTTACCGATTTACATGCCTGGTGTGAGGTTTATGTACCTGGCGCCGGTTGGATTGGCCTTGACCCAACTTCAGGATTGCTGGCTGGCGAAGGTCATATCCCATTGTGCTGCACCCCTGCCCCATCAAGTGCGGCTCCAATTTCTGGGGCAATCGATCATTGTGAAGTTGAGTTTTTTCATTCAAACGAAGTCTTTCGGATTCATGAAGATCCCCGTGTCACAAAACCATACAGCGACCAGCAATGGGCAGAAATAATGGCTCTTGGCGATCAGGTGGATACAAAATTTGAAGCAGGCGACGTCAGGTTGACAATGGGTGGCGAACCAACTTTTGTTTCCATCGACGACATGGAATCGGAACAATGGAACACTGCTGCCGACGGATCAGAAAAGCAGAAATTATCTAATAAACTCCTGCATAAACTAAGTGAAAAATTTGGCGCCGGTGGTTTGTTTCATTACGGTCAGGGAAAATGGTACCCCGGAGAACCTACTCCACGCTGGCAAATGGCACTCTACTGGCGAAAAGATGGAAAACCGGTTTGGAAAGATAAAAAATGGCTCGCCGATTTTAGCAGGAACTACGGATATACATACAAGGATGCGGCTAAATTTATGGAGCACCTCACAAAAAAACTTGGAGTTGATGAAAACAACGTCGTTCCCGGTTTTGAAGATACATTTTACTACCTCTGGACAGAACGCAAATTGCCTGTTAATATCGACCCGGCAAAAAT
>JBFHJA010000114.1:0-10451 GCA_041596165.1 Draconibacterium sp. | reverse complement strand
TTCCATCATCTGCCGGAATAGGTTCAAGAAACGGCCATCCTTCATGCAACAACAGATTTGAAATTTCACCCGTGAAATAGTCAACCTCCGTAAGAGGCATTTCGTTTAGAAGAGGAAATTTTGTATTATGTAATGTGGGAAATAATGGTTGGTCTTCGGTAGCAAATTTATCAAAAAGAGTTTTGGCCATCAGGTGATACCCATTTAAATTGGGATGAAGATGTTCCAATATTAACTCATTGCCTACGCATTGTAATTGTGAATTACTCCGAAAAACACTGTCGTTATCTATAAATGTAATATTGGGAAACGCCTTACTTTGTGCTTTAATTGAAGCATTAATGTCGTCAGGTGCCCTAAAACGGAGTACATCCAATTCCTTGGCTTTGTGAAAGTATGTTTTTGCTTCGGCCCGTTGTTGTGCAAAATACATTTTCCCAAGTAAATAGAATGTCATTGCATGATTTGGATATTGAATTGAGAGTTGCTCCAATTTCGAAATATAGGAAGCCGTATCGGCATTACTTGATAGTGCAGAATTTAACTTTTCTATTTCCCGTGAAACTATACCTACAGAATCGATGGATATAAAAGGCTTTTGATCCTTCTCATTGCAAACTGCGTTGGTAAGATATACTCTTATACCCGCTTTATCATATTTCCGGAGTGTGGCATGTAAATTTTCATCAAACTGTCTGACACCAAGATTATAAATAGAAGAATGAAGTGGTATCTCGCTGTTCTTCACCATTCTTTTCATCAGCGTTTCATGATAATCGATTTTATCTCCATTGGAGAAAAAAATTGACAGAACTTTTGTCAATAGCTGACCAACTTTCGTTTTACGAATCCATATTCCTACCTTGCCCATTTTCACCCCAAGGCCGAATTTGCTTGTTGAACCTACTCCCAACGCCCCATAATATTCATTGTGCCCGGCATTGATAATCACCGCATCGGGTTGTTGGGTGATAATCTCGTCGGCAAAATCAACCAACGCATACGAGTTAAGCGCGGTCATTGACAAATTGATTAATTCTAAACGAATAGACGGATCTGTTTGTCGAATTCCATATTCCAACATTCTGGGGAAAGTACCATTAAAAAAATAGGGAAATCCTACTGCTGTAGATTCTCCCTGTACAAAGATACGAATAGCATTTTTCGGTTTCTCTTTTGGGAAAGACTCAATTTTTCCCTTGGTAGCATTTTTTTCCTGTAAAAAATAGCGTAGTGAAACATTTTCGTTGAGATGATGCAGTTTAGGATTTTGAGCATCAGTAACAAAAAGAGAGAGATCGTTTCCATAGTTCAATGCACGCAAAATCACTTCTAATAAAATTATTATTATCAGTGGCATTGTAACGGCCAAAACTTTGTATACGATCTCTCTTTTCAACCTACTTTTTAGTTATATCCAGTGCTTTGTTTACACTTACTATTAGCTTCAATTTCCGTTATAGGAATTGGCGCATAATAAGAATGAGGATTGACAGATATTTTTGTTCCAGGCGTAATAAGGGTATAGGTATACCATTTATTAACAACATCGCCAAGTGATTTCCATCGACATAAATCAAACCAGTTTTGAGCACCTTCAGCACTAAACTCTTTAAATCGTTCTTCTTTTAAATCATTAAAGAGGGCATCTCCTGAAGAAGTAATGTCATAGGAAGCATCAGTAACATTGAAAGCACGACGGCGTACCTTGTTGATATATTCACGGGCAGCATCTTCATTACCCGATTTCATCGATGCTTCTGCATACATTAAATACACATCAGCCAAACGCATAAAGAATATATTGATGCCTGTGTTTACTCCCCAGTCATATAAGTTTTTCTGAAGTGGGTTGTATTTTTTGATAGTCCATCCTTTAATGGCATTTCCTTTGTCGTCTTTATAGCCTTTTGTGCCTGCATAAGGTAGTAGTAGTGAGCTACCATATATAAATTGATCCGGCCTAACATTTGTACCAGCCTCAACAGTCACTCCATCAATAGTTTTGGTAATTATCGTGGCAGGCTCCATTGCAACAACTTTCAATCGTGGATCGTTTCCAAACCGTTCGATGTTACGATCATGAAAGAATAAATTACACCAACCGGTTTCCTGAGTACTTTTAACGATATAATCCCCATCATTATCAGGTATTGGGACATTATTCCCATCAGTTGCCAATTTGCCGATATAAGGAGCAATCTTTAAAGAGGTCATAGTTCCTTCTGAACCTTCCCAAACACCCCAGGAACCCGGGCGGTTTTTCAAACTTAGCTCAAGAAGTGATTCGTCGCTAAACTGGATTTGATCTTCGTTGAAAAGTTTACTGTACTCGTCAAATGGCAGGAGTGATTTGCCACTCTTATCGATCACATTTTTTAAAGTGGTTGCAGCTTCTGCATATTTACCTTTGTTGAGTTGTAATTGCCCGATAAAAGACTGAACTGTGTATTTGGTTGGTCGTGCAATATCAATTCCGGTCCAGGAATCAGGAAGAACCTTTTCTGCCGCTTCGTAATCCGCTTGTATTTGAGCATATACTTCATCAACTGTAGAACGCTCTTTGTATTGAAGATCTGAAGAAGAAGCAATCTCTGTATGAATAATTACGCCTTGCTTTTCTCCATCTCCATTTGCAGGATAACCTTCTCCAAAGAGTTGAACCAGTTGTTGATGAGCCCATCCTCTCCAAAATAATGCATCACCTCTATATTGGGCTACACGTGTTTTCTCTTCGTCAGTAAATTTTGACACATCCATATCATCACACGCTTTCAGTAAAACATTAGTAGATCCAACTAACCGGTAGAATCCAACCCACGCTTCTTTTAAATAGCCATTTTGAGATGTCCAGTTATGACTTGCAGGCTCTATCCAATCGGAACCTTGCTTCCAACCAAAATCAACAGTATGATCACTGGGAAAAATCACTCCAGTCAGGTAATCAAAACCATAAAGAGTATAGTCGTCCACATTAGCATAAACATTTGCAGCAACCAGGGCTAACGAGGAAGGGTCATTTGGAAATTTGTCTGAAGACGCTGCACTATAATCAGTTGTATCCAATAAACTTTCGGAACAGCTGCTCATTACAAGCACTGCAACAATATATATAATTATTTTTTTCATAACATATTATTTTAAATTTTCAAAATGTCAAACTAACACCGCCCATAAAAGATGACGTTGATGGTGTTCGTGATGAACTGTAGCTGTTTCTCTCCAAATAACCTCCGCCAAGCTCCGGATCTCCATCAAATTTGGTAATTGTAAACAAGTTATAACAGTTAACAAATATCTTCATATCTGAAATATGCAATTTTGACAATACACTTTGTGGAAGGTTGTATCCAAGGTATAAAGTCTTTAATTTAAGGTATGAACCATCTTCAATGAAATAGGACGATTGAAGGGCGAAATTTTGATTTGGATCACCAAATACTACACGAGGATTCTCCGAATCAGTATTTGCAGGACTCCAGGAATCCAAAATTTTAGTGGTTGCGTTATCCGATTGGAAGATGTTATGGTCAACGAACTTTTGGGCATTATATATATCAACATCAAAGTTACCAACCCACCCCATATTAAGTTCAAAATCTTTCCATGAAAGATTGATATTAGTGCCATAAATCAGCTTGGGCCATGGATTACCAATTACAACTGCATCGTCAAATGTAATCATATCATCAAGGTTTGTATCCACGTATTTAAAGTCCCCGGGAGCGGTTGCCTCAACTTGGTAGAAATTTCCTTCACCTGCAGCTGCATTGAGAGCATCAATTTCGGCTTGATTCTGAAAAATTCCGGCCACCTGATATCCATACATTTGCCCCATTGGAAACCCATTTTCAGTGCGATACATTGAGCTAGCCATAGGATGCCAATCTAATCCATTTTTCCAAATGATGGGATTCAATTCATCACTAAGCTTTACTACAATATTTTTATTTGTTGAAGCAGTTAAAGCCACATCAAATTTGAAATCCTTGACATTACCACGATACTGGACCATGAAATCATAACCTTTATTGTTGATCTCTCCAATATTGGCGATATATGGCGTTTGTGTCCAGGTAGTACCCATGTGTTGAGCAGCAGATGGAGGAAGAGTAATAGGATACAACATATCGGTTGTTTTCTTGTCATAATATTCAACCGAAAAATTCAACTTATTATTAAATAGACCTCCCTCAAGACCAATATCTAATTGAGTTACAGTTTCCCATTTTATACCTGTATTTGGCATCTTGTCATATCGGTAAGGTTTAACAACATTGATTCCATCAGGTGAATAATAGCTCCGGGTATTAGTCCATGATGATAAATAAAGAAAACTTGGCACTGAGCTATTCCCAATCGAACCATAACCTGAGCGAAGTTTCAAGTTCGAAATCCAGTTAAAATTATCGGCAATGAAAGATTCTTTATGAACATTCCAACCAGCCGATACCGATGGGAAAATGCCAAATCTATTATCTGGTCCAAACACCGAATAACCATCACGACGAATTGTTGCCTGCAACATATATTTGCCGTCGTACGCATAATTTATACGACCAAATTGCGATAAACCACCCCCTTCATATCTTGATCCTGATGATGGTTGTTGAACATTTCCCAGACCAATTGACCACGCCGGATCAACACTAAATTCTGTAGCTGCAGCAGAAGTGCTATAACCTAAACTTTTGGACGCTTCATAACCGATCAATGCACCAATATTGTGTTTTTCTGCAAAAGTTTTATTGTAGTTAAGTGTATAGAACATTTTTCCAAACGCATTTGTACCATTGCTGCTAGTTAACTTAGATTCCCAAAATACATCTCCGGCAGTCGCGTCAGCATTATATGTTGTATTGCTACCTCCCCCGGCAGATCCGGTAAAGTTTGCCTGAAAAATCAAACCTTTAAGTATCTCATAATCTACAATAACGTTTAGATTCGTACTACCTCCACTCGTTAAACTATGATACATCATTACATCCATCATTGGATTATATGCATTAGTCAAGTTCCCTGCGGGCCTCATACCCCAACCGCCATCGGGATTATTAATATCATAAGGTTGCATTATAGGTGTAGCACGGGGAAAAAGGCCCGAACCTCTTCCTCCTTCTGAACTGGAATAGTTTGCATTTAAAATTTGTGTTATTTTCAGTTTTCTATTAAACTGAGTTTCACTTGCCAAACGAAATTTGACTTCTTTTTGAACAGGAGAAGCAATGCCAATTTCTTCATTATTAAAGAATTCCATTGTAGATGTTAACTTAGTTTTTCCTGTTCCTCCTGACAAGTTCAAATAATAATTTTGTTTCAATGCATTCTTAAACAACAAATCATTCCATCTTGTATTTGGTAATGCAGACGGATTGTTCCATCCAGCAATTTCCATCTCGTTGGCACTTGGCTGATAACCAGACGCCAATCTTACCTTTATATAATCTGTTGTTGAAAGGTAATCTGGTAAATTAGTAGGCATTTCATATCCAATATTTGCTTTTGCATGAATCTGCAACTTGCCTGATTTACCTTTTTTTGTAGTTACCAGAATAACTCCACCGGCACCGGAGGCACCATAGATGGCAGTTGAGGCTGCATCTTTTAATACTTCAATTGATTCAATGTCATCCATGCTTGGAATAACACCGGCAGAACCGTCCACAATCCATAAGGGGTCAGCTCCGTTGATGGAAGTTGCACCACGAATAATAATACTACCATTACTAACGTTTACACCGGCAACACGTCCCTGAATAGCATCAGTTACACCAATGTTCATGTCTTTAAATTCTGTTGGTTTCAAGGAAACGATTGATCCGGTAACATCTGATTTTTTCTGAGTACCATATCCAACAACTACAACATCATTAAGATAAATGACTTCTTCAATCATCACTACATCAATATTTGTTTTTCCCTCTGTAGCAATTTCCTGAGTTATCATTCCCATAAACGAAAATTGCAAAATAGCATTTTTCGGAACATTTGAAATGGAAAACTCCCCATTGACGTCTGTAATTGTACCTTTCGTCTCACCTTTAACTACCACCGCAACACCGGGAAGTGATATACCTGAAGAGTCGGTTACTTTTCCGGACACTGAATTTTGTTGTTGTTCATCGCTGGATAAAAATGAGGGTGCTAAAATAATTTTTCGGTCAGCGACAGTATAAACAATATCGGTTCCTGCAAAGAGTTGATCGAGTATTTCATCTATTTTCTCATTTTTTACCGACATATTTACTGTTCGGTCGGAATCAATAAGCTTTTCATTGAAAAGAAAGTAAAACTCTGTTTTGCTTTCAATTTCGTCCAAAGCATCAACGAGTTTTGTTTTTTGAAGATTTAGCGAAAGCCTGGTTTTTTGAGAATATGCATCATTTGCAAAAGTTTGTAAGATTGAAGCAAGTATTAAGAATACTGTAATTCGCATAATTCTAAATGTTTTCATTAATGAATGAGAATCCCATTCATGAAGAAATCTATTTTTTTTCATAAATTTGAATTGTTAATTATTAAAAAAATTTGAAAAAGTTTTTTTTGAAGGAGATCGTTGGAGCGATTTCCTTTTTTTTGTTTAGTTAAGGTCCATCACGTAGTTTCATTTCATTTGTTTTAGTTTTAGTTTAATTAATATTTATTTGTTTTGTAAAGGAGTACTTTTTGTTTTTGCCAGGTACCATCGGTCTGCATTTTTCTGTTTTGAATCTTGTAACGAATTGGTGAAGTCATGCTTAAGTATCTAAAAACTTCTTCCAGAGAATCGTCTTGAAAAGTTCCTCTGATAGTGTAGTTTTCCAATTCTTTATCTACTAACTCTACACTAACGTTGTACCAACGTTCAATTCTTCGGGCAACTTCAACCATTGGATCGCCCCTGAAAACCAGTTTCCCGTCTTTCCATGCCGCATATTTCACCGCATTTGTGTTATCAATATCTATCGCACCTTCGCTAAATACCAGTCGTTCATTCGGTTTCATCTCAATTGCCGATTCTTGCCCGGAAACATAAAATTCAACTTTCCCTTCTTCAAGAGCAACTTCAATATATTTATCTTCCGGATAAGCATTCAGATTAAATTTGGTACCTAATACTTTTATTTTTGATTTGCCAGCGATTATTTCAAAGGGATACTCTGAATTATGGTAAACATCAAACCAAGCTTCGCCACTTACAACTATTTGCCTGTTTTTGTTAAAAGGAATACTATATTCAAGACTCGACCCACTGTTTAACCAGCCTTTTGTGCTATCGGGCAGTGTAAAACTTATGCGCGATCCAACAGGTGCATAAAGAGTAGATGTTATTGGTGCCTCTGTTATTACCTTTTCCTGCTGATTTTGTGACAACATCCAAATACTTCCGGCAATTAACAAAGGGATAAGTAAAACAGCTGCTGCAAAAGTGTAAAATTTATAAATTCTCTTCACCACTGTTAATTTCTTTCTACTTTCATTTTTATGGATAACATGGTGAATTTTATCTAACAAATAATTCAGATTGTAATCTTCTTCTGGATTATTCTTTTGGTATTCATCAAATTCCTTTAATATGTGATGTTTGAATTCAATGTTACCCTCATTTTCCGTAAAAATTGAGTAAATGTATTTTTCTTCTTCGGCGTCGGACAGTCCTTTCCTGAAGCGTTCCAGTTTCTCTATATCGATTTTACTAAACATATTTTTTCAATCTAAAAATCCTCCTTTATCTCAAGGAGGATTTTTTACTAACTAAACTAACTAAACTAATATTTATGAAAAATAGTTCTATTTGTCTGTTCATATTAGTAATAGTCATTTCAGCATAAAATCTCACGAAGAAAAATTAATTTTTTATTAATTCTATTTCGTTTCAGTCAATATTCTTTTGAATGTATGGCTTTTACGCAATTATTTCTTATTGAATAAAAATGGCGAAAAACAACAAAAGAGCAAAGCTATCGCCTGATAAGTGTGTCCGCAAAAATTTTAAAGCAGCTGAAATATTATTATCAACTGTTCCTGGTGCCAGGTTCATTTCTTCAGCAATTTCACGGGTACTCTTACCTTCTTTACGACTTTTAATGAATATAATCTTCTGTTTTTCAGGTAATTTATCAATTAGGCGATCTACCTGTTCAAGTATTGTTTTGTATTCCAACTGCTCTTCAGGGTCAACAGTTGGGTACTTCGCAAAACTTTTTTCTTCCAAATATTTTTCGTGAATCTTTTTTTTCCGGAAATGCCTGCACATATTATGGTAGGCAATAGTAAAAAGGTAAGACTTTAACGAAGATTCCTTTTTCAGATTTTTTCTATTTTCCCATATTTTCAGAAAAACCTCCTGAACAATCCCTTCTGTTTCCTCCTTTGATTTCAAATACGATATTGCAAATTTAAATAACCGATTCCCATACTTTTTAAAAATTTGATCAAATGCATCCAGATCTCCCTTTTGGAGCTTCTCTACCAATTCGAAGTCGGAATGATGTTCTTTTAATGTCATTTAAGTTTTAATTCTGACACGAATATAGAAAAGAATTTCTTGTTGAAATTATAAAATGCCCAAACTAGTAGGCAAACAATAAAACAATATCGATGGCACTATAATATATTCACCACTCCCTTATAATGGCTTTCTTATACTTTTTGTAAGTCATTAGGAATCTGATTAAACGCCATTCTTAATATGTTTAAAAATCTACCTTAATTGCAAAATTCAGGAAATTATAAATATCTCTTGGTGTCCTTTTGAGGTAAAAAGGGCTTTAAATGTTCAATTATGCAAATCTTTACATTTTAAATAACTGATATTGAATAATAAATGACCAATGATTCCTTGACAAGGTAGGGGTCACTGGTTCGAATCCAGTACAGCCCACTTCAGTTTTTAATGAATATTCTCCAATTATTTCATCTTATTTTTCTTACTTGATTTCGCACTTGGATTAAACGCCAGACAACGTTTTATCCATTTATCCAAATCTTCATCCATATCAATGCCTTCGGGGGATATCATTAAGAAACCTTTCATCGAATGAGTGGTTTCATCCATCTCGCGGCAATCTTCAATTTGTAAATATTCTGCTTCATCTTTAGGATCAATCCGGACCATTAATTCTTCTTTAAAAACACCTGTACACATTTTTTCATCCACAAAAAAACAAAGTCCCCCGAACATTTTTTTCTCCGTAAATGCCGATCTATTTTCCTTCAAACTGAATCGGACACGATCTGCGAGATATTCATTAAATGCCATTATTCAAGATGCTGATTAGTTTTGGATGAAGTGTTTTGTTTGCACAGGCAATGGTGAAATTTCGGTCGTAGTTGTTTTTGTTCAACGAATAGTCAAATGAATTTCCTTGAATGTCGGTTACTTTTCCGCCTGCTTCTTCAATAATTAACCCGGGACCGGCAATGTCCCAAATTTTTGTGGTTTGGTTTATGCAAGCCCCAAGTTTTCCATCGGCTGTATAGCAAAAATCGATTAAACAGTTTGTGCCGCGGAGGTTTCTGATATTTTTTACAAGCTGTACGATAACTTTTGCTTCACGCTCGGTTTTCCCGGGTTCATCAGAAAAATCGAGGGAGTAGGCAGCAAGTATATTTTTAAGTTTGGTTTCAGTAGAAACTGTTATTTTCTCACCGTTACACAATGCTCCTTTCCCTTTTTCAGCAAAATAGATTTCGTTTTGAACAGGCATAAAACATCCAGCCATAACTGGGATTGAATTTTTTAAAACACAAATAATTACGCCAAACCAGGGCAATCCAGCTGCAAAGTTCGAAGTTCCGTCAAGCGGGTCAATCACCCATGTAAATTCCGAATTTCTGTTCTGAAAACCTGTTTCCTCTCCCAAAGTATTATGATCAGGAAATTTTTCCAACACAATCTCTATGATTTTTTTCTCCGATTCAATATCAGCTTTTGTTACAATGCTGCTTTGACTTTCCTTCACTTCATAATCTGTAATCTTTCCAAAATTGTGCATCAGTATTTTGCCCGCTTCATGAAGGGCTTTTCGAACTGTATTTTCCATTTCTGAAATTTGATATTTGTGAAGTTAAAACTAAGTCCGATTTTTCAGATTATCAATTTTGATCGACAACTAATTTTGTTAATTTTCACAACCTAAAAAAATCACCTAAAATGACTAAAACACAAAAGTTCCATCAACTTATAGAAACGGGAAAATCAACGGATAAAGTTTTGTTCCGCCCCATTTTAATGCAGTTTGCCGCTGAATATATTGGCAGTAATTACGGCCAATTTGCATCGGATTACAAAGTTCTGGTGGAAGCCAACCTGCGCTGTATGGATGATTTTGACCTTGATCTGCTGGGTTTAATCTCTGATCCGTACCGCGAAACAAGTGCTTTTGGGGCCGGAATTCAATATATTCCGAACGGAGTGCCACGCTGTTTAAATCTGATTGTGAACTCGATTGATGATGTTATTAACCTGA
>JBFHJA010000113.1:0-10458 GCA_041596165.1 Draconibacterium sp. | reverse complement strand
TCATAACGTTCCCTGTCGAAATTGTTCTCGGCATAATGAAGACCAATTTCAGCCAAAGACTGAATCCGTTTTATTTTTTCGAAAATGAAGTTTTGCATCGTTTAATTCTCCTCGTTTTTTACAAGTATAAATTTGTTGCTTTCCACTTCGCAATAACCCTGGTCGTAACAGAAATAATAGATTCGCCCGGTTTTGGTTGTGTAAATGTTTGTATAATACTTGAAATTGAATCCCTGTTTTTCGAGTACGCTTTTAATTGTTGTCGATTTTTCTTCGGGATTTAACCCCTCCAAAATGGCGTGGTTTGTTTTCAGGATGCGGTTAATTTTTCGCATGAAATTGGTGGAGCCGCTCAACTTTTTATTGTTGTATGAATTGCGGCAAAGATCGTTGCAAAATTTTTGGTCGGCACGACCTTTTAAGGGTTCACCACAATCCAAACAAAATCGTTTTTCAATATCCATTGGTTAATAGTTTTATTTGTCTTTTAATGGTTCTTCAATGCAGATTTTAAAATTTCCCATTTATTTCAGAATTCAGTTGAAATAATTTTTCACGTTTTACCTGAATATCCAATGTGTCCCAGGAGTTTTTTTCATCTTCAATTAATTTTAAATACGCCATTAAAATTCCATAGGCATCATAAGGCTTTTTAAATGGCCAAACCGCTATTTTTGCATCATCTTTAATGTATATGTCTGCAAGATGTTTTAACTCGTGAATATTATGAATATGTTCTCTGGCACTATGTTTATCCATATCTGTCAGTGTGTAGGGTAAATAATCGATGCCGGTTTTAGCTTTACTGTAAATGATGCGTCCTTCCTTATTTCTTTCAAATTCATACTTTGCTTCGGGAATGATATTTGGGATAATTAACCCCAAAACAGACACAAGATATCCAATAATAATTGCTTTGAATACTTCAAATTTTAAAGTTAGATAATTAATAATTATTTGATGGTCTTCCATAGAGTTTATTGGAGGTGCTTTTATTTCGGTTTTCATCCAGATTACAGCTATTCCTAAAAGAAGTAAAGCAAAAACCGAACAATAAATCAAAATCTTTTTATTTGTGAGTTTCATGTTAATTTCCTTTTTTATTTTGATTCAGCATTATTACTTTTTTAATAAAGGTAAAACAGGAATTTGTATAAAATCCAAATTATATACGTTTGCGTAAAATTTCAAACTACTAATATACAAAACAATAAACGTTTGTAAACGGTTACAAACGTTTATTGTCGATTACAAATACTTAATAACCGGCTTTGGTTTGGAGGCCGCCCTACCTTTGAATCAACAATTTCGTTCAAGGGCTCGAAAAAAGAAACAGCCCTACAATTATTAACTTAAAAAATAAATAAAATGAATGCTTTAAGAAACAGCGTTAGGCTTATCGGAAACCTGGGCGACGACCCAAAAGTGAGAAAGTTGGACAGTGGAAAAACAGTTGCTAATTTCACTATAGCAACAAACGAAATTTACCGCGACAGTAAAGGTGAAAAACAAAGCGAAACTACCTGGCACCGTTTGGTTGCCTGGGGAAATCAGGCTGAAATTGTGGAAAAATACCTAAAAAAGGGTTCTGAAATCGCCATCGAGGGCAAACTTACAAACCGCAGTTGGGACGATAAAAACGGCGAGAAACAATACATGACAGAAATTTTGGTAAACGAAATTTTAATGCTCGACAAGTCAAAAAATTAGAAAGCAAAAACCGGGATCCAAACATTTAGCAACAAAAAGCCGACCTGAAGTTTCAGGTCGGCTTTTATCATTTGTCAGTCTTTTATATTTCTTATTCTTGTTGTTATTTTGAACAACCTGATTGTGGAATTATCTTGTAAAAAGTAGTTCGCGGTATTTTGGCAATGGCCATCTTTCATCATCCACAATCAATTCAAGTTTGTCAATATGTTCTCTCAGTTCTTCTAAAAAAGGCTTCACTTTGGTGTCGTATGATTTTGCTTTTTGCACAGGGTCAACAATAACATTGGAGTCTTTTCTGGCTTCAATCATACCTTTTCTAAGTGATTTAATTGCCGAAATATGGCCGCCAATTTCCCTGATCAAATCAATCCTCGCTTCTGAAAGGCTCTTAAATTCTTCAGCAGAAAAAACCTCCTTCATGTTTTTAACATTTTCGAGCAGCATGGTTTGATACTCAATGGCAATTGGTACAATGTGGTTGATTGCTATATCGGCCAATACCCGCGACTCGATCTGGATTTTCATGATGAATTTTTCATATTCAACTTCAACCCTGCCATGAATTTCCGATTCGTTTAAAATCCCTAGTTTAGATAACATGGATTTAAATTCGGGACGTTGATAAGCATCAAGTGAATCAGGAACATTTTTAATATTTGTAAGTCCTCTTCTTTCGGCTTCCTTCACCCAGTCTTCACTGTATCCGTCTCCGTTAAATCGAATTGGTTTTGATTGGATGATTAAATCTTTCAATACCTGAAAAATTGCTTCATCCTTTTTCACACTTTTCTCTATTAATGCGTCAACAGCAGTCTGGAATTTTTGCAACTGATTGGCAACAAGTGCATTTAAAACAATCAATGCAGATGCGTTATTTGCTGACGATCCAACTGCACGGAATTCGAAACGGTTTCCTGTAAAGGCGAATGGTGATGTGCGGTTGCGATCGGTACTGTCGAGAATTATTTCCGGAATACGTCCAATATTTAATTTAAGTGCTGTTTTTTCATCTGGCGTCATTTTTCGATCAACAACTGCTTCTTCCATCAAATCGAGCATTTTGGAAATCTCGGTGCCTAAAAACACCGATAAAATTGATGGTGGCGCTTCATTAGCTCCCAGGCGGTGTGTGTTTGATGCTGTTAAAATGCTTGCCCGCAACAAATCCTGTCCATCGTGAACAGCTTTTAGTGCGTTTATCACAAAGGTGAGGAATAGTAAATTCGATTTTGGGTTTTTGCCTGGTGAGAATAAATTTACACCTGTGTTGGTTTCTAATGACCAGTTGTTGTGTTTCCCTGAACCATTAATCCCTTTGAAAGGTTTCTCATGAAATAAAACACGGAAATTGTGCCTGCGCGCAATCTTCTGCATGATATCCATAATCAATTGGTTATGGTCGTTTGCCAGGTTTGCTTCTTCATAAATTGGTGCAAATTCAAACTGGTTTGGCGCAACTTCATTATGTCTTGTTTTTAATGGAATACCCAATTTGTATGCTTCGTTTTCAACGTCCTGCATAAACCGGTTTGCCCGGGTTGGAATCGATGAAAAATAGTGGTCATCCAATTGCTGATCCTTAGAAGATGCATGCCCCATAAGTGTTCGGCCTGTTAAAACCAAGTCGGGACGTGCCATAAAAAGCGCTTCATCAATCAGAAAATATTCTTGCTCCCAACCAAGATTAGTATGCACAGATGAAACATTTTTATCGAAATACTGGCAAACAGCTGTTGCTGCTTTATCTACTGCTGATATTGCCCTTAAAAGAGGTGTTTTATAGTCGAGCGCTTCACCTGTATAAGAAATAAATATGGTTGGAATGGTGAGTGTTGTTTCGCTTATAAATGCAGGAGAAGTAGGATCCCACGCTGTGTATCCACGTGCTTCGAAGGTTTGTCGGATTCCTCCACTTGGAAATGATGATGCATCTGGCTCTTGTTGTGCCAGTAAATTGCCTGAAAATGATTCAATTACAGAACCATCGACTCCGTGTACAATAAATGCGTCATGTTTTTCTGCTGTGCCGTCAGTCAGTGGATGAAACCAGTGGGTATAATGGGTTGCTCCATTTTCTATTGCCCAGGTTTTCATTCCCTGAGCCACCTGGTCTGCCATTTTTCGGTTTATGGTTGTGCCATTTTCAATTGCATCAGTAACCGCTTTATACGCTTCTTTCGAAAGGTATTTTTTCATTTTGGGTTGGTTAAAAACCAGCATCCCGAAGTAATCTGAAACCATATTTTCTTCACGAACAACTTCCTTTGGTTTTCGGTTGAGTACTTCTGTTAAAGCATTTAGTCTGAACTTTGCCATTACTTTTATTTTATTCGTTTATATGTTATTTTTGTAGTAATCAAAAATATATAATTTTTATGAATCAGGTTGCATTTATCATAGTCTGATTTTTAATAATAATAAAATATTTATGAATAACCATGTGTGAAACAGGGGGTCGATTTAAAATAGTCCAATATAATTACCTTTGTGTTGTTCTATAATTGTTCAATTGGTATAAATATGGATATTTATTTGAAAACTGATTTGATAATTACTGAAACAACAGCTACTTTTCTTCAAATTTTGATTAAAGAATGAACAAAGAAATAATAATTAAAAAAGTACAGGAGTCAGATTCTTCAAAAGTAAAAATTGCAATAGCTGATATTGACGGAATTCTCAGGGGAAAATACATTAACAAAAAGAAATTCCTTGATTCAGTTGATCGTCAATTGGGTATTTGCGACGTAGTATTTGGCTGGGATTCTGGTGATGTTTGTTATGATAACGTGGCTGTTACAGGCTGGCACACAGGCTACCCCGATGCACGTGCCAGGATTGATATTTCAACATTTAGGGAAGTTCCATGGGAGAATTCCACTCCGTTTTTTCTGGCTGATTTTAGCGAACATGAGTTGTATGCAAAAACCACTTGCCCCCGAAGTTTATTGAAAAGAGTTGTGAAAGAAGCAGAAACCCTGGGTTTTAAAACACGTTTCGCACAGGAATTTGAATGGTTTAATTTTATAGGAACTCCGGGTGAAATTAACCGTCTGGGATTTGAGAACCTTCAACCCGCAACTCCAGGTATGTTTGGCTATTCAGTTTTGCGTACCTCACTAAACCAGAAATTCGTTCATGAATTGATAGATTATTTGGAAGCCTTTAATATTTCATTGGAAGGGTTGCATACCGAAACCGGTCCGGGAGTTTTTGAAGCTGCTATTTATTACGACGATATTTTGGCTGCAGCCGATAAAGCAGTTCTTTTTAAAACCGCTGTTAAGGAAATTGCCTACAGAAATAATATGGTGGCAAGTTTTATGGCAAAATGGAATTCGAAACTTCCGGGTTGTGGCGGGCATATTCATCAAAGTCTGTGGGATAGGGAAGGTGCTACTAATTTATTTCATAATACTGACAGTAAACGAAAAATCAGTGAATTGATGGAACATTATATTGCCGGACAGTTGTATTGTTTGCCTGAAATTCTGCCCATGTTTGCACCTACAGTTAACAGTTACAAGCGAATTGGTCACGGTGACTGGGCTCCGGCGAATGCAAGCTGGGGTTTCGACAATCGAACTACTGCTGTTCGCGTTATTCAAGGTCAAACTGATTCATCCAGAATTGAATCTCGCATTCCGGGTGCTGATACAAATCCGTATCTGGCACTGGCTGCAGCCTTGGCATCTGGCCTTTTCGGAATTAAAAACAAATTAAAACTTGAAACTCCTGAAACAGTTGGAAATGCATATAATTTTGGAAAGGATGGAATCTTGTCACGAAATCTGAAAGATGCAACAAATAAAATGGCCAATTCAGATCTTGCAAAACAATTATTCGGAGATGAATTTGTGAATCATTTTACAAAAACCCGCGAATGGGAGTGGCAGCAATTTGAAAATCAGGTAACTGACTGGGAGTTGAAACGTTATTTTGAAATTATTTAACAGAAAAAGCAGATGCAACATTTCGATTATGTTCAAATCATAAAACGGGCCTGGCAGGAATTCGATAATCGTCACGAAATACGTGGTGTTTACGACGTTAGTGCGTACGTTTCCACAAATCAGGTTTATAAAATCTCGTTTTACAATCGCGAACCTGTTTTTGCCAAACTTTCCGATTATGGCCGGTTCGAGGATTTTAGGGAAGACCACATCATTATTAATAATCTGGCGAACAATTTGGAAGCGCCTTACCAAATGTTTCTGGCACAATCGCTTGTAAAAAAGAATGAATTGTTTATTTACCTTTTTCATCAGGAAAACAGCAGCGCATGGGTGGTTTTCTATAATCCCATTCAATTTAAAAATAAATTGCCCCGCCGTCTGGATGAAAGGCTAATTCGCAAATTGGGGCGCGAGTTGGCGCGTTTTCACAAGGCGTGCACAAACGTTTCCAACCAACTTCCCAACGCTTCAAAAACTGTAATTACAGACATTCAAGACCTCGTAAAATCGGTTAATAAAAATGAAATTAAAATGTGCGATAACCATAAATCGATGGTTTTGAAGCACGCCGACCTCTTCTTGAACAACGCGTACAAAGCAAATTATATTGAGGAATTTGAAACAATACCTGTTTTTATTGATTGGAATATTGGCAATTTCTCTGTTACTAATGAAGGCAAGTTTTATTCGCGCTGGGATTATGACTGGTTCCGGATGTCATCAAGGGTTATGGACTTTTATTTTTTTAGTCGTGTAGTTTCAGATATTGGTGATCGGACCGTTTTTAGTTATCTCGTTGATACATTGATGGAAGACCGTTTTTTGACTTTTCTAAAAGAATATCACCGCATTTTCCCGCTGACAGTGCCCGAGGTTCATTTTATTATCGAAGCTTACCGCTTTTTTATTTTGAATTATGTGATTAAAGATGGACCGTATTTTTTCCGTCAAACCTATTCAAGCAAGTTGATAAAAGAAGCGTACGATACTTATTTCCCGGCAATTGATGCCAACTACAATGTCGAAAAAATATTGAAAGCGTTAAAATTATAATCAATAAATATGAGAACTAAAAGTTTCCGTAGTGTAGTGCGAAACTACAAAGCTGTTTTTTTTGATGCATTTGGAGTTTTGAAAAACCACAAAGGGTTGATTCCCGGCATTGAAAATACGTTTGAATATTTGGACCGAAAAGGGATAAAATATTATGTACTCACAAACGATTCATCACGCAGTCCTGAAGCTTTGGCGCGTTGGTATCAGGATCACGGAATTACACAGGTAACCACTGATAAAATCCTGTCATCAGGAATGTTGGCCATGGAATTCTTTAAGGCGAAAGTTACAAATGGGAATGCTGTAGCTTATCTTGGAACCGAAGGCTCTGCCCATTATATTGAAACAGCCGGGCTACAAACCGTGGCGGTGAAAGATATCAACCTGGATAACATAGACCACATTGAATCGTTCGCCTTTCTTGATGACGAAGGTTTTAACTGGAATGAGGATATCAATAAAACAATTAACCTGTTACGCAAGAAAAACATGACGGTTGTTGTGGCTAACACTGACATTAATTACCCTGTTAGCAAAAATGATATTTCAGTGGCGGTAGGCAGTCTTGCCGATATGGTGGAAAATATTATCGGAAAAAACTTCATTCGATTTGGCAAACCCGACGCACAAATGTTTTTGCTCGCCTATGAACGTGCTTTGTTGGATATTAATGTAAAACGAAGCGAGATTCTTATGGTGGGCGACACACTTTACACCGATATTATTGGTGGCAACAAATTTGGGTTGGATACAGTTCTTGTTCTTTCAGGTAACACGCTCCCTGACATGGCGAAAATCCGCATCAGCAGTTCGGGGATTATTCCGACTTATGTTTGTGAGTCGGCAGTAGTGGAATAACAAAGATTTCTAAACAAAAAAAGCTGTCCAATTGGACAGCTTTTTTTGTTGTATATCAGAGTTTTGTTACATTTTAGCAACAGCTTTGTGTGTAGTTTTGATAATGATAGCTCCAATTTTATATGGATCTCCGTTAGATGCAGGACGACGATCTTCAAGGCGACCTTTCCAGCCATCTTCAACTGTTCCGATAGGAATACGGATCGACGAACCACGGTCAGAAACACCGTAACTGAAATCGTGAATCGAAGCAGTTTCGTGTTTACCTGTTAAGCGTTGGTCGTTGTAAGCTCCATAAACAGCAATGTGTTCAGGAATATGTTTTCCAAATTCTTCGCAAATGGCATCAAATACTTTTTTGTCGCCACAGGTTCTCATTAAACCGTTTGAGAAGTTGGCATGCATTCCCGAGCCGTTCCAATCTAAATCGCTTCCAAGTGGTTTTGGATGCCATTCCACATCGATACCATATTTTTCAGCTGTTCTTTCCAAAAGGAAACGTGCTACCCAAATTTGGTCACCGGCACTGTGCGCACCTTTCGCAAAAATCTGGAATTCCCATTGTCCTGCTGCAACTTCTGCGTTAATACCTTCAATATTTAATCCGGCATCAATACACTGGTCTAAATGCTCTTCAACAATCTGACGGCCAAAAGCTTTTGAACCACCAACTCCGCAATAATATGGTCCTTGTGGAAGTGGGAAACCACCTGCAGGGAAACCTAATGGAAGACGGGTTTGTGGGTCATAAAGGAAATATTCCTGTTCGTAACCAAACCAGAAATCTTCATCTTCTTCTTCAATGTGCGCGCGGCCATTTGTTGAATGAGGTGTTCCGTCGGCATATAATACCTCTGTCATTACCAAATATGCATTTTTGCGATCAGGGTCAGGACAGATAAAAACGGGTTTTAATAGTAAATCCGATTTTCCGCCATCGGCTTGGTTTGTCGATGAACCATCAAACGACCAAACCGGACAATCTTCCAGTTTTCCGCTAAAATTATCAGCCAAACGCGTTTTGGCCCTTAACTGTTGTGTTGGTACCGTACCATCCAACCAAATGTATTCCAATTTTGATCTCATGTTGTAATAATTTGTTAATTAATATGAATATTTTCTTTGTTTCTGACACAAAAATAGGGTTAACTGAAATCTGTTGACCTGTTTTGCTGACAATTTGTAAAAATTTAATGCAAAATTTACATTTAAATTGGAATATTTATCGATACCCCTGTTAAAAAGTATCGTTTTTCAAGTATTTTACTTTTTTTGGGCAATTTGGCTGTATTATTATATATGTATCGCGAAAAACAATAGTTATATTTATATCCACCCCCAAAAAAAAAACGTACTTATCGGTAATTGAGTTAAGAACAATCGAAGTTTTATTTTTTTTGAATTTATCTGTAATAAATGTAAAAAGTTAGGTTAAAAAGTAGAAACTATTTAAATAGTTTTTATACTCCAATACTTAAATTGGTTTACTTTGAAAAAAAATAATTTAAATATTATGAACATAAACCGTCGTAATTTTATTAAATCAGGTAGCGCTGTTGTCGCGGGAAGTATTATTCTGCCTCCGATTATGCAGTCGTGCCAAAACATACAAATTTCAGAAAACGTGAAAAGTTATTTAGATCATTTTGAGGTTACTGTAGAGATGTTGCAAAAAGTTATTGCAACAGCCATGAGCAAAGGTGGCGATTATGCTGATTTGTTTTTTGAGCATAAAACTTCGAACAACATCAGTTTGGAGGATAGAAAAGTAAACCGTGCATTTTCAAATGTCGATTT
This sequence comes from Draconibacterium sp., assembly GCA_041596165.1. Lineage (GTDB taxonomy): Bacteria > Bacteroidota > Bacteroidia > Bacteroidales > Prolixibacteraceae > Draconibacterium. The sequence goes on along the minus strand of JBFHJA010000113.1, from coordinate 1,078 downwards.
TGGAGTGGGAATCAGGGTTTTAAAAGGCGACCAAACCGGGTTTGCCTATTCCGAAAATATCAGTTTGGATGATATGATGAACGCGGCAAAAATGGCTGCAAGTATTGCCAATGATAAGTCTACTTTCAGTCCGGTTGATTTAACCGAAAAAGCACCTTCAGGTTATTATAATATCGCAAAACAGTGGAGTGACGTTTCGGTAAAAGACAAAGTGCCTTTTGTACAGAAAATAAATGACATGGTTTTCGACCTCGATGAAAAGGTGATAAAAGTAAATGCTTTTTTGAACGACGAAACGAGTTATGTACTTTTTTATAATTCTGAAGGCCGGCTTACCTATGATTATCGTCCGATGATCAGTTTTGGTGTAGTTTGCATTATGCAAAAAGGCGATAAAATTGAAAATTCTTATGCAGCCCGTTCATTCCGAAAAGGTTTTGAATGGTTGGATGATAGCCTGTTAACCGAACTTGCAAACGAAGCTGTCGATAAAACAAATATTTTATTTGATGCAGTAAAACCAAGAGCCGGTGAAATGCCTGTTGTGATGGGTGCCGGTGGCTCAGGTATTTTGTTGCACGAAGCTATTGGCCACACTTTCGAAGCCGATTTTAACCGAAAAGGAACCTCGATTTTCAGCGATAAAATGGGCAAAAAAGTAGCCGAAAGCTTTATCAATATCATCGACGACGGAACACTTGAAAACAACCGCGGCTCAATTAATATCGATGATGAAGGAAATGACGTCGAAAAAACCTACTTAGTTAAAGATGGGGTTTTGAACAGTTATATTCACGACAGAATCAGTTCGAAATATTACAAGGTAAACCCAACCGGAAACGGCCGCCGCGAATCGTTTCGAAATATCCCGCTTCCACGAATGCGTGCAACATACATGGAAGCCGGAACAAGTTCAAAAGACGATATTATTGCAAATGTTGATTATGGCGTTTATGTTGATAATTTCAGTAACGGGCAGGTGCAAATTGGCGCCGGCGACTTTACCTTTTTTGTGAAATCGGGATACCTTATTGAAAAAGGTAAACTTACTCAACCAATAAAAGACATTAATATTATA
>JBFHJA010000112.1:0-10608 GCA_041596165.1 Draconibacterium sp. | reverse complement strand
GTTTCAGGACTTGGCCTGCCGGAGATTGCTACATTGTTTATCCCGGTGCTCGTAGCTCCATAAGGTTTGAAATGTTGCGGGATGGAATAGAAGACGCGGAGAAAATCAGGATTTTACGGCAACAATTTGAAGTTCAAAATAGAGTTGAGAAACTAAAGGAATTGAATGAGTTAGTCAGCAAATTCAATATACATGAAAGACCTGACAATTTCAACGAAATGATATTGAATGCTCAGCAGCAGTTAAATAAGCTTTCTTTTGTGGATTAAATGAAGGAAATTCAATTCACCTGTTTTAAATAAAACAAGTTAGTCTCTGAATTTTTGATTTTGTATTTTTTACTTTGTTGAAAATCTGATTTGATTTATCGGGAATTTACAATATTATACACTTGTAACTTTTTTCGGATAAACTAATAAGTCCAATACAATACCCTTCAATATCAATATATTGTGTTACTCTTTTCAAGAGAAACGAAAGGAATAAATGCCAATTTTATTCTATATCAGGAATTTAAACAGTAGCCAGTTGCATAATTCTTTTCTCAATCGTCCCCTTTTCGCCAAGCCTGATAATTTTAAAAATAATGTTAGCCAAAATCCCTGGATTGGTAATTAAAACTGCCTTTTTAGAAATTTTCTCATCTCTGGAACTGATAATTGTTTCGATGCTGTTTTTAGGTGAATTTGCAACAATAAGGGCAAATTTCCAAGCTCCGTCACGCGCCAGTTCCATACTGAAATCCACTAGAAAATCATCTGTTTTTTTTGTTTTTAGAAGTATCTTTTTGAGTGTCGGCCACATATCAGCCAGATCGTTTTGAACTTCGTTTACAAGCGAAGAAAGGATTTTATTAATCTTTTTAAAGTCATCCTCCAAATCATTGATATTTCCGTTTTTTGAAACTTCAGCGGCTGCTATACCCAAATCAAGGTTAATATGTGCGTTCATTCCGATTAGTAAATGTTGTAAAACAATGGGCCAGTAACTTGCTGATAATTCAAATGCTTTTTGCCATGAATTGGTAATTTTTTCATTTTTTTGCCAGGCATAATATGCATCAATGTAGCGTAAGGCAAAAATAATATCCAACTTTTCCATGCGCGGTCCATCATCAAAAAAATTGTTTTCAATACCTTCTTTTACTTTAACTGTAACATTTCGGTAAAGCGCTGCGAAATAACCCAGCGGGTTTTTATTTTTTACCGAATCAGAAATAATTTCATCAAGTGCAGAAATTACCTGATGGATTGAATTGATTTGTATTTTCATAAATAGATGTTTAAAATTAAGTAATTCAGTATTAAACCTGTTTTATAATTTTCTTTTAACAAGTCAGTTTAGATATCTTAAAAAAACCATCAAATACACGTTTTGATCTGCAAATTACCATTTTCCACTATCAACAGCAATAAATTACCTATAAACGGAGCAATATTAGGTTTGCCATTAGAAAACGACTGTTGGTAATCGTTCGTTTGTCGCATATTGATTTTAAATAATTGCTGTTAATGTGTTCATTATATTTGTTTTATAAACAATAAACAGAAAATATCATGAAAACAAAACTTTTAATTTTGACAATTTGTTTGGGACTTGTGAGTCTTGGAACTTCAGCAAAAATTAAGGATTCAAAAGTCTTAACAGGAAAATCATTGACCGAATTTGGACAATACTCCATTACAGTGTCAAATGCTCCGATGGTTGTAAACAACGAAGTTGTAAAAACCTTTGATCTTACCTATGAAAACATAAAAAACCCGGTGCATATTGGAGTGGTGCGAGATAAGAACAAGGTAACTTACATTGTTCGTTCCAATGAATTTGAAGTTCTGTATTCTTGCAAGAAAGGTGTTTTTGGTGTGAAAAGTATGGAAAACAAATTCAGGACATTACCAAAGGATGAAATGGCAAAAAAACTTGATGAAGTTAGCTTTTATTCACAACGTGTAATTTGCACCAACGAAAAATCGGAAGACGAACTGCTCGGGTTAATAGCCTGTTATTTTCCAGCTTTGGTTAACGAAAAATATCAGGCAAGTTTTTAAGTAGAATTTTAAACAGCGCAATTTTTTCATAGAAGTTTGAAAATCAGTCCTCTCGTTAATGAACGGGAGGACTTTCTGTTTTATTCGCCGGGTGACTTAAAGTCTCCTGTTTAATAAAATTCTATTTTTCGACAAACGAAATGTATTTGCATGTCAACAGGTGAATATCTTCTTTTAAACACGTAATCTGTCATCAAAAAATATTTCTTCTTTCATTATTTCATTTTTAATACAGAGCTTTAGTTCTTATATTTAGGCTGTTATGCAAATTTGTAATGCAGGAATTGGATCAAAGTTTTGATAAATTAGATTTTGCCTGTAACAATTTAATCGAAACAGATGTCATTATAATACAATCACAAAATAGAGAACAAGAACAAATGCCTAAGGAATGAAAACAAAATGCATTATTATTGACGATGAACCCCTTGCCCGCAATTTAATCAGGTATCACATTGAAAAACTTGACAATTTTGAGATAGTCGCCGAATGTGCAGATGCCATTAAAGCACTTCAGGAGTTACACGATAAAAAAGTTGATTTGATGTTTATGGATATTCAAATGTCGCAAATAACTGGAATTGAATTGCTGAGAATCCTTAAAAATCCGCCCAAAGTAATTATTACAACTGCATATCGCGATTATGCCGTTGACGGGTTTGAACTGGATGTGGTTGATTATCTTTTAAAACCAATCACTTTTGAACGGTTTTTAAAATCGGTAAACAAATACTATCAGGTGTCGCAAGACGAAAGCACGGTTGCAGCGCCGGTTTCCGAGATGATGCAACCCAATGAGCCTTTCGTTTATGTAAAGGAGAACAAGCGAGTTATTAAAGTTCATTTAAACGAAATTTTGTTTGTGGAAGGATTGAGTGAATATGTACAAATATATACTGACAAGAAAAAGATCATCACTAAAACAACAATGTCGGGCCTCGAAGAAAAATTGCCCGGTGATAGTTTTTTACGAATACATAAATCATTTATCGTTTCACTCTCACGAATCGAAGCATTTACTTCCAGTACTATCGAAGTTCCGGGAAAGGAATTACCAATTGGAAGGAGCTTTAAAAATTCAGTTTTTCATGTGCTTCAACAAAATGGAAGTTTTCCTGATTAAACTATTGGATTCAATTGTAAAAGTCAATTTATTGAATATCTGTTATTTCCACATCACAATCAAAGTTAATTAACTGGCTGTTTAATATGTTTTAAATGTTACCGGAAACGGATTTTTTTCAACCCTTATAATCCATTTTCAAACAATTGAATAAATTTGCCATAAATCAAAAGATAATGGATTTATTACCAGTACATAAGCATTTTATTTTAAACGGTGAGTTGAAAGCAGTAAAACAGTATGTTTCAGGTGAGAACGAGGGTGGCATTTATGAAGTTTTACGTGTTGTTGATGGAATTCCATTGTTTTTGGAAGATCATTTGGAAAGGTTCTCTCTTTCGGCACAACTGGCAGGGAAAAACATTGGTTATTCCGATTCACAAATAAGTGATTTCTTAAAGACTTTGATTGAGAAAAATAAAGTTTCTGTTGGTAATATTCTGATTTATTGTAAAATAAATCTCGAAATGTTTTTTATCTCTCACGTTTATCCAAGCGATAAAATGTATGTAGAAGGTGTAAGCTGCGGAATTCTTCAAGCCGAACGCGATATTCCAAATGCCAAAGTTTTGCATACTACAGTTCGCAATCGTGCCGACCAAATTATAGCCGAAAAAGGGTTTTATGAACTTTTACTTGTCGACCATTTAGGAAAAGTTACCGAAGGTAGTCGCAGTAACGTATTTTTTGTTTCTGAAAACGAGATTGTTACTTCTCCTGTAAATCGGGTATTGGTTGGAATTACCAGACAAAAAACACTTCAAATAGCTGCTGAATTAAACATTAAGGTGGTTGAAAGGGAAATAAATTTTAGCGAACTTCAGGCTTTTGATGCAGCATTTATCACCGGCACCTCGCCAAAAATTCTCCCAATTCTAAAAATTGATGGATTTAAATTTAATCCACAAAATCAAATTGTTGGGCAACTAATAGAAAGGTACAATGGGTTGATTGAGTTGTATGTGAAAAAGACAGTCTAGCTCAGATTGCACAGGTTTGTCTTTGTAAATCAGTGATCTTTAATTTTTTATGAATTTATTCAAACCTTTCAGATTGGCCGGTAGCAGCCAGCACTGCACTCCATGCAAGACCGGTAGTTTCCATTCTTTTTGTGCGATTTGCCAGTAAATTAATAGGTACATGAATAAATTTGTCGTGCAGGTATCCAATTACTAAACCAGTTTTCCCGGCCATGGCTGCATGAACGGCATTTCGCGCAAACAAATCACATAAAATCGAATCCTCAGCGTTGGCAGAACTGCTGCGGATAATGTAACTTGGGTCAATGTATCTCATAATAACAGGTATATTCTCAGCTTCAAAAAAGCTTTCAATTTTATTTCGTAAAAAAGGTCCAATATCTTTAAGCAGAATATTTCCGGATGAGTCATGTTCAGCATTTGTTTCTTCCAGTAATTCCTGTCCGGCTCCCTCTGCCAACACAATAAGTGCATGTTTACGATCGAGTATGCGCTTTTTAAGTGCTGCCAAAAATCCACCCGGCCCTTCTAATTTAAATGGAACTTCGGGAACAAGCGCGAAATTTACATCCTGACTTGCTACAGTCGCGCCGGCGGCAATAAATCCGGCATGCCTGCCCATTAGTTTTACCAACGAAATTCCATTTTCAACGCTGCGCGCTTCAATATGTGCCCGGTCGAGTACCATTTTTGCTTCCTGAACTGCCGTTACGTAGCCAAAAGTACGCGAAACAAAAGCAACATCATTATCAATCGTTTTAGGAATACCAACAACCGATAAAGCATGCCCACGGGTTTTAGCTTCCTGAAACAGTGCATTACCACCACGTTGAGTACCATCACCACCAATTGTAAATAATATATTTACGCCCAGTTTTATAAGATTATCAACAGCCCGTTTTATATCAACAGGTCCGCGTGATGTTCCAAGCACAGTGCCACCTTCTTTGTGTATGTCATCAACAAATTCGTTAGTAAGTTGAATTGGTTTATTCTTATTGTCAGGATCAAGCCCCTGGTATCCTCCCCTGAAACCTAAAACATCGTCAATTCCATAAGCATATTTTAATTCATTGAAAAGGGAGCGGATAACGTCATTCAATCCTGGACAAAGACCACCACATGTTACAATTCCTGCCCTTGTTTTTTTTGGATCGAAAAATAATTTTTCACGAGGTCCCGCCAGTTCGAACTGTAAATTTGTTTTTATCGAAGAATTAACATCATACACTACATGTTCCGGTACACGTAAATCGTCGCTGATGGTGCGGGTTATCGGAGAAGTATAAGTGGCTTCGCCAAGTTGGGTAATATTCATTCTGTGTTTTTTAAATAAAGCTAAAATTAGTAAAAAGTATTGAGAGCGAATTTGTGAATTGGGTTTTAAAAAAAAGTGGGGTAGTGTTGTTTTATGCATGAAAATGAAACACTCAAATAGAAAATGGTTAAAATTATATTCAAATAAAAATCGAGAGTATTGATTTTTATTTGATAGCTAATCCTCAACTTGAAGATGTTGAAGTCAAATATTTCTTCAGGATTTCTATTAAGTTTCACGAATTGTGGAATCCGGAAGCTTTCGAGATAAAGGAATGGTACGAGTGATTTTGCAAAGAGAAATGAGTAACTGTTCTTTTTACGTTTCAACTGATGCAGAGCTGGTTTATTTTTTAGCAAAGCTATATCAGAACGTTTCATGAAAATTAGAAATATTCCTGATCACAAACAAAGTACAAATGGAGATTTAATTACGGGTTTTTTGTTTTGCAACATTGTGTTTTAGAATGGGTTTAAAAACACTATTTTCGCTGGCGAAACATCTTTGCAATTCTTTAATACCACTAATTGGAATGAAATATATTGGAGCACATGTTAGTGCAGCCGGAGGAGTTGAAAATGCGCCGGTAAATGCAAATAAAATTGGGGCAAGAGCATTTGCGCTGTTCACTAAAAACCAGCGACAATGGGTTGCAAATCCGTTAACTGCCGAAAGTGTTAACGCCTTTAAACGTAATTGCGAAAAGTTTGGTTTTCAGCCACATCAAATCCTTCCGCACGATAGTTATCTCATTAATTTAGGCCATCCTGATAAAAGTGCACTTCAAAAATCGCGGGAGGCGTTTTTAGATGAAATACAACGCTGTGAACAACTCGGACTGGATCGGCTCAATTTTCATCCAGGTAGCCATTTGAATCAGGTTTCGGAAGAACAATGTCTGGCAGCTATTTCGGAGTCAATAAACTGGACGCTTAATCAAACAAAAGGAGTTACTGCGGTTATCGAAAATACGGCCGGTCAAGGAACTAACCTTGGTTTTTCATTTTACCAGTTGAAAAAAATAATTGATGGTGTAGAAGATAAAAGCAGGGTAGGAGTTTGTATTGATACTTGTCATGCGTATTCCGCAGGTTATGATATTAAAACCAAATCCGGATTCGAAAAGGTTTTTCAGGAATTTGACGAAGTGGTCGGCTTTAATTATTTAAAGGGTATGCATATTAACGATTCAAAAAAAGAACTTGGCTCACGTGTTGACCGCCATGATAGTTTGGGAAAAGGTACTTTGGGGCTCGAAGTTTTTGAATGTATTATGAATGATATTCGTTTTGATGAAATGCCATTAATCCTTGAAACACCAAATGAAGAGATATGGACAGATGAAATACAAATACTTAAAAAAATGCAAAAATGAATGAAACTGTTTATTTGAATGGCGAATTTATGCCAAAAGAAAATGCAAAAATATCGCCCAATGATCGCGGTTTTATTTTTGCCGATGGTGTTTATGAAGTTGCAAAATACTATAACGGTAAACCATTTCGATATGATGACCATATCCAACGACTTGAAAGAAGTTTGTCGGAACTTGAAATTGATTTTGCAGAAACCGATGGTTTGAAATCTGTTTTTTCTGAACTCGTCATCAGAAATAATTTTCAGGAAAAACATGCCGGAGTTTACCTTCAGATTTCACGCGGAGAAAACAAACGTGTACATCATTTTCCCGAAAATATTAAGCCAACTGTTTACGCTTTTGCTTTTGCTATGCCTTCATCTAAAGATAATTTGGAAGATGGAATTAAAGTACTTACTCACGAAGATATTCGCTGGCAACGTTGCGACATAAAATCGGTTTCACTGCTGCCAAATACAATGCTTTACAACAAAGCGGTAAAAGCCGGGGCGGGAGAATGTGTGCTGATTCGTAATGGAATGGTAACTGAGGCAACACATTCAAGTGTTTTGGGAGTTAAAAATGGAATAGTAATAACACGTCCACTTTCAAATTTAATTTTACCCGGAATTACACGAAAAGTAATCCTCGAAATTTGTGCTGCCGGCAAGATTCCTTTTGAAGAACGGGAATTCTCTGAAAACGAATTGTACGATTTGGATGAAATAATCATTGCCGGAACAGGGAGTGAAATAACGCCGGCAATTCGGGTAAACGACAGAATTATTGGAAATGGAAAACCCGGTGAAATAACTCGGTTTATTCAAAATAAGTTTTTTGAGTTGGTAAATCAGAATTAGAGTTTCGGATTCAATGTCGCTGAACGGATTCCATCTTTATCATACATTTGAGATCAGATGGAATCCCTAAATTGGGCAATGTTACTTACATCTCCTTTTTTTCTACTGACTTCTGACTTCCTTTCACTCTTCACCCAAATATTTTTTGTATAAATCAGGCCTGAGTTTTTTTGTCCGTTCAATTGCCTGATCATGGTTCCATTCGTCAACTAATTTGTCGTTTCCGCTCAATAATATTTCAGGAGCTTTCATTCCTTTATATTCCGCTGGTCGTGTGTAAACAGGCGGACTGAGCAGGTTATCCTGAAAGGAATCAGTTAAAGCTGAAGTTTCGTCGGAAAGCACTCCCGGCAAAAGGCGAACGATACTATCGGTTATTATAGCCGCAGCCAATTCTCCGCCTGTTAATACATAATCGCCAACTGAAATTTCCATGGTAATATAATGATCACGGATGCGTTGATCGATTCCTTTATAATGTCCGCAAAGAATCATTAAATTGCTTTTCATCGAAAGTTGGTTGGCCGCCTTTTGGTTAAAAAGATTTCCATCGGGAGTTGTAAAAATTATCTCGTCATAATCGCGTTGACTTTTCAACGTTTCAATTGCCTTTTCAATAGGTTGGATAGCCATTACCATTCCGGCTCCTTTGCCAAATGAATAATCATCAACTTTCCGGTGTTTATCCTCCGAAAAATCACGAAGATTGTGAAGATAAATTTCAGCCAACCCTTTTTCTTTTGCTCGTTTTATGATGGAATGATTGAAAGGGCTTTCCAATATTTCAGGAAGTACGGTTATGATATCAATTCTCATTTTTTTTAAAGTTTTTGCAAATGTAAATATTATAACGAAATCAAGTTTTGATTGTCAAATACGGTCTTTATTTATTTTGATTCGGTCATATTGGCGTAAATATATTTTCGACACTGACGATATGGCGTTGTATTGTGATCGTTTTGAAGTTTTAAAGCGAATTTTTTGCTTGGTACAGGAATTGAAAATAGGAGAGTAGAATTTTTAAATTTTAAACAATTAAATAAAAGGAGAAACAAATTATGAATTTAGTTAGATTTTACAATCCACATTACAGTGTGAACAGAAATTTGGTTGATGAATTATACAAAAACATTGTAAAGAATGATTACCACGAAAACTACGTGAAAAACTGTGCAAAACAACCTGCAACAAATGTATTTGAAACTGAAAAAGACTTCAAATTGGAAATGTTGCTGCCGGGATTTGCAAAAGAAGATGTACAAATTAATTATCACAAAAATCTGTTGACAATCAAAGTTGACAAAGAACAAAAAGAGGAAAAAGCAGAGGATGCTTACAAATTTGCTCACCGCGAATTTGGCACATTCAATTTTGAAAAACAATTTAAAATACCGAATTCGGTAAATATTGAAACTGTTGACGCAAAATTTGAAAACGGCATTTTAAGCATTGTTCTGCCAAAAAAAGAGGAAGCTTTGGAAAAAGCTCCCGTTGAAATAAAAGTTTCATAAGTTTATGGTTTAGTTTGGTTTGGTTGGAAGGCCCGGTATTTTTTGCCGGGCTTTTTTGTTTATATAGATGAGCCTGCAACTGAACTTAAACTAATTTTGTTTTGCTATTTTAATTGAAGTGTTATTTTCACATTTTTAACTTATTTAAACTCGATCAAAAAACAAAGAAAATACCGAAATTGCTGAACGGAAAAAAACTCTTTTCAAAATGTTGAAACAAGTAGAAAAAATGGCTCACAGCGACAGGTTTATTTTGTGGGTTGACCTGGAAAAATAATGCATAAATGATAGATGAAACAAGTATCAACAATTTGGAAACCGGAATTTCGGTTTTTTCTATGAACTTTAAACTCGACATTTTGAACTCGAAACTAATTTTATGTTAGAACAACTAAAACAACAAGTATTTCAGGCCAACCTCGATTTGGTAAAACAAGGTCTAGTAATTTTTACCTGGGGAAATGTAAGTGCAATCGATCGCGAAAAAGGGTTGGTTGCGATAAAACCAAGTGGCGTTTCCTACGAAAAAATGAAAGCCTCTGACATGGTGCTTGTCAACCTTGATGGAGAAATTGTTGATGGTAATTATAAGCCATCAAGTGACACGGCTACACATTTGGTTTTATACAGAAAGTTTAAAAATATTGGTGGGGTAGTGCATACGCATTCAGAATGGGCAACTTCGTGGGCACAGGCAGGGAAAGGGATACCGGCAATTGGAACAACTCATGCCGACTATTTTTATGGCGAAATTCCCTGTACCCGAAAAATGACCAAAACTGAAATAGAAGGTGAATATGAACTTGAAACAGGAAATGTAATTGTGGAACGGTTTGCAGGCTTGGATCCTGACCAAATTCCCGGTGTTCTTGTAAATAATCACGGTCCGTTTTCCTGGGGAAAAAATGCGGATGATGCTGTACACAATGCAGTTGTAATGGAAGAAGTGGCAAAAATTACTTTTCGTTCACTTCATCTAAATCCGGAAACAAAAATGGATCAGGCACTGCTTGATAAACATTTTCTGCGTAAACATGGAAAGAATGCTTATTATGGACAAGGATAATTTAAGTGTTAAAGTCTTAATTAAGAAAACCGAAAATTATCAAATGAAATTTCTGAAATACGGAATTTAACCGTACATTTGAAATAAAAACAGATTATGGCAACTAAAGATATAGACGTAGATAAAGCAAGATTTGATACTCGACTTACAAAAGAACAGAAAGCTTTTTTTGAAAGAGCTGCCCGGCTTGGTGGTTATCGAAGTTTAACTGATTTTGTTGTATTGACGGTTCAAAAAAGAGCTAAAGAAATTATTGAAGAAAGGGAAAGGGTTCTCGCATCACAAAAAGACAGTACGATTTTCTTTGATGCAATTATGAATCCCGGCAAACCAAATCAAAAACTT
>JBFHJA010000111.1:0-10645 GCA_041596165.1 Draconibacterium sp. | reverse complement strand
CGATCCGAGCAGCTTCCACTAATACATTCCGGGTTTCCTGCATTTCTTCACCCGTTAAATGATTAACAACATGCGCCTGATTAATATCGGGGGCAAAACACTGATATTGTGCTCCATTTTGCGCAATGGCGAGTAAAGTCAAAGTAGCTTCATGAATTTCTGCTCCGTCATAAACCCCGTTTCCTGCTAAAACAACTGCTATTTTTTTCATTTCTAATTTAAATTTTGAAAATTTTAAACATAGAATATTAGATTTTCAGAACTAACTTCAAGCATCAAGCAAGCCGAATCAAGTATCTAATTTCCAGAATCCAGTAGCAAAATTACAGTTTAAGGCCGAAACAAGAAAGCAAGTTAGGTTTATTTCAAATAAAATTGAACCAAAATTATTGAATCTCCTCCAAATCGTATGGTGTTTCCTGATACACATAATAATTCAACCAATTGGAAAAAAACAAATTTGCCGTTGATTTCCATCGCATCACAGGAGAATTATCAGGGTTATCATCCATATAATAATTCAAAGGCATTTCGATAGGCAGATTTTTGGCTTTGTCGCGTTTATATTCGCCATCAAGCGTGTGTCTTGAATATTCGGAATGACCAGTAATAAAAAGTTGTTTACCATTTTTTGCTTTCACAATGGAAACACCCGCCATTTCCGAAGTAGCAATAATATCCAACACATCCACTTTTTCAACATCCACTGCACGGATTTCAGTGTGGCGCGAGTGAGGAATATAAAATTCATCATCAAAACCTCTGAAAATGGGAAGTTGATTATTTGTGTTTGTATGTTTAAAAACACCGAACATTTTTTTGTCGAGTGGGTATTTTGGTACTTTGTAATAATGGAACAAAGCCGCCTGAGCTGCCCAGCAAATAAACAAACTCGAAGTAACATGGCGTTCTGCCCAATCGAGAATATGTTTCATTTCGTTCCAGTAAGTAACTTCCTCAAAAGGCAGCTGTTCAACAGGTGCTCCGGTAATAATCATACCATCGTACTTCTTGTTTTTTAACTGATCGAATTCACGATAGAATTCCCTCATGTGCTCAGAAGATGTATTCTTAGGTTGATGCCCTTTTATTTTCATAAAATCGATCTCAATTTGTAGTGGCGAATTGGAAAGCAGTCGCAACAAATCGGTTTCGGTGGAAATTTTTAAGGGCATCAAATTCAGGATAATAATTTTTAAAGGACGAATATCCTGATGAGCTGCACGAGTTTCATTCATCACGAAAATATTTTCCTCTTCCAGGATTTTGATAGCAGGTAAAGTATCTGGAATTTTTAGTGGCATAATATGAAATTTTAAGCCCCTCTAAAACCTCCCCTGAAGGAGAGGTTTTAAAGAAGGCATTTTAAAAATATTGCAAAATAAATGATTCAAACCAATTGTATATTTTACCTATTATTAAATAATTGTGTAAAATCTCCTCACTTGCAGGAGGTTGTTAAGGCTTCAACCAATTTTGGCCAGTGCTTGTTCAAAGTCGGCAATAATATCGTCGATATGTTCGAGACCGACGCTTACCCGCAACTGGGCAGGATAAACACCTGCCGCAATTTGAGCAGACTCAGATAATTGCTGATGTGTAGTTGCTGCAGGCTGAATAATCAGCGTTTTTGAATCACCAACATTTGCCAAATGACTCACCATTTCCAAATTATTAACCACTTGATTGGCCGTCTCTTTATCGCCCTTGACAGTAAACGACAAAATCCCCCCCGCACCTTTTTTCAGGTATTTTTTTGCATTTTCATACGAAGGATGACTTTCGAGCCCCGGATAACTTACACTTTCAACTTTTGGATGTTTTTCGAGCCATTTTGCGAATGCCAAAGTATTTTGAACATGACGTTCCATTCTTAACGACAAAGTTTCCAAACCCTGCAAAAGCAGGAATGAATTGAACGGACTAATTGCAGGGCCAAAATCGCGCAAACCTTCAACACGAGCTTTAATTATAAACCCAATATTCCCAAATGGGCTGTCGAAATTAAATACATCCCAGAATTTCAACCCATGATAACCTTCGGAAGGTTCAGTAAAACCAGGGAATTTGCCGTTGCCCCAATTGTAAGTCCCTGCATCCACAATCACACCTCCGATACTTGTTCCGTGACCTCCTATCCATTTTGTAGCCGATTCAACAACTATATTTGCACCGTGTTCGATTGGACGGAAAAGATATCCACCACCGGCAAAAGTATTGTCAACTACCAATGGAATGTCGTGTTTTTTCGAAAGTGCAGCAATTGCATCAAAATCAGGGATATTAAAACCCGGGTTGCCAATTGTTTCCACATAAATGGCCTTTGTTTTTCCATCAATCAGTTTTTCAAACGAATCGGGTTCCAAATCGGCTGCAAAACGGGCTTCAATTCCAAGTCGTTTAAGTGAAACTTTTAACTGGTTGTAACTTCCACCATACAAATATGGAGAAGTAACCAAATTATCGCCAGCCTCAAGAAGTGTATTAAAAACGAGGAATTGAGCAGCATGTCCGGAAGCTACTGCTAAACCGGCGACACCCCCTTCGAGTGCTGCAATCCGTTGTTCGAAAACATCGGAAGTAGGGTTCATTATACGCGTGTAAATATTGCCAAACTCTTTTAAAGCAAACAAATTTGCTGCATGGTCAGCATCGTTAAAAACATACGAAGTTGTTTGATAAATTGGAACAGCCCTCGAATTGGTTGTTGCGTCAGGCTTTTGTCCTGCATGTTGTTGCAGTGTTTCGAAACTTAATTTTTTTGTTGTCATTTTTATTTATTTTTTGGATTAGAAAAAACATATTTTTTGGGAGATTTAAATTACCCCTCTCCCTTTTGGGTATCTCTTCGCGAATTGGTGGAAAAAACTCTAATCAATTAAAGAATGCTTTATATATTTCCCGTACACTTTTTTCTTTGTCTGAGTTTTTCACCACAAGGTAACTTACCAAATCAGAAGCTCCGGAACCACTTAACACAACATTGATTTTATATTGGGCAACTGCATTGAATATTTTCGCTGATACACCATAATTTTGTTGCATACCATGCCCTATAATTCCAATTAGTGAAACGTCTTTAATTAAATTGATTTCTTTTACGGAGGAAAATCCAAGCTTCTGAATCAATCGCAACGCTTTATCTCCAGTACTTTTCTCTAAAATCAAATTGATTGAAATCTGAGAAGTAATTACCGATTTAATATTGATGCCGGCATCATTTAAACAAGTGGTAACTTTTGCCAGAATCCCCGGTTTTAAACCAACACCCGGTCCGTCTAATCTCAACAGTGAAATATCGTCGGAGCAAGCCACACTTTTTACAATTTTATCTTCAATAAAAGTTTCTGTATTAATAATTGTATCGACTTTGCCTTTTGAAGTATTTGTCTCTAAAATCTGTATCGGAATGTGAAGTTGTTCAAGCGGTTCTACCGTTCGTGGATGAAATGAATAATGATCGAAATAAGCCAGTTCGCTTGCTTCAGAATAAGTTAAACGTTCAATAATCGGTGGATTTGAAACAATTCCAGGATCAGCTTTTTGGAAAATACTGTCTAAACCCCACAATTCAAGTTTTTCAATGCCAAGAAATGCAGTTAAAGCAGCAGCGGTATAATCGGCCGCCGATTTTCCGGAACGAACAATTTTACCATTCTTTGTAATCCCATAAGTTCCGGGAACTAAAAAAATTGATTCCGGTAAACTCGTTAATTTTTCAATATTAACGGAAAGAAATGTCGCACTACCGTAATCGGAAGTTGCTTTTAAATCTATTTCTTCGGGCCAGATAATTGAAATTTCATCGTTTGAAAGTTTCCACTGTGCCAGTAGAATTTCCGTTGAAAGCTTTTCGCTATATGAAATTACCTGATCTTTTAAAGCTGCGGAATAGTCACCAATCAGTGCAATACCTTTTAATAAATTGATGAGTTGATCCGCTAAACGCAAAAAACCTGGGCTTGGTTGCTTTCCGACTCTATCAGTAAAAAAGGAGTTTATTTTTACACCCAGTTCATCCGAAGATAATTGGCTCTGAAAAATTTGTCCTAGTTTTTTTTCAATCCAGGCAAGTAACTCAGGAATTGCTGAAACAGTAATTAATTTTCGACCTTCAGATTGTTTTAAAAAAGTCTGCAAATTATTTACCGAATTTATGTTACCGATATTACTACCACCAAACCGAATAATACGATCCGACATAATAAAAAATATTTTATGAAAATTTGATTTGTATAACGCTCAGAATAGTATGTGCCTTCAATCCGTGTATCAACAGAAAGAAGGCTTGCGCATACACATAGAAAACGACGGCAACATGAAGGAACAGCAGCTGCTATTTGCATGCGAAGAAAAACTGCTATTTAAAAAATTCAAATTCATTTTGTACCGATTTTGTATGACGCAAATATAAATTGATTTTTCGAAACGCCAAACTTATTTGGAATGAGTTTAGATAAAAATAATATTGAATTGGATTAATTTTTTTAATAACCAATCCTCAAAATTAAAAACACAAATAAATACAAAATGCTGAATTCTAAAATTAGATACAAATCAAAAGTAGAATTTATGTTTCGTTGGCAATACACAATCAATTCCTTCACCTTACACAATTTTCGACCCAAAGCGAACAATTTTTGAATTTAAAAGTTAATTTAAGCAGTTAAACAGTTGAAATGAGGTCAACCTTTTTAATTTTATTTAAACTCAATTAACTTTGCACCTCAAAAATTTTCATAAATAAACAACATGAGCAATAACCTGTTAAAAGGCAAAAAAGGGATCATTTTTGGGGCATTGAACCCGGATTCGATTGCATGGAAAGTAGCCATTAGGGCACACGAAGAAGGTGCTACTTTGGTAATTACAAATACACCGGTTGCAGTGCGGATGGGCGAAACCAACGAACTGGCAAAAAAACTCAATACTATAGTTATAGGTGCCGATGCCACAAACGTTGACGATCTAAACAACCTTTTTATCCAATCCATGGATCATTTGGGAGGTAAAATCGATTTTGTATTACACTCAATCGGTATGTCGCCGAACGTGAGAAAAGAGCGACATTACAGTGATTTAGATTATAATTATCTCGATAAAACACTTGACGTTTCGGCTGTATCGTTTCATAAAGTTTTGCAAACTGCCAGAAAATTGGATGCAATTAACGAATGGGGTTCGGTAGTAGCTCTTTCTTATGTGGCCGCACAAAGGACTTTTTTTGGATATAACGACATGGCCGATGCAAAAGCATTGCTAGAATCCATCGCCCGCAGTTTTGGATACATCTACGGTCGGGAACGCAGAGTAAGGATTAACACCATTTCACAGTCGCCTACCATTACAACGGCGGGCAGCGGTGTAAAAGGTTTCGACAGGTTGCTTGATTTTTCTGAACGCATGTCGCCGCTCGGAAATGCCACCGCTGATGAATGTGCTGATTATTGTATCACACTGTTTTCTGATCTTACCAAAAAAGTTACAATGCAGAACCTCTTCCACGATGGTGGATTCTCTAATATGGGAATGAGTTTAAGGGCATTGCAGCAATATGAAAAAGGATTGCACCATGATTGCGATTGCGGCCCGAAAGCAGACGATCATAAATTTGATTAATTTTCCGGATTTAATTATTCATAGAATAAAATATACAAGAACCGTTCTGATATATCAGGACGGTTTTTTTTATTGTATTTCTATTTAACTCATTTTAAAACATTTTAAAATTTGTTTACCAAATCTTGAATTAATTTTGGCTAAAAAACTAGTTATGAAAAGTTTAATAGCAACTTCCATTCTTTTATTTTGTGCTTTTAACTCCATTTTGGCGCAAACAAAATCACCACAGGAAAAATCAGTTGTAAACAAGGAATATGATGAAAATGGAAACCTAATTCAGTATGATTCAACTTATGTTTGGCAGTGGAACTCCGATTCTACATTTAGTTTTCCGATGGATCGCAATTTTGCATTTGGAAACCATTTTCCTCCGTTTTTTGACGAATTTAATACAGATTCAATTTTTCAGAAATTTGGTTTTTCAAACAAAGACATGTTGATGCCATTTGATGATGAAGATTTTTTCAGCCATTTTCAACATTTTTTCCCCGATTCAATGCATTTGAATGGATTGCCTTTTGAAGCGGACTCAACTTTGAACCTTTATTATGGACAAAAATATCCCGGGTATCTTAATTTCCAGAAATTTGAGGATTTTCAAAAACAAATGCTTGAAAAATTTAATCAACAGAACATTTCTCATCCTGAATTCAAATCACAGGAACAAAAAGAGGAATGGGAAAAACTGATTCAAAAACAACAAAAAGAAATGGAAGAAATGATGAAAAAATGGGAGGAAAAATAGATCTGCAAAAGCAATGTTTACATGAAATCAAAGAACCGTACCTTCAGTTTATAACTGATCGATACGGTTCTTTAGTTAAACTTTAATTTCTGAAAACCAACTCTCCGTTTTCTTCATCAATTATTACAGTTTTGGTTTTATCAACATCACCGCTCAAAATACGTTTTGACAATTCATTCAAAATGTATTTTTGAAGGATACGTTTTACCGGGCGGGCACCAAAATGTGGTTCATATCCAATTATTGTCAACCAATCGATTGCTTTTTCGGTAATATCGATTTTTAAATCAGTTGCTGAAAGTCGTTTCACAACCTGCTCAAATTGCAAACGCACTACTTTGTTGATATTCTCCCGTGTTAAAGGTGTAAAAATGATTGTTTCATCAATTCGGTTCAAAAACTCCGGACGAATGGTTTTTCGTAACATTTCCATTAATTGGTTGCGGGTTTCTTCCAAAACAAACGCCTCATTTCCCGAACTTATTTTTTCGAAACTATCCTGAATAATATGCGAACCCAAATTTGAAGTCATTATAATTATTGTGTTCTTGAAATTCACTGTGCGCCCCTTGTTGTCTGTCAACCTTCCGTCGTCGAGCACTTGCAAGAGTACGTTAAAAACATCGGGGTGCGCTTTTTCAATTTCATCGAAAAGTACTACAGAATAAGGTTTGTGCCGCACTGCTTCGGTTAGCTGTCCGCCTTCGTCATAACCAACATATCCGGGAGGGCTGCCAATTAAACGGGTCACCGAAAATTTTTCCTGGTATTCCGACATATCTATCCGGGTAATCATATTTTCATCGTTGAAAAGATACTCTGCCAGTGCTTTTGCAAGCTCGGTTTTTCCAACACCTGTTGTGCCCAGGAAAATGAATGAACCAATCGGGCGTTTTTCGTCCTGCAAACCGGCGCGGCTGCGGCGAACTGCATCGGAAACTGCAGTAATTGCTTCCTCCTGCCCCACTACCCTTTTGTGCAATTCGGCTTCCATGTGTAAAAGTTTTTCGCGTTCACTTTGTAACATTTTTGATACAGGAACTCCTGTCCAACGGGAAACCACATCAGCAATATCTTCTGCATCAACTTCTTCCTTTATCAAACTTTCGCCACCTTTTTGTATTTCAAATTCTTTTTTCAGTTTCTCGATTTCGATTTCAGCCTCTTTTACCCGCCCGTAACGTAATTCTGCAACACGTTCATAATTTCCCTGGCGTTCTGCTTCTTCTGCTTCAAATTTATAGTCTTCTATTTCAAGTTTCTTTTTTTGGATGGCATCGATTACCGATTTTTCCGATTGCCATTTTGCACGCATTTGCGATTGTTCCTCTTTCAAATTTGAAATCACTTCATTTAAAACCGACAGTTTTTTATCGTCTTTTTCTCGTTTAATTGCTTCGCGTTCAATTTCCAATTGTTTTACACGACGTTCAATTTCATCTAATTCTTCGGGAATTGAATCCATTTCCAAACGCAGTTTTGCTGCTGCTTCGTCCATTAAATCGATGGCTTTGTCGGGCAAAAACCTGTCGGATATATATCGCTGCGAAAGCTCAACAGCAGCAATAATAGCGTCATCTTTAATCCGCACTTTATGGTGATTTTCATAACGTTCTTTTATTCCTCGTAATATTGAAATTGCACTCAAAGTATCGGGTTCATCAACATGTACTACCTGAAAACGGCGTTCAAGCGCCTTATCTTTTTCGAAATACTTTTGATACTCGCTTAAAGTAGTTGCGCCAATGGCTCTTAATTCTCCACGGGCAAGCGCTGGTTTCAATATATTTGCTGCATCCATTGCACCTTCGCCTTTTCCGGCACCAACCAAAGTGTGAATTTCGTCGATAAATAAAATTACTTCATCGTTTGAGTTAATCACTTCGTTCACAACAGCTTTTAATCGCTCTTCAAACTCGCCTTTGTATTTTGCTCCTGCAATCAAAGCACCCATGTCGAGCGAAAAAACTTGTTTCGATTTTAGGTTTTCAGGCACATCCCCGCGAACAATCCTGTGAGCCAAACCTTCTGCAATGGCAGTTTTTCCGGTCCCCGGTTCGCCAATCAAAATTGGGTTATTTTTTGTTCGACGGGAAAGGATTTGGAGTATCCGCCGAATTTCGTCATCACGACCAATTACAGGATCCAATTTCCCGGAACGGGCTCGTTCGTTCAAATTCAATGCAAAACGATTGAGCGAATTGAACTTGTCTTCGGCAGTTTGACTGTCTACTTTCGAACCTTTGCGCAACTCTTTTACCGCGAGTTTTAATTCATCTTTTGAAATCCCACTGTCGGTCATTAATCGGCTAACCGAATCGTTTGCATCGAGCATGGAAACCAAGATATGTTCAACAGAAACAAACTGATCACCCATTTCCTGCGCCAATCCAACCGATTTTTGCAAAACTCTGCTTGCAGAGTTGGAGAGATATTGTTCGCCACCAGTTACCTTTGGGTACGACTCGACAATCTTATCCATAGTTTGTTGAAAAACGCCTACATTAACGTCTAGTTTTTTTAAAAGAAAACCTATCACATTTTCAGCGGAATTGAACAATCCCTTAAATATATGTCCAGTTTCAACAGCTTGTTGATTGTTACCTTGTGCAATTTGAAAAGCAAACTGAATTGCTTCCTGGGCTTTAATTGTAAAATTATTTAGATTCATAATTCATTACTTTTAAAATTAACGCACTTTCTAATTCAAAATTTACACCATAACCAACTGAAAGACAATATGTCAGAACAGATATTCGGAAAAATGAAAATGCGACATCAAAAACAAAATTTAGCTGAAAAGTTGACAGACAGGCACAAAAAAAACAAGGATGTAATCCACCCCTGTTTCCTAACCTAACCAAACTTATTTCTATGAAAAAACTCTACTTAAAATCTATGTTACAAATATAGACCATAAAAGAGTTAACACATCTGAATCAAAGTTAAAGAATGTTAATAGTTAATATTCAATAGAACAAAGAGTTATACATATCCTGTTAACTTGTTTAAAAGATTTATATTTGCCTTTCAGAACTAATAAAAGCTACACGAAAATATGTCTTTAAACATGCTTCTTTCTTATGTTTATTTTAATTATAAAAAATAAAATTACTTTAGCAGCCCTAAAAAAAATAGAACTATTTATATTCATTCATATTAAAAAAAACAATTGTTATGACGAAACATGTATACACCTTTGGAGCAGGAAAAGCAGAAGGTAAAGCCGATATGAAAAACCTACTCGGCGGGAAAGGTGCAAACCTTGCAGAAATGAACCTTATTGGAGTTCCGGTTCCTCCGGGTTTCACTATTACCACCGAAGTCTGTGCATTATACAATGCACAGGGACAACAAAAAACTTTCGATTTGATTAAACCCGAAGTGGAAGCTGCCGTTGCGTTGGTCGAAAAATTAACTGACACAAAATTTGGCGACAAGGTAAACCCATGTCTCGTATCCGTACGTTCGGGTGCACGTGCTTCAATGCCTGGTATGATGGATACAGTTTTGAACCTCGGAATGAATGACGTAGCTGTTGAAGCCATTTCAAAAAAATCGGGAAACTCTCGTTTTGCCTGGGATTCATACCGCAGGTTTGTACAAATGTACGGTGACGTTGTAATGGATATGAAACCTCAAAGTAAAGAGGAAATCGATCCGTTTGAAGAAATTATTGAAGAATTGAAAGAAGAAAAAGGTATCCATTTAGATACTGATTTTACAACTGAAGATTTACAGGAACTTGTAAAAAGATTTAAAACAGCGGTTAAAAAAGTTACTGGGAAAGACTTCCCAACTGACCCATGGGAACAACTTTGGGGATCAGTTGCAGCAGTTTTCAACAGCTGGAACAACGACCGCGCGATTTTCTACCGTCGCATGGAGCAAATCCCTGACGAATGGGGAACAGCAGTAAATGTTCAGGCAATGGTATTTGGCAACATGGGCTCAAACTCAGGAACAGGCGTTTGTTTCTCTCGTGACGCCTCAACAGGCGAGGACATTTTCAATGGAGAATACCTTATCGATGCTCAAGGCGAAGACGTTGTTGCTGGAATCCGTACACCTCAGGAAATTACTCTGGAAGGCTCAAAAAGATGGGCTGCCCTTCAAGGTGTTAGTGAAGCCGACAGGGCTTCAAAATACCCTTCATTGGAAGAAGCGATGCCTGAAATGTATCGTCAGTTGAACGAAACACAACAAAAATTAGAAGACCATTACAGCGATATGCAAGACATGGAATTTACCATTCAGGAAGGTAAATTGTGGTTGTTG
>JBFHJA010000110.1:0-10697 GCA_041596165.1 Draconibacterium sp. | reverse complement strand
TATTGCATTACGATGAAAAAGGACAATTATTAAACTCGTTTGGCGGAAGAGGTGAAGGAGATGAATTTTTCGACAACGCCCACGGTATTTGTATTGATTATAGAAATGAAACACCAACTTTAATTATTACCGACAGAACTAGAAATGCTTTTAAACGCTTTTCGCTGGATGGTAATTTGATTGAGATCATTCATTTGCCCGGCGCCTGTGTTTGTCGGCCAGTTATTAAAGGCGATTATTTGTATGCCGCAGTTTTACGATCGCCAAGCCTGAGCAATGCCGATTCAGGGTTTGTTACCATTCTCGACAAAGAAAATAAGGTAGTTTCAAATCTCGGAGGTTCCGAACCGGTTTATGAAAATGGTAAACTGGCGACTTTGAGCCAAACCGATAAAATATTCAGAAACCCACATGATGTTTGTGTTGACGATGAAGGCAGCGTTTACGTTGCGCAGTGGGCTTCTGGGAAAGTATATCCGTATAAGTTTACAAGGAAGTAAGTATTGAGTATTCAGTACCAAGTACTAAGACAAAAATCAAAATGTTAAGATCGGATAGCATCTTTATAAAGTTTGAAAAAACCAGCCTGAAAAAATAAGGAATAACAAATAAGAAATGAGGAAGTTGAAAGGCGGAAAAATATCAATTATTATCATTGTTGTAACAGTATTAGCAACTGGCTTTTACCTTTTTTCAACCCCAAAAAGTAGCAACCATAATACTGAAATTTCCTACAACCGCGATATCCGACCTATTCTTTCCGACAAATGTTTTCTTTGCCACGGACCGGATGCAAATACCCGCAGAGTTGGCTTGAGATTAGATTTGCAGGAAGGGGCTTTTGCCGAGTTAACAGTTAATAAAGGTCATTTTGCAATCGTTCCGGGTGCGCCCGAAGAAAGCGAATTAATAAGGAGGATTGAATCAACCGACCCTGCCGTTATGATGCCTTTACCCGAAAGCAACCTCCCACATTTAACTCCCGAAGAAATCAAAATCTTCAAACAATGGATAAAAGAAGGCGCCAAATACGAAAAACACTGGGCTTTTATCGCCCCGGTCAAATCCGAAGTGCCGGAAGTAAAAAATGATGATCTTGTAAAAAACGAGATCGATAATTTCATTCTTCGGAAAATAGAAAAGCAGGGGCTTAAACCAAATGACGAAGCACCTCGTGAAATACTTATTAAAAGGGCTTTTGCTGATTTAACCGGATTGGCACCAACTTATCCTGAAATAGATAAATGGACAAACTTATCTGACAAAAACTGGTATAACCAATTAATTGACACACTTTTACAAAAACCTGCCTATGGCGAAAAACTAGCTATTCTCTGGATGGATTTGGCTCGCTACGCCGATTCCTATGGTTTTCAGGACGACAATATTCGTTCGCAGTGGCCGTGGCGCGATTGGGTAATACACTCCTTCAACAAAAATATGCCGTACAATCAGTTTCTAACCGAACAAATAGCCGGTGATTTATTGCCAAATGCCACAAAAGAAACCATTCTGGCAACTGCGTTTTTCAGGAATCATAAATATACTGAAGAGGGAGGGGTAATCGACGAAGAGTATCGTGTTTCCTACAATATCGACAAAGCAAACACTTTCGGCAAGGCGATAATGGGCGTTACCATTGAATGTGCGCAATGCCACGATCACAAATACGATCCGTTTTCACAAAAAGACTATTTTCAGTTGTATGCTTTTTTTAACGAAAGCAAGGAAATTGGTTACGAAGGCGACGTAGGCCAATCGACTCCGGCAAAAAATCCGAAGTTATTTATCACAAAAGAGGACAGGGACAATCTGATGACATACATTAATGCGCCAGACACAAATCCTTTGCAGGTTTCGGTTATGGGCGACAGCATTGTAAAAAAACCCACTTATATATTAAGCCGTGGAAGCTATGATGCACCAACTGAAGAACGGGTAAAACCAACAGCCATTGAGGCGATTATGCCGTTTGATACGCTTGTTTATTCTCGCAACAGATTAGGTTTGGCACAATGGACAGTCGATAAGAATAATCCTTTAACAGCGCGTGTTTTTGTGAATTTTATATGGCAGGAAATTTTTGGAAGAGGTCTTGTAAAATCCTCCACCGATTATGGTTTACAAGGCGATTTGCCTTCGCACCCTGAATTATTAGACTGGCTGGCTGTGGATTTTATGGAAAACGATTGGGACATAAAATACCTCATCAAAAAGATGCTCACAAGCAATACTTATTGTCAATCGGGTAATGTCAGCAAAAAACAATTAGAGAAGGATCCTGAAAATATTTACTATTCACGTGCGCCACGCATCAGGTTTAAAGCCGAAATTGTTCGCGATTGGGTTTTAAGCAGCAGCGGTTTGTTGAACCCTGAAATTGGCGGCCCAAGTGTAAAACCGTATCAACCCAAAGGTGTGTGGGAAAGCACAACTTCGGGCAGAGGTGTTTTGGCAAGTTATAAACAGGATCACGGTCCCGATTTGTATCGCCGCGGTTTGTATACAATTTTCAAATTAACAGCACCACCACCTATTTTAATGATTTTTGATGCCAGCAGCCGCGATCAGTGCGAAGGAAAACGAACAAGCACAAACACGCCGTTGCAGGCTTTATCGATGTTGAACGATCCAACAGTTTTGGAAGCCAGCCGCGTGTTAGCTCAAAATATTTCTCTTCAACAAAAAAACCTCGATGAAAAAATTGAACAGGCTTTCGAGACAATATTAGTTCGCAAACCATCAAAATTTGAAAAAACACAATTGTTGGAATACTGCAAAAAGCAGCAGGAATTCTTTAATCTGAATCCGGGTTTATTAAAGTCAACCCTTGCCGTTGGCGAATACGAACACCCAAAAGTTGAGGTGAATGAATTGGAAGCTGGCGCATTAATGAAGACGATTTTGGTGATTTATAACTTGGAAGAAGCAATTACAAGAACATAATCGATATTGCAAAAAAGAAATTTTGAATTAAAGTACAACACAAACACCCTTCGACTTCGCTCAGGGAGAAAGTCACACTGAGTGCTGTCCCTGCCTGAAAGGACGGGCAGGGAAGTGTTTCATACAAAAAAAAATGCAATGAAAGAATTTCAGGAGCATATTTTAAACCAGAACAGGCGCAAATTTTTAACTCGTCTGAGTTTGGGGATTGGCGGTTTGGCCTTGGGTTCACTCATGATTCCCGGTTTGTTTGAACGAAAAAACGAAGAAGAACTTTTCACAAATGTACTTCCTCATTTTGCACCAAAGGTGAAACGGGTAATTTATCTGTTTCAGAATGGTGCGCCGTCGCAATTGGAATTGTTTGATTATAAACCTATGCTGCAAAAAATGCAGGGCGAGGAATTGCCCGAAAGCATCCGAATGGGTCAACGACTCACAGGAATGACTTCCAATCAGGCGAAATTCCCATTGGCAGGAAGCAAATTCAGTTTTGCCCAATACGGAAATAGTGGTGCGTGGTTTAGCGAGCTCCTTCCGAATATGGCAGGTATGAGTGATGAATTTTGTATGGTAAAATCAATGTTTACGGAAGCAATAAATCACGATCCGGCATTAACATTTTTTCAAACCGGAGCACAGGTAGGCAACCGGCCCAGCATGGGTTCATGGTTGAGTTATGGCTTGGGAAGTGAAAACAAAAACTTGCCGGCTTTTTGTGTTTTACTCAGCAAGGGAAAAGGCAACGGTCAAGGCGTTTATTCCAAATTGTGGTCGAACGGATTTCTTGATTCCATTCATCAGGGTGTGCAGTTTAGCAGTGGCGAAGAACCAGTGAAATATCTGACCGATCCGGAATTCATTAACAGAATTGACAGGAGAGCCATGCTGGATGAAATTTCGGCATTAAACAACGAATCGTACAAAAATATTGGCGACCCCGAAATTTTAACAAAAATTCAGCAATACGAACTGGCTTACCGCATGCAAATGGCAGTACCCGAAATTACCTCCTTGCAAAACGAGCCCGAATCGATAATAAAAATGTATGGCGCCGATTGTTTGGTTCCCGGAACTTATGCAGCAAACTGTTTGCTGGCGCGCAAATTATCGGAAAACGGGGTGCGATTTGTTCAACTTTATCATCAGGGTTGGGATACACACGGAAATCTGCCAAAAGAAATTGCCGGTCAGTGTAAAGACGTTGACCAATCTTCGGCAGCGTTAATAAAAGACTTAAAACAGCGTGGATTACTGGACGAAACACTTGTAATTTGGGGAGGCGAATTTGGTCGCACAAATTATTGTCAGGGAAAATTAACCAAAGACGATTATGGCCGCGATCACCATCCCCGTTGCTTTACAATATTAATGGCGGGTGGTGGAGTAAAACCCGGCGTTTTTGGAGAAACCGATGATTTTGGCTACAACATAACAAAACTGCCCGTTCATGTGCACGATTTTCAGGCAACTGTGATGCACCTTATGGGAATTGACCACGAAAAGTTTACCTTTAAACATCAGGGAAGACGGTACCGTTTAACTGACGTTAGTGGCAAAATTGTGCATGATTTAATTGCCTGATAATGTGTCCAAAAAAGGTTTACAAAATACTCGATTTAAGTTTATGGATTATCAATCCTTTGCTTATTGTACTTGCTGTCTTCGATCAAAAAATTCAACCTGATCTGTTTTTTCTGTGGTTGGGTAAATTTCATCCGCTGGCATTGCATTTTCCCATTGTTTTTGGATTTTTGATTTCCATTTATTTCCTGTTTTTTCAGCATAAAAGAATCCCTCTTGAAACCGAGAAATTATTGCTGGCTGTAAATGCATTTCTCGCTGTTGTTGTCGCCATATTTGGAATATTGCTGTCGTTGCAGAATGCTTATGAAGCTGAATTGATAAACTGGCACAAATGGGGCGGGGTTGTGGTTGCCATTTTAAGCTGGTTGTTTATTTATGTGTTGAATTTGAATATCAATATAAAAAGGATTTTGGCAATAATCTTTTTAATGGTTTTAATTGGTTCGACACATAAAGGCGCCCAGTTGACACATGGTGTAAATGCTTTGAGTTTTCCGAAACCTGACAATACTGAAACGGAAATCACTATCGACAGCACAGCCACAATCTTCAAACTTGGGATTGAACCCGTTTTTGCACGAAAATGTGTCAGTTGCCACGGTATTGACAAAACTAAAGGTGGTTTGCAGCTCCACACGTCTGAAAGCATTTCAATGGGTGGACAAAGCGGAGATTTATTCGATGACGGAATCCTGATGAAAACAATTAATTTGCCGCTGGAACATGAGAGTCACATGCCGCCCGAAGGCAAGCTGCAACTTACCGAAGTTGAAAAAAGCATCATCCGCTTGTGGGTAAAATCGGGAAACAGCTTTGACCTCCGTTTAAGTGAATTGGCGAAGGAAGACAGTTTATTTTTGTTGGTCAGTAAATACCAGAATGCTGCAAAACAGCAAACTGCGCTCAATTTTGACTTGCCCGGTTTGGAGGAATTCAATTCAAATTACTGTTCGGTGAATTATCTTTTCAATGGGTCGGATGAGATTGAGGTCAACTTTTTTCAGGGTTCAAATTACAATCGGGAAAACCTAAAAAGGTTGGAGAAAATAGGAACAAGCATTTTCAGTCTGAATATGCAGGGAATGCCTTTGACAAAGGAAGACCTGGATATCATTATAAAGTTCAGCAACTTACAGAAATTGAATCTGAATTCGACAAATCTTGATATTGGCGTACTTGGAGAACTGAAAAAACTCCCTAAACTTGGGGTGGTTTCAATAAGTGGGATTGATTTTGTTGCCGCGGAATTGGACAAATTTCTTGAAGGGGCGAAATTTTCATCAGTTCATGTTTGGTCGCAAAAAACGGATATAAAACAGCTTGAAAGCACAATTGCCAAATACCCTGATATCGACATAATTGTTGGCGACAATTTGGAGGATAAAGTCATGAAAATCAGCAATCCTACAATTGCACAGGATTCAGCTGTTTTTTCAAAAAAACTCACCGTAAAATTAAAACACCTTTTGCAGGGAGTTGTTATAAAATACACCACCGATGGCAGCGAACCCGACAGTTTAAAAAGCTCGGAATACAATACTCCGCTGAAACTCTCAGAAAATACCATTTTAAAAATAAAAGCTTTTAAACCCGGCTGGATTGGCAGCGATGCTGTGCAACGCACATTTTATAAATCGGGCATTCAACCCGATACAATTTATCTTATCACCTACCCAAATCCAAAATATAAGAATGACGGCGCAAAAACTCTTGTTAATTTTCAGTTGGGCGAAAACAATACTTCAAATGGGGAATGGCTGGCTTATCGCGATTATGACATGGAATTTGTTGTTGGTTTCAAACAGGCAAAACCTTTAAAATCGTTATATCTAAACGCTTTTATTGATATTGGTGCTTATATTTTCCCAATAAAATCGATTTCGGCAGAAGGAAGTAACGATGGCAAAAACTTCGAAAAGATTACAGATGTTAATTTCCCAGACGGCACAGAATCAGATGAGAGAGGAGCAAGTTCATTTAACTGCGATTTTCCGGAAAGCACTTCCTTTAAATATTACAAATTCACTGTAAGCAATCTCAAAAAGTTACCCTCGTGGCACCGCGGAAAGGGCGAAGCTGCATGGATTTTTGTAGATGAGATTTTTTTGAATTAAAAAATACAATCAAGAGGACAGAATTAGTCTGTGGTCAGGTTTCATTTCATGGAAAACCAGAAACCAAGAAAATCCCAGTTATTGCAGAAAGTATTATTCGGGCAAGAAATAAAAAATAATTGTTCATAATCAGTTCGAAATAATTAATAGCATACCAGGATTTTTCGAAATCATAGCCCTTAATCTTCATCCATTCATCAAAATCCTATTTCTGTTCCCCTTGATTTAATAGCTATTTACCGATGATTTTGAAAATGAAAACATCAAAATGGAATATATTTCACCGATAATTTTCGCCATTCACCGACCTTAAAGTTTCATTAACAAAGTTCTAATACTTTTTAACAAAAAACTGAGCAACCTTTGTATCCGTAATTAGTCTATTAAGACGAAAACAAAAAATAGAAATAATGAAAACAACAATGAAAAATTTGGCCGCAGGAGTATTTATCGCATTTTTATTAATAGTCGGTAATGTAAAGGCAGAAGGAACAGAGACAAAAGCAACAAGTCAGGCAATTGAAACATCACTACACCTGGAAGACTGGATGATTAAAGAAACCATTTGGAATACAAAACCATCAGCAAAATACGTGTATATCCAGGAAACAGAAAACGGATTACAACTTGAAAATTGGATGACCAGTGCTTCAGCATGGAATTCAACCAACAACTTCATTGAAGTTGCTGAACCCGAAATGGGACTTGAAATTTGGATGACAAATGGTAAAATTTGGAACAATTATAACAATGTTGAGGAAACAGAAACGGTTTTGAGTATTGAAAACTGGATGACAAATGAAACAGTTTGGAACAGGTAAACAGAGAACAATGATTAGAAAAAGTTAGATTTTGAAAGGCTGCAAGAAATTGCGGCCTTTTTTTATATCATTTTCTGCCTGCAAGATAAACGTTGACAAACTGTGGTATACTCACCGAATACCAGCTTTTATCCCAAATTCCTTTGCCGAAATTTTCTCTATCGAAACTTTTATTACACCAACATTTTCAACCGCCGGTTTGCTGAATTTGAATTCACGGTTGCTATACTGGCCCATTAAAAGTTCAAGACAACGGGTTTTTTCGTTAAAGTCATCTACGAATTCAGCTTTGCCTTCAACTATAACCGATTTTGATTGTACACGGTAACTGCACCCTACCCGTACATTTTGCCATTTCAGATCTTCACCCAATGTCCAGTTAATACATACATTGGGATTTTTTTTCAGTGTTTCCCACATTCGCCCACTTTGAGCAGAATGAAGGATAAGTGTATCGCCGTCCAACGCAAAATTCATGGGCAAAACATATGGAAATCCTCCGTCCGTCATTGCGAGGTAGCAAGTTTTACATTCGCCGATTATTTTGTTGATTTCTTCGCGGTTTTCGATAAAAAGTGTTCGCATTGTTTATTTTTTTAGTTCATCGTGCGGTTTCCCAATTTGTCCGACAGATCTTTTTCCACTCGCTTCAGGTTCATGTATTTCGATTGCTCATCGATTACTTTTTCAAAGTTGTCCTCCAAAAAAGCTTTATTTATTTCATCTTCAATAACAAGTAACAGCATCCTGATTTTACGGGCTTTGTATTCGTTTATAACTTTTGGAATCAGTAAATCCAAAATATCTTCTTCCTTTTCGGTATATCCACCACCGCGTTGCCAGATTTTGCTTTCGAGGTGTTTATCCGAAAGCAAGTTAGTGGCAAGTTTACTTACTTCGCTATTTGAATTGTAAATAAAATGTTTCCACGGATCAAACGCCGGGTTTCCCAAATTGTCTTTTACTTCCCCAAAAATTATTTTGAACAAATCATTCTGCGAAATCAACTCATCATTCTCCAACTCACTGATCATAAACTCTCCCACGCTTATTAGTTCAATCTCATTGGGATTCTCGCCTTCAAGTTCAAAAAGTGGTGTATTGCAATGTTTTAACAAAAACCGCAGAAATACAAGTTCCTCCTCCAAAAATTCCCCGGGTTTAGTTTCTTTTGGAATTTCAGGCTGCCGGGCTATTTTTCGGGTCTTTTCCCTAATTTCATTCGTTCTGAAATCATCGTTTTGTTTGCGTTTCTGTTTTTGAACTTCGTTGTACAAAACATCTTCGTTAACATCGAGTAATTTGCTGCATTCTTTTATATAAACCGAACGTGTTATTGTATCTGGAATAACAGATACCGAGCGGATTACATCGGAAATCAATTTCGCTTTTGCAACGGGGTCGTTTTCCGTACTTTTTAAAAGAAGTCGGGTTTTAAACTGAATAAAATCGGTTTCATTTTCCTTTATGTAATTCAAATAACCACTGGCACCCATTTTTTTGGCGAACGAATCGGGGTCTTCGCCGGTAGGCAAGAGCAGCACTTTCACGTTCATCCCTTCTTCCAAAACCAAATCAATCCCACGCAACGAAGCTTTTATTCCGGCTTCATCTCCATCATAAATAATTGTAACATTTGGTGTAAAACGTTTTATTAATCTGATTTGATCGGTAGTCAAGGCCGTGCCTGATGAAGCAACAACATTCTCTATACCAGCCTGATGCATCGAAAGTACATCGGTGTAACCCTCAACTAAATAACATTTATCGGTTTTCGATATTTCACGTTTGGCCTGAAAAATACCATAAAGAACCTTGCT
This sequence comes from Draconibacterium sp., assembly GCA_041596165.1. Classification (GTDB taxonomy): domain Bacteria; phylum Bacteroidota; class Bacteroidia; order Bacteroidales; family Prolixibacteraceae; genus Draconibacterium. The sequence goes on along the minus strand of JBFHJA010000110.1, from coordinate 1,409 downwards.
TTTGTGGTAAATTTCCGATTCGGGCGAATTGAGGTATTTTGCAGTGTTTTTATCTTCTTTCAGAATACGGCCACCAAAAGCAATTACACGTCCGGCTAGATTGTGAATGGGAAACATTACCCGCCCGGCAAATCGGTCGCGCATCCAGTCATCGCGTTTTATAGTAAGCCCTGTTTTTTCGAGGAAATCGATTTTGTAGCCTTCTTTTTGCGCGGCTTCAGTAAATGGTGTTTTTCCGTCGGGGGCAAAGCCAACTTCAAACTTTTTAAGCATATCATCCCTAAAACTTCTTTCCCTGAAATAACTCAATCCAATCGTCCGACCTTCATTTTCTTCCCACAAAAATTTTGTAAAATATTTCTGTGCAAACCCCGAAACAATCATCAGACTTTCGCGCTCGTCATTTAGCTGTTTTTGTTCTTCAGTATCTTCATGTTCAACTACATCGATATGATATTTTTTTGCCAGCCATTTTAGCGCTTCAGGGTAGCTGAGCGACTCATGTTCCATTATAAAATTCACAGAATTACCTGCTTTTCCACAACCAAAACATTTAAAAATTCCTTTTGCAGGCGAAACAGTAAACGATGGCGTTTTTTCGTTGTGGAAAGGGCACATTCCCAACATATTCACACCTCTTTTTCTGAGTGTTACAAAGTCGGAAACCACATCCGAAATCTCGGCTGCATCAATAATTCGTTCTACGGTTGCATGGTCTATCATTGCTGCAAATGTAAATAAATCCAGCCAAACCTTTTGGGAAAATGATATTTTGGAAGCAATCAATTTAATCGTATTTTTAGAAAAACTTTTCAGTGATGAAGAAAAAACTCGTCGTACTTTCGGGTGCCGGCATGAGCCAGGAGAGCGGATTAAAAACCTTCCGTGATATGGATGGACTTTGGGAAAATTACAATGTTGAAGACGTGGCAAGTATAGATGGCTGGCGCAGAGACCCGTACCTTGTTATGGATTTTTACAACCAGCGTCGCAAACAACTTAATGAAGTTGAACCAAACTCAGGTCATATTGCGATTGCGAAACTTGAGGAATGGTTTGATGTTACAGTTATAACTCAAAATGTTGATGATTTACATGAACGGGCAGGAAGCTCAAATGTGATTCACCTGCATGGCGAATTGCGAAAAGTGCGTAGTACTTTTGACGAAAACCTTGTTTATACGCTCGATGGCTGGGAATTAAAAATGGGCGACAAATGCGAACAAGGCAGTCAGTTGCGACCTCATATCGTTTGGTTTGGTGAAGCAGTACCTGCATTATACGATGCAATCCCGGTGGTTGAAGATGCTGATATTATTGTTGTTATTGGCACATGTAAAAAGTGGTCTGCAACCTGTGTTTTTATCAGAAAAGCCCAATTTATTTACTGACCTCTATCGGGATTTGTC
>JBFHJA010000109.1:0-10715 GCA_041596165.1 Draconibacterium sp. | reverse complement strand
TGCTGTGACCAACGATATTGTAGCCTGGCAAAACCGCCCCTTAGAATCGGTTTATTTAATCGTCTGGATGGACGGCATTGTGTTTAAAGTCCGTGAGAACTCCAAGGTAATCAACAAAACCGTTTACATTGCCGTTGGGCTTAAACGGGATGGTAAAAAGGAAGTTCTTGGTCTTTGGCTGGGCAAGAATGAATCAGCTGCATTCTGGATGAGCGTACTTACCGATATGCGGGCCCGCGGAGTAGATGATATCCTGATTACGGCTACCGACAACCTCAATGGTTTTACCGATTATAATAAATCCACCGGATTTTCAATGTGAGCCTTAGTAGCGGATTAGTCCGACGTTTTCGGATACCAAAGAACCGGCATCCGATAGGTGATTCAATTCTTTTCGTATTCCATTTTACGACTCATTGAATTCTTTTTCCAGACTCCGCAAATAATTTCCTATTTTGTCAAAAAGAAAAAACTTAACTAAAAGCTTTTACCTTGTTCTGTATTCTGCTGCATTCAAAATATCATCATTTTTGGCAGTATAATTCGGATTTAGTATCTTTAGAACACAAAAGAGCAGATTAAGCATCAAAACAAATGTGGGTGAGCAAAACGGTGAGTACCCATAAAAACGTTCTTCATAAAACACTCACTAAGAAATACTTACAGCTTTAGGTAATAATCCCGGTAGGGTCACTACAAAAGAGGTACGCATGTATCTCTTTTGTTTTTTTCAGATTGATTTTCCAATGAAACCGGGAACTAACAATAAATCCTCAAGGTATTTTCAACGAAAATGTAAAAGTACAGACAACAACAAACATATATTTACACACAATCATATTTGTGACAAGTTGTTTTAACTTTCTCTTTAAATATCCATGTTCATGCAGCATATTGGCATAATTCTTTAAATTTGCTGTGATTTTAATAAAAATGAATACAAATTTATCCAAGGTATCAGAATTTTTTAATGTTGGGAAAATCAGAAACAACAACAGGATAGTAGTGTTTTTGATTTGTTTGGCAATTGCCACAACTTTTTGGTTTTTAAATGCCTTAAGCAAAAATTATTCAGCAGAAATTCCATATCCGGTGAAATTTGTTAATTCTCCGGCCAACCGTTTTATGGCCGAAAAAACTCCGGTTAAGCTTGATTTGGAAATTGATGGACAAGGTTTCACCCTATTGCGGTATAAAATACTTCCTCTATCCCCAATTAAAATTGATGTTGATGACGTAACCAAAAATCTGGATTCAAATTCGGGAACATTTAAAATAACTAGCAATAACCTTATCCCACAAATTACACAACAATTACACGGAGAAATAAAAATAACAAAAATTTATCCTGAAGTACTTACGATTGTATTAGATAGCTTAGCAACTAAAACTTTACCCGTTGAGCTAGATGTAAACATTGATTTTGAACCGCAATTCAATTTAAAATCACCCATTTCAACAATTCCGCAGGAAGTAAAAATTACAGGTCCGGCTATTCTTTTAAACAAAATATCAGTAATAAAAACAAAGGTTAACATTATGAATAAACTCAATTCAAGCATAAAACAAGAGATTGAGTTGATTCATCCGGATAAAACAACGATTTCGCCGGAAAAAGTAAGTTTATTAATTGATGTTGAGAAATACACCGAAAAAGAGTTAAGAATCCCGATTGAAATTTTAAATAAACCTGAAAATGCCCACGTAAAACTATTTCCTTCGGAACTAAAAGTTGTTTTTACTGTGGGATTAAGTCGGTTTGAAAATATTAAAATTTCAGATTTTGGTGCCTCCGTTGATTATAGTTCAATTGTTAAGGACGTGAATAACTTATCTGTCAATATTTATAAAAAACCAGCATTTATTCAAGACCTGAGGTTTGTACCCGAAAAGGTAGAATTTCTGATAGAAAGGAATTAATTCTGGAAACCAATTTCAAGAAAAATCAAATGACCGTCAAAATAGGTATTACAGGAGGTATTGGCAGTGGAAAATCAACCGTTTGCAAAATATTCAAACTACTTGGCATTCCTGTTTTCGAGGCTGATATAGTAGCAAAAGAACTAATCAATTCGAATGAGGAAATTAAAAATGAACTAATTCAACTATTTGGAAATAATATTTATGATTCAAATAAAAAGTTGAACAAAAAAATGCTCGCTGACTTGATATTCAACAATGAAAATCTGCTGGAAAAAGTAAATAACCTGGTTCACCCGATAGTAAGAAATGAATTTGTATTGTGGCATCAAAAACAAAACTCAAAATATGTAGTTCATGAGGCTGCGATTTTATTCGAAAGTGGATTTTATAAAATGATGGATTTCACAATTTTGGTTTCAGCCCCCGAAATTGCAAGAGTTGAAAGGGTGGTTAAAAGAGACAAGTTACAGCCGGAGATGGTTGAATCGAGGATAAAAAAACAGTGGAGAGATGAAGAAAAACGCACATTAGCAAATATTGAGCTTGTGAACGACAATAAACATTTATTAATTCCACAAATCATAGAAATAGACAAAAAATTAAAAACAGATGGCAAAATTTGGTAAATGGATAGGCGCCGGACTTGGCGCATTTGCTGGTGGTCCAATTGGGGCAATAATAGGTTTTACAGTAGGTTCAATGATTGATGGTAGCACCGAAGCAATAAAAACAGCAACTAGAACTGGCTACTCCGGACGAACAACAACAGGTGGGTATGTTATGAGTTTGCTTGTTTTAACAGCAGCCGTGATGAAAGCCGATGGAAAAGTATTGAAATCGGAACTGGACTACGTTAAAAAATTTATGGTACACAATTTCGGAGAGGCATCGGCAACAGAAGCCGTAAGAATGCTTCGCGATTTGCTTGAACAAACTATACCTGTAAATGAAGTTTGTAACCAAATTAAAAACAACATGAATTATTCGGCACGGCTGCAACTGCTCCATTTTCTGTTTGGCATTGCTCAGGCTGATGGAAATGTAGATAAAAACGAGAAAGAAATAATTGCTGTAATCAGCCGCGAAATGGGTTTGTCAGACAAAGATTTCCAGTCGATTCAGGCCATGTTTGTACCTGATACTGAGGCAGACTATAAAATTCTTGAAATTGAGCCAGGCGCCTCAAACGATGAAGTTAAAAAAGCATACCGTAGGATGGCAATGAAATATCACCCCGATAAAGTAAGTACATTGGGCAACGACTTTGAAAATGCTGCCAAAGAAAAATTTCAAAGTGTAAATAAAGCATACGAAAACATTAAAAAGGAACGGAATATTTTGTAATGGTAGGGCAGAGAGCTGCGAGCAGAGAGCAAAGGGCAAAGGGCAATGAGCAGTGAGCAGAGGGCAGAGGGCAAAGTTTGCAATATGAGGCATAAAATATCACCTACAATGAAAATAATTTCAACAAATATTGGCGAATCAAGAATAATCAACTGGAATGGCAAAGAAGTTCAAACCGGCATTTTCAAATTTCCGGTGGATGAACCCATTTTTTTAGGTTCCGAAGATGTGGAGAAAGACAATGTAATTGACCGCCGTTACCATGGTGGAATTGATAAAGCTTGCTATCTGTACTCTGCAGATCATTATAAATACTGGCAAAACCTCTACCCTAACCTGGAAATGCCCTGGGGAATGTTTGGCGAAAACTTAACTGTTGAAGGATTACACGAAGCAAAGGTAAATATTGGCGACATTTTTAAAATTGGGGATGCTGTTGTTCAGGCTACACAACCACGCCAACCCTGTTTTAAGTTGGAATTTCGTTTTAACGACAAGCGGATTGTCAGGCAATTTGTTGACTCCGGTTTTGCAGGGGTATATATTCGGGTAATTGAAAAAGGAAGCATAAAAACCGGCGATTCAATGCAGTTGATTGAACGGAAAGACTCCCTTTCAATTCAAAAAGTTTATGAATTGATTTATACTGACAGATTTCAAAAAGAAGCAGTTTTAAAGGCAGTGAACGATCCATTTATTGCAGCCAGTTGCCGGCGTGATTTATTGAAAAGATGGGGAAGTGAAATTGAGTGAGTAAGTGAATGAATAGGTTTACAACTTTGTGCTACTCTGAAATTCGAACTTGAATCACTGAACTCTGAACCAGAAACTCAAGGCCTTTTTTCTATCGGCAAATTTATCTCGACAATATCACCCTCGGCCCACTTGCGTAAAATCTGACAATATTTACCAGGATTTGTTACATACTTCACGCGCCACTCGGTTACTGTTGCCCCCTCAGCCCATTCCGGGATTCGGATAAACAATTCGATATAACGTTTCTGCTCCATTTTAAATTTCAACTTTATTTTTCCCGATTCCGGATAATTGGTTTCCTGCGTTATTTCCACAGCACCTTTCATTGAATGCTCATATTTTATTATTGAATTTGCATATAGGTTTACATAAATGTGATCTACATTTTTGGTAAAAATCCAGGGGGTACTATTTTTTTCAATTTCTCTGTATTCCGATTCCGTAAAAGTGGAAGCACTTTGATAAATTGTTTCTTCCAATTCCCCGGCATACTTTGTATTTCCAGTTACTTCAAGCAAAAAACCAGTAATTTCAATCCACTGTTTTACATTTTCAAAATTGAAATTATTCCGCTGGTTTTGAAGGATTTCCCATGAACTCTCCAAATCTTCCAAATTAAAAATTGAATTCTGACCATCAAATTTTTTCTTTTCCTGATACAGTTTTTCAAGTTCTTTCCCAAAATTATTTTTATGAGTTGAATCAATGAAAGTCGTCAAATCAGCGGGTAAAAAAGTCTGATTTAAAACAACATTATCAGAAACTACTTTTTCAGAAATTTTCGAAGGAAACTGTGTTGATTTGGAACACGAAAAGAAGATAAAAAGTAAGGCAGAGAAAACGATTCCGTATTTTAAAGACATAATTTTATTTTTATTTCAAATAGAATAACAGAATTCTTTTTATGGAGTTCAAATATGGCTGGTAAATCTTTAAGAAAATGCCGGAACTGTTAACATTCGCATCATAAGCTTTTGATTTACTGCATGTCAGAAGAAAAGCAATAATTACATATATTTGCGGCCTAAGATAAAAAAAGTGACAATCATCAAAATATTTGTTTTGGCCTTGACCAAATTCAAAAACATTGATTTCAAAGAAATCTGGCAAGACATAAAAGAAGCTATCGCCGGCTCCGAGCGCGATTTTACAACTACAAGTCTGGGGCGTGCTATTTTCATACTTGCTGTCCCGATGGTTTTGGAAATGGTAATGGAATCGGTATTTGCGGTTGTCGATATTTTCTTTGTATCGAAATTAGGTTCCGATGCAGTTGCTACTGTTGGAATAACCGAATCGGCAATGACAATTGTTTATGCCATCGGAATGGGTTTAAGCATGGCAACAACAGCGCTTGTATCACGCAGAATTGGTGAGAAGAATAAAAAAGAAGCCGGAGTAGTTGCATTTCAATCGATACTTTTGGGGGTATTAATCTCAGTTTTGCTTGCAATTCCCGGTGTATTTTTTGCCCGGGATTTCCTGAGAATTATGGGCGCCACCGAAAAAATGGTAAACGAAGGATATTTATATCCAATGGTAATGTTTGGAAGTAATTCAATAATCATGTTGCTGTTTATCATCAACGCAGTATTTCGAAGTTCAGGCGATGCAGCCATGTCAATGCGGGTAATGTGGTTTGCCAATATTATCAATATTATTCTCGATCCGCTGCTTATTTTCGGAATTGGTCCCTTTCCTGAACTAGGGATAATGGGCGCAGCCGTTGCCACTTCCATTGGCCGTGGAATGGCAGTTTTATATCAGTTCTATTTACTTTTTTCGGGCAACCACCGAATAAGGTTGTACTTCGAAAGCCTGAAAATAAAATTCGGGGTAATGCTTCAGATCTTGAAAATTTCTGGCGGTGGAATTTTGCAAAATTTGATCGCCACTTCAAGCTGGATTTTTTTAATCCGGATTATTGCCGTTTCTGGCCCCGATGCGCTTGCGGGTTATACAATTGCTATTCGAATTATTATTTTCCTATTGTTACCAGCCTGGGGATTGAGCAATGCCGCTGCAACTCTGGTTGGGCAAAATCTTGGTGCAAAACATCCGGAAAGAGCTGAAAAAGCAGTGTGGGTAACTGGTTATGCTAACATCGCTTTTATGGGTACGATGGGGCTCCTGCTGTTTATTTTCCCCGACGTTTGGGTCAAATTGTTTATTTCAGAAGCTGCAGTTGTTGAAAACGGTGTACTGGCATTACGGATAATTAGCACAGGATTTCTTTTTTATGCGCTGGGAATGGTAATGATGCAAGGTTTTAACGGAAGTGGCGACACAGTTACACCCTCAAAAATTAATTTTGTGAGTTTCTGGCTATTTGAAATTCCATTGGCATGGTTGCTTGCTGTTGTTTTAAATATGGGCTTAACAGGCGCCAGTATTGCAATTGTGTGTGCCGAAACATTTTTGGCATTGACAGCACTTTACCTTTTTAGAAAAGGAAAGTGGAAGTTAAGGGAGGTTTAGAAAAGTTTCCAGTTCAAAATTCAAAGTTTCGAGTTTCTGGATTAAAGCCGGCCTGAATGTAGAAGTCGGGCAGGTTTGAAGTTCAAAATAAAAATTCAGGTCGTAAATCATATTCAACATAAATAATAAAACCCTGTTTCTTTTGAAAAAAAGATAAGTTGCCAACTTTTTAATACATTAATTATTAGGTATTTTTCCTATTTTCGAATCGACAAACAAATTCCTGATCAGATGAAAAAAACCAAATCTAATGTTAAGTCATTATTTAGTGTGAATTGTGGTAAATGGGATATTATGTCGCTAAGATTTCCCATTCTACATTCAACTATTATTCTTCTCTTTTTTTCCACATTTTCTTATGCCACGCCTCAAAAAGATACTTTGATTTTTGGTAGCGATCAGTTTTTTCCACCCTACGAATATATTAATGAAAAAGGGGAACCTGAAGGTTTTAATATTGATATTATCAGTGAATTGGCCCGCGAAATGAACGTTGAAATTGTTGTAAAACTAGGGGATTGGACTAAAATACGCAAGGAATTGGAAGTAGATGGAACAGTTGATTTTAGCGATATGTTTTATGGTGAATTACGCGACAGCGTTGTTGATTACGCATTTCCGCACGATATAATTTATAATAAAGTTTATTTACATAAATCTTTTCCTCCAATACTTGACATATCTGAACTTAATGGAAAAAAAGTTGCTGTTTTACGTGGATCGGTTCTCGAAGATTACTTGAGAACAAAGTTTCCTGCCATCAATTTACTTCCCCAGGCAACCGAATCCGATGCCCTTCAAATGGTTTCTGAAAAAATTTGTGATGCAGCAATTGTAACAAGTGCAAGTGGTAATGAGTTATTAAATGAATCGAAGATTGGAAATGTGGTTGGATATGGAAATATGATTCTGCCCAGCGAGTATTGCTTTGTAGTAAAAGAAGGAAACGTAGAACTACTTAAAAAAATTAATCTTGCTTTGGCAAATCTCATTGCAAATGGAACAATTGAAAAACTTCGAAAAAAATGGTTTGAGGTAAGAATTTTTGGAATCCGCCAAAACTTTATCAAATTAGGGATAGCTGTTTTGTTGCTCTCTTTACTGCTAAGCTACCTGCTGAATTTCAGTTTAAACAGTAGAATCAGAAAAAGAAACAAACAGTTACTTTTAAGTGAAGATAGATGGAAATTTGCTTTGGAGGGCCCTGGAGATGGTTTGTGGGACTGGAATATGGAAACCAACGAAGTTTATTTTTCTCCGCAATGGAAAAAAATGCTGGGTTATTCAGACACAGAAATTGAAAACAAATTTGAAGAATGGAATAAAAGGGTACATCCGGAAGATAAACAACAAGTTTATGAGAACTTAAACAACCACATCGAGGGAAAAACGCCCTATTTTGTTTGCGAGTATCGAGTTTTATGCAGGGACGGGAAATATATATGGATTCTGGACAGAGGGAAAATAATGGAACTAAATGCTGAAGGTAAACCGCGCCGGGTAATTGGAACACATTCGGATATTTCGGAACGAAAAAAAGCAGAAAAAGCCTTAAGAGATAGCGAAGAAAAATTCAGAAAGGCATTTAAAACAAGCCCCGACTCGATTAACCTGAATCGGTTTTCGGATGGTACTTATCTGGAAATAAATAAAGGTTTTGAAAGGACTATTGGATATACCGGGGAAGAAATTATTGGAAAGTCATCTGTAAAACTAAATATTTGGAAAAATCAAACCGATCGTGAAAAACTGTTGAAAGTACTGGAAGAACATGGATTTGTTGAAAATTTAGAAGCTGAATTCATTTCAAAAAATGGTAAAATTCTCACCGGATTAATGTCGGCAAGTATTATTGAGGTAAATAATGAGAAAGCAGTTTTATCCATTACCCGCAACATTACGGAACGCAAAATAATTGAAACAAAACTCATTGAAAATGAAGAACGCTTTAGAACTATTTTTGAACAATCGGCAAGCGGAATGTGCCTCACAAACATGGAGGGTAAATTAATAAAAGTTAATTCCACGTTGTGCGAAATGCTTTCTTATCCGCGGGAAGAACTGGTCGGGAAGCACTTTAATTCCATAACATATCCTGATGATTTGACCATTGGAGCCGCCACAATTGAACAAATAATGAATGGCGAAATAAAAAAAGCAGTTTATGAAAAACGATACTTAAAAAAATCGGGCGAATTAATATGGATTCATGTAAGTACTGCACTTCTTCACGACAAGCACAATAATCCGAAATACTTTATAACTCAAATGGAAGATATTACCCCGCGAATTGAGGGTGATTTGGCTCTAAAATCTTCCGAGAATAAATTTAAAGCTTTGGTTGAACAATCGTTAACCGGAATTTACATACTAAACAAAGAAAGGTTTATATATGTAAATAAACGCTTTTGCGGAATTTTTGGTTATTCAGAACAAGAAATACTGGCCCTGAAACCCACAGATTTATTTGAAATTGAAGACAGAAAGATTGTTATTCACAAAATAGATAAAAGATTTAGTGGAAAGCTTCAAAGTATTCAATACACAGTAAAAGGTAAACATAAACTTGGGAAATTATTATGGGTTCAAATACATGGTTCTCATATAAACTTAAACGATGATGAAGTTATTACCGGAACCTTGCTCGATATTTCAGAATCAATAATTGCAGAAGAAGAAATAAGAAAATTAAATAATGAACTGGAAAACAAAGTTAAGGAAAGAACAAGTGAGCTGGAAATGAAAGTTACAGAAATTCAACGTTTGAACAACTTGTTTGTTGGGCGTGAATTACGAATGAAAGAACTTAAAGGAAAATTAAAAGAATTGGAAAACAGATTGAATGAAAAATCAAATAACTAAGGTATGAAATACCAACTCTCAAACTTAATAGATTTTGAAAAAGTAAATGCTCTGTTGGAAGGATTCTACAAAACAACCGGCTTTACATCAGCAATATCCGATTTGGAAGGAAAGATTTTAACCAAATCAACCTGGAGAAAAATATGTGCCGATTTTCACCGGATTCATCCCGAAACTGAAGAAATTTGTAAAATTAGCCACTTGGAATTGGCCGCTAAAAAAGTGGGAGGTGAAAAGTATCACTTTCTCAAATGTTTTAATGGCTTGTTTGATGCTGTTGTACCAATTGTTATAAATGGTGAACATATTGCAAACCTGTTTTCAGGACAATTTCTTTTCGAAAAACCCAACCGTGAGTTTTTTACTGAGCAAGCCGGAAAATACAAATTCGATGTTACAAAATACCTTGATGCACTTGACAAAGTTCCCGTAGTTTCAGAAGAAAGTGTAAAAACGGCGTTGGATTTTTTAATGAGTATGGTTCAATTAATCTCCGACACCGCGGCTCAGAAACTGAAGCAGGTTGAGTTAAATGAAGCGCTGAGAAACAGTGAAGAGCGATTTCGTTTATTATACAATAATTCTCCCGATATGTTAGTATCCGTATCTCCGGATGACGCAACTATTTTATTTTGTAATGATACAATTCAAAAAAAAACCGGTTATTCAAACGAAGAAATAATTGGCTCACCCATATTTAATATGTACCACAATGATTGTTTGGAAGATGTTAAGGAAACTTTCGAACAATTTACCAAAAATGGAGAAGTTAAAAACAGGGAATTAATTCTTAAAAGAAAAGACGGCAGTAAAATAGATGTCAGTTTAAATGCCTGTAAAATAAAAGATGAAACGGGAAAAATTCTTTATTCCATGTCATCATGGAGAGATATTAGCGAACGTAAACTTGTGGAAATCGAATTGGTAAAGGCTAAAGAAAATGCAGAAATAAGTAATAATTACCTTGATAGCATCATCAATAATATTGGCGATCCGGTTTTTGTAAAGGATGATCAAAGCAGGCTACTATTGGTTAATAATGCATTTTGCGCATTATTTAATTTATCCCGCGATCAGATTATCGGAAAAACACTTGCAGAAGATGTTTCCCCAACGGAACAGGAGAATTTCATAAGAATAGATAATCAAGTACTTACAGATGGCATAGAAAATAATAACGTAGAATCTCTTTCTATAAGGGGTAATAAAACAAAAATCATTACAACAAGAAAAACACGATATATTGATAACACTGGCAAGAAATTTCTGGTTGGAATAATTCATGATATCACCGAACAGAAACGAGCGGAAGAAGAGATAATAAAACATAAAAACAATTTGGAGGAATTGGT
>JBFHJA010000108.1:0-10746 GCA_041596165.1 Draconibacterium sp. | reverse complement strand
TAGGTTAAAGACAATATATTACATTTTGTCAAAAGAAAATGGATTGTCTAAAATTCAATTAAAGAATCGTTCGTTATATTCTCTTAATATTGAACATAAGAAGGAAATCAAAAGATTATTAAGAAAAAACAGAATCAATATTTCCAGCGAAAGTTCAGCAATTCAGGCAGTTGAGACGCTTGATTCCGCAGGATTTCTCAAATAGTTGTTTTTGTTACTCTTCCAACGCAACCCTTGTTCCTTTTCTTTCATCTCAATGGTATAAAACAACTTAACTGTCATGAAAAAATTGTGCTTTTTGTTTTTAACCGTAATAATGGTATTTTCTGCTTTTGCCCAACCTCAAAAAGGCTATGTTTATCTGAAAAACGGGACTATCCTAAAAGGAAAATATCAGTATTCCGAAGATTTATCAAAACTTCAAATTAAATCAGCGGGGAATCTCTGGATATTTCAATCCGGTGAAATAGAGCGTGTTTCAAGTAAAAAGACTCAGTTGGATGAAACTTTTGGAAAGCCTGCTTTTCATACTCCTTTCTATTTGCGCACTGAAATGGGCGTTTTAGCCGGAAATTCGGAAAACAGTCAATCTGCTCCTTTTAGTTTTTCATCTGCCCTGAATTATTCTATTATACCAAAACTTTCTGCTGGTCTGGGAATTGGACTTGAGTTTTTAAAAGAATCCTATTTGCCGGCATTTGTAAATATCGAGTATAAGTTAAGAGATTCATATTCAACGCCATATCTGTTTTTGAAAACAGGTTACGAAGTGCCACTTGAAGATGCTAATCCGGTTTATAATTACAATATTCAACCACACTATTATTATGATATTTTGCCATGGCCTAATCCGGGCTATTATAATAACGAACTGGATACAAAAGGCGGATTCATTATAAATCCGGGTATTGGCTACCAACGAATGTTTTCAGCGGGATTCGGTATGTCGTTTGCATTTGGATATCAGTTTCACAGGCTCAGTTACCAAGGCGAAAATGATTATCAACTTGATATAGACTACAACAGATTATCAATCAAATTAGGTTTTATTTTCAACTAAAACTCTACAGAAATGAAAACAATCAGAAATATATCGCTTCTTTTTTTATTGGTGTTTTTTAATTCTTGCATGGATGAATACACAGAAGTGTTTACTGCAAACTCTCCTGTTTATCTTACATACGAAGATTTGCGTAATGCAGTAAAATCAACCCCGGCAACTGATTTGAATAATCCAGGGAAAATTTATTTCAAAGACGGGTACATTTTTGTGAACGAAGAGTTGAAAGGAATTCATATAATAGATAACCGCGATCCACACAACCCGCAAAATCTGAAATTTATTGAAATACCGGGAAATGTGGATATGGCAGTTAAAAACAATATATTATACGCTGATAGTTATGTGGATTTAGTCGCAATCGATATTTCTGACCTTGCCAATCCAAAAGAAGTATATCGGGAAAAAGATGTTTTTCCTTATATGACACCGCCACCTGTTAATGAAGATTACAGGTTGGCTACTGTGGATAAGGAAAAAGGTGTGGTTATTGACTGGGAGATTAAAAAGATCAGACAGGAAATAGAATATCATTACTACCCAAATTATCCTAGGTTTGGTTATGCTGAAACTGATATGTTGGCTAATTTAGGATCAGGAGTACAAGTATCCGCCGGCAATTCATTTGGAATTGGCGGTTCGATGGCCCGTTTTGGTTTATATGATGATTATTTATATGCTGTTGACAATGCAACTTTGTACATGTTTGATGTGAAAACTCCTGAAAAGCCAAGTGATATTGGTAAGCAAAATGTGGGTTGGGATATTGAAACCATGTTTATTTATGACAAACACATGTTTTTGGGAACACGCTCAGGGATGCAGATATTTAACCTTAAAGTTCCGACGCTGTTAGAATATGTTGGCAGTTTTTGGCATGTAACTAGTTGTGATCCTGTTGTAATTTCCGATGGCTATGCTTATATAACCTTACGTGGTGGAAATGTTTGCGGCAGCAATACAAACCGGCTTGATGTACTGAAATTATCGGATGATTATAAAAATAATGAATTGCTTGCCTCATATCCCCTTACCGGACCATATGGTTTGGGAATCGATGACCAAACCCTGTTTATTTGCGATGGTGATGACGGACTGAAAGTGTATGACACTGAAGATAAGCTGAATATTGACGATCATCAAATTGCCCGGTTTGCAAACATCAAAACATTCGATGTAATTCCGTTTGATGGTTATTTGTTTTTAATCGGCGACGATGGTTTCTACCAGTATGATTATTCTAATCTTCAAAATATTCAACAAGTAAGTTTTATTCCGGTGGACAAATAACTAAGTTAACATAATGTCAAATATTTTCGGTAACTCAGTTCTGTAAAATAGTTGAAGGTGTGTTTCTTTCCTGTGCGTTGATATTGTGATAGTTATGTGACTTTTGTTGAGATTTCTAATTTTTAAATAAAAATGGATTAGAAATTACACATTGGGCGAAATAATTGTTGATAAAAATTGATAAAAAATAGCATTGCCAGTGTAGTATCTAGTAATTTATAATGATTCAAGATATATTTGTTTGCGTATAGTGCTGTTGTACAGTATTATATGTATGTTTTTACTTGTTTTATTTTTTTATGGTATTTTTTCAGTTTATAAACATATTTTATTTAAGTTTGTCATTGACTTTTTGAAAATACATTTCTAGGACGCATTTTTTTATAAAATATTTAGGATTTGAAACTTGTTTTTAATTTAAGTTGTATGTAATGTACAAATGATTAATTGAAAAACGCAGTATTGTTTAAACTTAGGGCTTTAATAATTTTTAAACCCAATTTGCTTTAAGTAAAACAAACCTGTTTTTCCGAATTAATTTTTCAAAAATCAGTTCCATATCCAACAAAAGAGAAAATTATTAAGGTTATAATTTTTTGTTCTTCACTTATTTTTTAAGCTGATGAAGTTTTGGGAATGAAATAATATTAGTAATTGTTAAAACCATTAAATCATGAATGCAAAAACGTATTATATCGGATCAAATGAGAATCCTGCAAAGGCGTATTCTAATGCAAATCTCTTCAATGAGGAAAAAATCCGGTACGCAAAGGAAGTTATTTCTAAAGAACTATCAGATGGATCTATAAATAAGCATAGTATTGATACAGAGTTATTTAATAAGTGTTCAAGGGATTTTATTGAAACCGAAAAGGGAGTGTATGTCCATAACGTTAAAAGCGAAGTTACTTCGTTTGAAATAAGTCATTTAAAGAATCAAAACCTGCTTTTAAGGCAGTTGATTGCCGAATTAAGCAATGAAAATCAAATACTTAAAGGAAAGCTATTAAAGAATAATTCTGCGAAGATTTAATCTTTATGGAAAACTTGATGTTGTGTATTTTCGCTGATAGATGAGGATTTAATCATTGGTTTGAATCATGCACATTAAGTTATAAAGCAAATATTGCGTTAAACAATAATAGAAAATTGCAAAATGAAGGCAGGTATGAAAAGATTTTTTACATTCTCATCGTCGCAAACCCAGGAGTTTATTGATAATAAAGGTATAGTTGAGGTTTTTAACTGTCCTTTGAAAGAGATGATGTGTAAGGTACACCTTGCCGGCATTTATAAAAACTATGTGCAATCAGAATTATATCGCAAAGAAAAGGACTATTTAAAATCGATAGATTGTTTGAAAGTTGCCTTTGCAAAGGCTGCTGAATTAATGGACAATCCCTGTACAGAGTGTACACAACATTTTCGAATGAGTATTATTAATACAATGGTAAGTATTCATGATGAACTGGAGGTTATCTCAAAAGGTATTTTTGGAGATAGAAATTATCAATCCGTGTATTTAAAATCAGTTGAGGTTTTAAATGAATTTAAAAATGCAAAATATTTGAATATTGTTCATTTGAATGAATCAAAGGAACGGTTTCTTGGAAACTTTCTCAATTAGTATGTTGTTTAGTAGGATGAAAACCTTTAAGAAAGCCTGGTAAATTGCCAGGCTTTTTTCGTTGTTATCCGACCATTATAATGTATTTTTGCGAATTCTTAAAAAGATGAATTTTTATGGATATTATCATTTTAATAGATAGATAATGTGAATGAATTGATTGATTGTTAGGATAATACTTGAATAAAAGAATTTGTAAAATGAAGAATAAAATGTGGTGGAGAATTTTATTGCCAGCGTTAATCGGAATAAAAATAGTTATTGTAGTTCTTATTTTAAGTTCCGCAAAACCAGAGGATACAAAAGTTATTGTTCAGTCAGAATCGAAATTTGCGTCCGTCATAATCCCTGATAAACTTAAATTTGTTGGCGAAGAAATGCCGCTTGACAGGTTTGATGTGAGGGAAGCGCTGGATCGTGAACTACTCTCAAATGCCTATTTTCATTCGCAAACCATTCGCTATATTAAATTGGCGCCGCGCTACTTTCCTGTAATCGAACCAATTTTGAAATCAAAAGGAATTCCGGATGACTTTAAATATTTGGCACTTGCCGAAAGCGGCCTAAATCCGAGGGCTGTTTCTCCGGCCGGAGCAGTTGGTTTTTGGCAATTCCTGAATGGTACAGCCAAAGATTTTGGTTTAGAAATAAACTCCGAAGTGGATGAACGTTATCATATCGAAAAATCAACTTATGCTTTTTGTGATTATATGCGCACATCATATAATAAATATGGAAACTGGACGCTTGCCGCGGCCTCTTTTAATGGCGGAATAGCCAGGGTACAACGCCAAATGGACCGACAAAAAATGGACAACTATTACAATTTGCTTTTTGTGGATGAAACCCAACGATATGTTTTCAGGATTGTAGCACTAAAACTTATTTTGGAAAACCCGGAACAGTACAACTTTATTATTGGAGAAAATGATAAATATCCGCTGATAAAAACTCGCGATGTTGAAATTACAGGATCGGTTAGCGATTTTGCAGATTTTGCTATTGAAAATGGAATCAACTATAAATTGTTAAAAGATTTTAATCCATGGTTGCGCGATGATAAACTTACAAATGCAGCAAAGAAAAAATACACAGTAAAAATCCCCATTTTAAATTGACTCGGAATTAAATTTCAGGATGCAGAAAATTAAAGATATAAATAATGGGGTTCCGTTTGAAATTGAAGAAACCGAAGACCATGTTGTTGTTTATGGTGCCAGAGTTCACAACCTTCGTAACATAAACGTTTCAATTCCCCGAAATAAATTAACAGTTATTACTGGTTTAAGTGGTAGCGGAAAATCATCATTGGCATTTGATACAATTTATGCGGAAGGACAACGTCGGTATATAGAAACATTTTCGGCTTATGCCCGTTCGTTTATGGGGAATATGGAGCGTCCTGATGTTGATAAAATCACAGGTTTGAGTCCTGTCATTTCCATCGAACAAAAAGTTACAACACGCAATCCCCGTTCAACAGTTGGAACAGTTACCGAAATTTACGATTTTCTTCGTTTGTTATTTGCACGTGCCGCCGAAGCTTTTTCTTATAACACGGGCGAAAAAATGGTGAAATACACCGAAGAAAAAATCATTCAGTTAATAAAAGATGATTTTGCAGGAAAACGGATTAATATTCTTGCCCCAGTTGTAAAAGGTCGAAAAGGCCATTACCGGGAACTATTTGAACAGATTCTCCGGAAAGGTTTTTTATCTGCCCGGATCGACGGGGAAATAACTGAACTTAAACATAATTATCGCGTTGACCGTTATAAAAACCATTTCATCGAAATACTGATCGACAAGTTAAAGGTGGATGAAGTCAGCACAACACGTTTAAAAGCAAGTGTGCAAACTGCCATGAAACATGGTCAGGGAATAATTATGATTTTGGATCACGATACGCAAACTGCCAAATATTATAGCCGTCTGCTGATGTGCCCAACAACCGGTGTTTCATACAACGAACCGGCACCTCACAATTTTTCGTTCAATTCGCCGCAGGGTGCTTGCCAAAAGTGTAATGGTCTGGGCAGGGTCACCGAAATCGATATGGATAAAATTATCCCCGATAAAACAAAAAGTATTTCAAAAGGTGGAATTGCACCACTTGGAGCTTATAAGAATTCAATGATTTTCTGGCAAATTGAAGCGCTGGGGGAAAAAATGGATTTTACATTAAATTCTCCGGTTAGTGAAATTTCAGAAGAAGGTATAAATGCCATTCTGTTTGGCACAAACGAGCGCATTCAGCTTAAAAATACTCCTCTCGGTACAAGCATGAATTACCAGATGAGTTACGATGGCGTTGTTAAATATATTGACAGTCAGCGTGATGACAACCCATCGAAAACTGCACAAAAGTGGGCCAACCAATTTGTGAAAACAATTGTTTGCGATGAATGTAACGGAATGCGGCTGAAAAAAGAATCGCTGCATTTTAAAATCGATGGGAAAAATATTTCTGATCTGGCACAACTTGATTTGAATGAATTGGGGGATTGGTTTGTAGGTTTGGAAGATCGCATTACCGAACGGCAACGAATTATTGGAGTGGAAGTAATTAAAGAAATTCGCGACAGACTTGGTTTTATGCTTGGCGTTGGATTGAATTATCTTTCACTCGACCGTACCGCACAAAGTCTTTCCGGTGGTGAATCGCAACGGATTCGGCTGGCCACGCAAATTGGCTCGCAGTTGGTAAATGTGCTTTATATTCTCGATGAACCCAGCATTGGCCTGCACCATCGCGATAACATGAAACTGATAACTGCACTTAAACAGTTACGTGATTCAGGTAATTCAATTATAGTTGTGGAACACGACAAGGAAACCATGATGCACGCCGATTATTTAATTGATATGGGCCCACTTGCCGGTGTACATGGAGGAGAAGTTGTTGCCGCTGGTACACCACAGGAAGTTTTGAAAACTCACTCATTAACCGCCGACTATTTAAACAATCGCCGGAAAATAAAGGTGCCTGAGAACCGAAGAAATGGGAAAACCGATTTTCTTCAGGTAAAAGGATGTTCAGGTAACAACCTTAAAATGGTGGATTTAAAAATTCCGCTGGGAAAATTTATTTGTATTACAGGCGTTTCAGGGAGTGGTAAATCAACCTTGATAAACGAAACATTGCAACCCATTTTAAGCCAGTATATTTACAAATCGCTAAAAGATCCGCTTCCATATAAATCGGTTAAAGGTCTTGAATTAATTGATAAAGTTATCCAGGTTGATCAGTCGCCAATTGGTAGAACACCACGTTCAAACCCTGTTACTTATACAAATGTTTTTGGTGATATCAGGGATTTGTTTGCCCAACTTCCCGAAGCGAAAATTCGTGGTTACAAACCGGGACGTTTCTCGTTTAACGTGAAAGGTGGGCGTTGCGAAGAATGTAAAGGTGGTGGATTGAAACTCATCGAAATGAATTTTTTACCCGATGTGTATGTGCATTGCGACAAATGTAACGGCAAACGTTATAATCGTGAAACATTAGAAGTTCGGTACAAAGGAAAATCAATAAGCGATGTTTTGGAAATGACAATTGAACATGGAGTTGAATTTTTTGACGCCATTCCTTCAATCTCCCAAAAACTGCATACTTTGCAGGATGTTGGGTTGGGTTACATTACACTTGGGCAATCTTCAACAACACTGTCGGGCGGTGAATCACAACGTGTAAAACTTGCTGCCGAACTTGCTAAACGCGACACAGGAAAAACAGTTTATATTTTGGATGAACCCACAACCGGATTGCATTTTGAAGATATCCGGGTGTTACTGGATGTTTTGAATAAACTTGTTGACAAAGGAAACACTGTCATCGTAATCGAACACAATATGGATGTGATAAAAGTTGCCGATCACATTATCGACATTGGTCCTGAAGGTGGTAAAAACGGTGGTGAAATATTGTGTGCCGGAACTCCCGAAGAAATTGCAAAAAACAAAAAATCTTTTACTGCGAAGTTTTTGAAAGAAGAGTTAAATGGATGAATTTGTTTGGGGAACTGAACTGTACTAAATCAATCATTTAAAAAAGCTTTGTCCTGGAAAGACAAAGTCCTGTGTCTGATTTCTAAAAAACTCAATCTCAATTTCTTTTACCTGTTTCGCATATTTTTTAATACTTTTACTTTTATGCAAAGGCTAAACACAATAAAAGAAATGAAACAAGTCGAAATATTTTGCAAAAATACAAACTCAGTACATGAATATCCCTTAGGTACTTCATTGCTCGAAATCAGCAAAGACCTGGATATCAAACTTGAAAGCATGGTTTGTGGCGCAATTGTCAATAACCAGGTCAGGGAACTTTCGTTTTGTATGGTCAAACCCAAACGAATTGAATTTTTTGATGTTTCACATCCCGATGGAAGACGGCTTTACATTAGGAGTCTGATTTTTGTGTTTTATGCAGCTGTGAAAGAAACTTTCCCTGAAGTAACACTGGAAATTCAAAATGGAATTTCAAACGGTTATTTTTTTGAATTAAATGGTTTGGAAAGGGAAATTACTGATTCCGATATTTTTATAATCAAGCAAGAGATGAAATCCCTGATTAAACAGGATATCCCGTTTGTTAAGAAAAGAATGCTAACTACTGATGTGGTTGCATTATTGCGACAACAGGGACTTGCTGAAAAAGCACAACTTTTCGAACAGCAGGGAAACCTGTTTTCAAGCCTGTATTTTTTGAAAAACTTTGCCAATTACTTTTATGGTCATCTGTTACCTTCCACAAGTTATATTTCAAATTTTGGATTGATAACCTACTTTGACGGACTGTTGCTGCAAGTGCCTAAACCAAAACATCTTGACAAACTGCACAAGTTGGTGGAACGGAAAAAATTATTTGGGATTTTTCAGGAACAAAAAGATTGGGCCGAAATCTTAAATGTTTCAACCATAGGCAACCTTAATAATTTTACAATTCAAAATAGAAGTGGGGATGTTATAAAAATATCGGAAGCACTTCACGAAAAAAAGATTGCCGAAATTGCTAATATGATTTATTTGTTGGACGGCGATTTAAAAGTTGTTCTGGTTTCAGGACCGTCGGCCTCCGGAAAAACTACTTTCAGCAAGCGATTGGGGGTTCAACTGGCGGTAAATGGTCTGCGGCCTTACATGATTTCGCTTGACGATTATTTTGTCGACCGCGAAAGAACGCCTGTCGATGAATTTGGGGAATATGATTTTGAATCAATTGATGCCATTGATATTGAATATTTTAATAATCAATTGCTGGAGCTTTTGGAAGGGAAGGAAATAGAATTGCCTGGCTTTGATTTTCAGATTGGGAAACGAAAAGCAAGTGGTAAGAAATTGAAGCTGGAACATGGCGATATTTTGGTGGTAGAAGGAATTCATGGAATGAATCCCGATTTGCTCACCCATATTGATCGTAAATACACGTTTAATATTTTTATTTCAGCGCTTACACAAATTTCTTTTGATGAACATACACATATTTCAACAGCAGATAACCGACTGCTGCGCCGTATCATCCGCGACAGCAAATACCGCGGATACCCTGCCTGGGAAACATTGAAACGTTGGCCATCGGTGCGCAGAGGAGAAGAGAAAAACATATTTCCTTATCAGGAAAATGCTGATGTAATGTTCAACTCGGCAACTTTATACGAACTTGCAGTACTTAAAAAATATGCGGAACCCATTTTGAAAAATGTACCTGAAAACCGTGATGAGTATATTGAAGCAAACAGGTTGTTGAAATTCCTGTCGTGGTTTAAACAAATCGACGATAGCGAAATTCCACCAACTTCGCTTCTCCGCGAATTTCTTGGGGGAAGCAGTTTTGTGTATTGAGAAAGACATAACCCGAAACTTTAAACTTTGAATCCGAAACCTGAAACAATTAAAACAAAATGACATGAAAAAACTTGCATTCTTCTTTATGCCTTTACTTTTTGTGCAGCTGGTTTTAGCACAACAATTTGAACCCAACTACGATGAAAGCAAAGTACCTCAATTTGTTGTACCCGATCCGTTGCTCACTTTCAATCTTAAAAAAGTAAAAAATGTGAAAGATTGGGAGAAAAAACGCCGCCCCGAATTGGAAGAATATTTTACTAAAAACATGTTTGGAGAAGTCCCCGGCGACCTTAATATTTCCTCTTTTGAAGTTGTTGAAGAGAGCGACGATGCGTTCAACGGTAAAGCAAAAAGGAAACAAGTTGAACTCAGTTTCGAGAAAAATGGCAAAAAACTTGATTTTATTATCCTGTTGTATTTACCAAAAAATGTGGTGAAAGCGCCAATTTTTGTAGGATATAATTTTTATGGCAATCATACAATTTCGTCCGACCCAAATATTATTATTTCTGATGCGTGGGTTTCCAACAATGCTTCATTCGGAATTGCATACAACCAGTTAACCGAGCAGTCGCGCGGGGTTCGGGACAACCGTTGGGCTGTGGAAAAAATGTTGGATGCCGGAATGGGTTTGGCCACCATTTATTATGGCGAAGTTGATCCTGATAAAGATGATTTCTCTGATGGAATACACACTTTGTTTTACAAAGACGGACAAAAACAACCCGCCGACAACGAGTGGGGAAGTATTGCGGCATGGAGCTGGGGATTAAGTCGTGCGATGGATTATTTCGAAAAAGATGCTGATGTGGATGCTTCGAAAGTAATCGTTTTTGGTCATTCCAGATTGGGAAAGACTTCGCTCTGGGCTGGGGCAACCGATAAACGCTTTGCTGCGGTTATTTCAAACGATTCGGGT